>JAPLDE010000144.1 GCA_026391855.1 Bacteroidota bacterium | reverse complement strand
CCGGATTCAACCGGAGCCGAAACGTTATCGAACAGAGCCGGGATTTAGTCCCTTCCGGTTTTAATTAAAAAGACTGTTTGTCCCCTTCGATCAGGTAAAAGAGTAGTAAACCATACGGCCCGAGCAAAAAAAAGGAAAAGGTTTTTATAGAGATTTTCCTTCCAGTAGCCGCTTCCCGACCTTGGCTGGTGCGGTCCCGATGAGCGGTAGCGGATCGGGATCCCGACGAAGGAGGGAAGCGCCAGGCGCCGTCGGGAAGCGGCGACGAGGCCTCCCGGGTTACCCAACTTAAACTCCTTCGGAGTATTCTTGCGCTGTCCCAGGGTATCTGTTTTATTAGGCCGGATGAACACTTCATGCAAAAAAAGATGAATAAAGTCATGTAATTTTATTGAATCAGATGACTTTGGTCATGTAATTCGTATATTTGCCTTAAAAAAATGCTGATTACCCGTCATATTGAAGATCGGTTATTGAAACGTATAGAGGATTCTCAAGGTGCAAAAAAAGTAATCATTCTATATGGAGCCAGACAGGTTGGAAAGACAACCCTGATAAAGCAACTCCTGGATAAAACAAAAAAGCGGTCGGAATTCTTTAATTGTGATTATCTTGATGTGCAATCCCTTTTTTCCTGGGAAAATGCCGGTAACCTGGCAGGTGTGGTAAAAAACCTGGATATTCTGGTACTGGATGAGGCCCAGCGGGTGAAAAATATTGGCCTTGTTCTGAAAATTCTTTACGATGAATATCCTCATCTTCAGGTAATAGCGAGCGGCTCTTCGAGTTTCTACTTGTCAAACCAGGTGAATGAACCGCTTACCGGAAGAAAGATCATTTATCAATTATTTCCATTTAGTTACAATGAGATTTTCCCTTCCGGATCTGTAATTGATACCCGGAGAAACCTGAACAGCATCCTTCGTTGGGGACTTTATCCTTCGGTTATTACAATGGACGATCAAACGGCCCCGGAGAACCTGAAGGAAATTTCTTCCAGTTATTTATTCAAGGATATTCTTGAATTTCAGCATCTTAAGAAACCTGAAATTCTGTTGAACCTGCTAAAACTACTTGCCTTTCAGATTGGTAATGAAGTTTCCTATACTGAATTATCAGTTAAATTAAGAGTGGATCAGACTGTTGTTCAGCGTTATATACAATTGCTTGAAGATAACTTTGTGATTTTCAGGCTGCCTGCCTTTAAACGTAACCTGAGAAGTGAGATCATGAAAAGCCGGAAGATTTATTTTTGGGATGTTGGTATCAGAAATGAAGTGATCCAACAACTTAATCCCCTGGAATTCCGTAATGATCTGGGTGCGTTGTGGGAGAATTTTTGTATGGCAGAAAGGATGAAACAAATTCATTATCAGGATATTAACAGTGCCAACTCCTACTTCTGGCGAACCTATACCCAAAAAGAGATCGACCTGATCGAAGAAACAAACGGAACATTCAGGGAATTTGCGTTTAAGTGGTCGGCATCTAAGAAGGCCAGTCTTGCCGCCGACTTTAAAAAAAATTATGAGGTCACGGAATTCGAAACCATAACTCCGGAGAATTTCAGGGAAAAACTCCTTTGAAGTGAAAAATCGGCAGATGTTCAGGAAAATGACCTAACTTTGAATAACCTGATTTTATATAATAGTTCACTTGGCTAATTGTCTGTTATTTAGACGTATAGAAATGATTACAACCATGGATAAGTCGCTAAAACTGACTGCGGTTTTTGAACCTGCTGAAGAAGGAGGGTTTCTGGCCTATGTTGAGGAAATTGATGGGATCAATTCTCAGGGGACAACCCTTGAGGAAGCCAGGGAAAATCTGATTGATGCTATTGACCTTATGTTTGAAGAAAACAGGTCTGAAACTGAAAAAAAACCGAATTCAAAAAAGCTTATCAGACAAACACTTACGTTCACTTTATGAAAAGAAGCCTGTTGATCCATCATCTGGAAGAACAAGGTTGTTTTTTCTCCAGGGAGGGAGCTAAGCATTCTATCTATAAAAATCCTGTTAATGGCAAAAAGTCCACTATTCCAAGACATACTGAAATCATAAATATCCTTGCTCAAAAAATTTGCAAGGATCTGGGAATTCCTTCACCATAATGGCTGGTAATATCTTTATACTCCTAGATTATTAATAGAATTTTCACATTTTCAGGAGCGTAGAAGGGTTTAAGGAGGATTCCTATGTTGGTCATCTTTTTATTAAATATGTTTTTGATGCAACAAACTGATAATCCGTGTGTTTTAGAATTATAATACCGGAATATTAATGTATAACAATAATTCAATTCCCGGTAGAACCTTTTTTATTGATGTGTTTTCTGAAGTAGTAAGACATCCATTCAATCCGGCGGGATGTAACTTCCGTTCACATCACCGGCACATATTCCTTTGAAATTCAGGATAATAGATGAAGAACCGTTGATATTAACGGTAGGTTCTTCAAAAATCCAGTCAGGAATGGCAAAACCCTGTATCAGTTCCACGTACTTTTTCTGGATCAGCAACGCATCCACACTGTTCACGTAACCGGAGTTATTTACATCGGCAGCCTGAAGTTTTAAACCGGTAAGGTCAGTGATCCCTAAAAAATGTCTCAGAACTATCAATGCATCAGCATTATTAATGCTTCCGGTGGGTTTGGCAGTGGATGCTGTTACCGTATAATTTCCATCCGGGATTACATTAAACCTATACTCCCCGTTCTGGTCTGTTTGAGAAGTGGCTATGGTTACTCCTTCTGGTGTTTTTATATTAATAATAGCATAACTGATGGGAGTGTTTTGTGTGTTAACATAGGATATAGTTCCTGAAATCGAGGGACTCCGGATGGTAACTTTAACACTGTCAGTGCAATAGTGGTTTCCATAAGTAATTGTCACATAGTAAGTAGTAGACTGCCCGGGTGTTACTGAAATACTTGCAGTGGTTTCACCTGTAGACCAGAGATAGGTATAGTTTGATGAAGTGGTCCCTTCGTTGTAAAGGGACGTGATTTCTGAGGAGGATAAGGAACGGTTGTATAGGCGGATATCATCAATTTTACCTCCAAAATAATAAGCAAATTCGCGTTCAACACCAAATTTTAAACCGGCAGTGTCAGAATAACCGGTTGTTGCAATGCTGCTGTCAGTAAATTGATTATTAAAAGATCCGTCGTACCAAAGTTCAAACCTGGAATTTTGTCTTTCTACCCGAAATATTATATGATGCCAGATATTATTTTCGAGCGTGAGGTTCCCGAAATAATTCGTTTGCGCAACTGCCAGGTTTTTAAGTTCAAAATTTATTTTATTTTTTTGTTTGATAAGAATTTGATAAGAAATATTGCTGTAAGATGGCGGACTTTCTCCTTTGCAGACTATACCACTAAGAAGATCTACGTTTGATGAACTTTCATTAATCCAGGCTGATACAGTGAAATTTGTGGAGGCATCAAAGTTAAATAATGGACTATTTGGAACATTGATGTAATTATTCACCCCATTAAAGGAAAAAGATTTATCAGGATTCCCAAACCTGTCGGCAGTGAGTGTGGCTCCGATAACAGTCCCATTATTTCCATTCCCGCTTTCATCATCAGCATTTCCATTAAAAGGCCAATAACCCACAAGTCCGTCAGTCGGAATGGAAACACCTGTTATACTTAGAGTTAGCGATGATCCGGCAAAAATGGCAGTATCATTCTTATCAATATGAGCTACTATTATATTTACCCGGGTAGAATCTACCAATGAACCGGTCACACATCCTGTAACTGAAACCTTATAAAGTCCTGATTCTATGATAGTTATTTGCCGGGTAGTTGCACCATTGTTCCATGAATAAGCCGGAAAACCAGCACCTGCATCTAAAACCACACTATTTGAGCCACAGGGGGCATTAACTTCACCCGGGAGGTTCAGCGTTAAAATCGGGTTAACAATTACACGAACACTATCCACACAGGAAGTTCCGTTATTGGTTATAGTTACATAGTAAGTTGTTGTTTGAGAAGGGGTTACAGTAATATGGGGTGTTGATTGACCTGTCGACCATAAGTATGTGTAGTTTGGTGATGGTATGCCTTCATTGTAAAGGGCCGTTATTTCTGATTGAGATAATGCACGGCTGTATATCCGGATGTCGTCCAATGACCCTGAAAATGGATCGTTTAACTGAGAAGCATTTCCAATCGTTAAATTCATTGAGTTAGTGATATTACCTGAAGATCCGGTGGCAGAGTTTGAAAGTTCGCCATCGACAAAAATTTTCCATGTCGTACCTTCCCGCTGTCCAACCACAAAATGCCAATTATTATTAATTACAATTACAACCGATTTATTTGACGATGAATATGAAGATGATGCCCTGCCACCAAATGCAGTTTTTCCATCTGAATAAGTAACATTTTCCCAGCCATGACTTGTTGAATTGGTATATTTACTTATCGGTGATTTTTCGGTTAAATTTGATGATTTAATCCACATACACGAAGTAATATCATTAGCTATTTGTAACGAACTGCCATTCCCGCAATTAATATAATCATTTACTCCGTCAAAACTATACGCTTTATTAGGTTTACCAAACCTATCCATTGTCAGTGCCGCACCGTTTACAGCTCCATTATTCTCATTTCCACTCTCATCATTTGCATTTCCGTTAAACGGATAATATGCTGCCAGACCATTGGATGGAACAGGAGTTGAATTACCTGCTACAATTAGTGTTAAAGATTGGCCTGCACAGATGGTCGTATCATTCTGTGCGATATGAGCCGGGTTAACAATCACAACTGCAGGTACTCTTGCACTTTCACAGCTATTAACATTGCTTACCCAAAAAGTATCAGTTTGTGTTATATAAGGTGTTGTAAATGAGGCCCCTGTTCCTATTACAGAACCTCCGGTTTCAGTTTCATACCAATTGTAGTCTGTTCCTCCGGATGCAGTCAACGTTGCAAAACCACTCCCACATATAATAGTACTCTGAACCGTTGGTGGCACTACATTACATGGAGTTTCATTGAAAAGTGCTGTGATTTCTGATTGGGTTAAAACACGGTTCCAGAATCCTACATCATCGATAACTCCATTAAACCACGCCTTATTTGCCTGGTTAACATCATTTGACTTTCCGATAAAATTACTCTGACCATTAGTAGAAACAGGCAGATTGGCGGTTTTTTCATAAATTCCATCCACATAGAATAATAATGTGCCTGATGAAAATGTTACGATCACGTTATGCCAGGTATTATTGTTAAGGATAACAGTTCCTGCAGGAAATAAATCATAACCACCGGATGTAAAGCAGCCGCCCATGAACCCGGCATATTTGCTTTGGTTATCGAGTCTGATATTAAATGTTGCACCATTCTGGTTTGAACCGGAACCGGTTGCAACAACCATTGAACTGATATTGGTCGTGGTTGTCTTTACCCAAAATGAAATTGACCTGCCTGAAGTCCCCTGAACAGCCATACCAGGTAATGAAATATAATTTGAACTTCCATTGAAGCTAAAGGCACTATTAGCTATCCCAAATCTATCCGTCGTTAAAGCCGCACCGTTAATTGTCCCATTATTTCCGTTTCCGCTTTCATCATTCGCATTCCCGTTAAAAGGATACCAGGCTACCAACCCATTGGTTGGAATCTGGGCATTCACCATTCCAAACTGTAAAAAGGCTAAGAGTAAAGTTCCAATTGTTTTCATATTGCCTGAGTTTTATAGCCGTAATTTGTTTCCCAATATAAGGCTCTATATATCATAACGTTAGATAAAACATCTAACAAATTTAAGTATTTTTAAAAAGCAATACTCACTTCTTGTCAATTTTAAGATTCTTTATAGTTCCCTCCAAGGTACTGAAAATATTAACCTTCCCCTATCTTCCTGAAAATTGGGTTCATACCCCCCTGAATCACTTGATATTTATGTAAAAGAGGGTTACCTATCCTCCTGATCACCCACCCTAAGCCTGGTGGTTCGGGTTTCTTCGCAGGAAGCATTCCTTGTCCACGAAATGGCATGAATTGACACGAATACATAATGTATTTAAGAGGGGTAGTTTTCTTTTAGGTCAGTTTTTGAGGCAACGGACTGAAAAGCCATGTGAATTGTAGTAGTAATTCCGGCAAATAGTGGTAAAAGAACCGCCCAGTATTCGGGCATTTCCAAAACCAGACGAGTATTCTGTTGAAGACCAGAAATATGCATTGCTATACAAACTTTGTGTGTTTCCATCAGAGGTACGTAAACCAGCCCCAATAGCGGTGAACCCGCTTTCATTAGTAGAGCTGTTATTGTATGAATACCAATGGTTATATCCAGTCTCCTTCATTTTATCACCGGCATTTGTTCCACTCCAAGCCATGATTCCACAATCAACAGTAGCATCAAGGAAGGTTGTCAATATGCAATATTCTGAATCTGTAGGTATATGCCAATCGGCAGGGCAAATCCCCTGCGACCCGGGAGTCGTTGTGTACTCCATCATCTCATTCCACTGATATAATCCTCCATAAGTCAGGCAGTTCTGAGGATCATTATCATAACAATACTTTTCTATCTCACTATTATTTGTCTGATCTGTTATACTATTAATCATTGTACCAACATTAAGGTTCTCCTTCATCCAGCATTGGTTCCTAATTAAAACAGTGTTATAGATTTGCCCTTCATACTCAAAGAAAGGAATACCGGGGCAAGGAACATTCATACAACCCGGAGGAGAATAACTCCCGTTCACATCACCCACACAAATCCCCTTAAAATCAACTACTTGTGAAGAGGGCTCTGTAATATTGAGCGTGGGTTCTTCAAAAACCCAGTCGCCGACGGGGAAGGTGGTAATATACTCTATATACCGTTTACCGATCAGTAAGGCATCGGTTGAATTAATGTAGCCGTTCCCATTTACATCAGCGGCCTTAAATCTTATACCGGTCAGGGTGATATATTCAATGAAATGTCTCAGGGCCTGGAGAGCATCTCCACTGTTTATTCCTCCGGGTGTTTTGGTGGTATTGGCTGATAATGTGTAACTTCCATCAGTTACTCCACAAAATTGATATTTTCCTTCCAGGTCGGTATCTGTACTGTCAACAATTGTTCCGCCGGAAGATTTCAGGTACATCCTGGAACAGGATAAAGGAGAGTTTGCAGGAGGGTTATCATAGGTCAGCCTGCCCGATATTGAGGAACCAGTCATTCCCGGACAGGGGCTTTCATTGTATAAAGCTGTAATCTCCTGAGAGGTTAATGTACGGTTAAATATTCGGAGGTCATCGATGGTACCCTGAAAGGCTTCAAAGGCGTTCCCGACATCATTGTATCCAATTTTTGGAAAGCGGTTGTTGGAAAGGTTATAACCTGAAGTGTTCGCTGCCAAAAAACCATCCGGTTGGTTATCGACGTAAAAACTGAGACCATAATCCCTGTCAACAACACAAACCACCATATGCCAGAGATCGTTATTGATTGAAGTGGTTCCGGTGGTCCAGGCCCTGCACAGATTACCAGAGGCGATTTCAATGTAGATCTTTGAACAGGCGGGTCCTCCCATCCGCAGCATATACCCGGTTAAACAGGCGGAGCTTCCTTTGGAAAAGATCCTGCCGTTATTAACGGTAGAATTTGTTTTTATCCAGGCTACAATGGAGAAGTCGTTAAAACTCATTTCAAGGTTCTGGGGATTGGGGATTTCAATAAAATTGTCGATCCCGTTGAAATAATAGGCTTTGTTGGTGCTCCCAAACCTGTCGGCAGCGGGGGAAGCGCCGGTAACCGTTCCATTATTTCCGTTCCCGCTCTCATCATTGGCATTCCCGTTTAAAGGATACCAGGCTACAAGGCCGTCGGTTGGAATCTGGGCATTCACCATTCCAAACAGTAAAAAGGCTAAAAGAAAAGTTGCTGTTTTCATATTTCCAAAGGTTATTGCCGGGACGAAAACCCGTTATAAGTTTTTCTATACCAGCAAGTTAAATAAAACATCTAACAAATTTAAGTATTTTTGGAACGCAATATGCACTACTTATCAATTTAGAAGAATTCTTTATAACCAGCCAAACCACATTTATGTCATTATAACCACGATTTACATTCCAGTTCCCGTAATTGGCACTACCTTTAAGGGGTTACAATTCCGGAATGATCCTGGGGATGTTTTAACTAATTCCCGAAAAGTCATAACTATTAAGGAATATATTCCTATAAAGTTATGACTTTTCGGGAATGATTAAGGATGTGCATGGATAGATACAACGGAAGAATATACCGTGGTTAAGGATAACAGCCCGGATTATCTTTGGTCCGGAGAAATTCTTACGGCAGATACGACCCGTTAACATCACCCGTGCAAATGGCTTTGAAACTCCGGGTAACCACATTGTTGTTTACCACGGCTTCGGGTATGGTTTCAAACTGCCAGGCGGGGGCCGGGAAGGAAGAGATCATGCCGGTAAACTTTTCGAGTATCATCAGGGCATCAGTGCCGTTGATATTTCCGCTGCCATTGACATCAGCGGCCTTTTGGCGTAATGGGGACAACGTTATCAGGCCTGCAAAAGCCTTCATTGCCAGCAGGGCATCGGTTGTATTAACAATGCCGAATCCAGGCAGTATGCCGGTACTGGCTGCCAGCTGATAAGTGCCGCCGGTCAGACAGGTGAAGGAGTAATTGCCTGTACCTGACCCGGTTATAACAGAATCAATTACAATATTGTTACTATCCTTCCGGGTCACCCAGATATTTCCAAGGGGTGTTCCAACTAAATTGTCATAGCTGACAGTACCGGTTATTTTCGGAAACTGGCCAACCTGAATGGTTTTTGTTACACTGTCGCTACATCCGTTTGCTTCTGTGTAGGAATACTTTATGGTATGAGTACCTGTCCCGGCGGCCTGAGGATTAAATATTCCGTTGGAAACGAATGCATTACCACTATAAGTACCACCGGCCGGTGAGCCACCGCTTAGGGTATAAACGGAGCTTTCCGAACAGACAATGGGGAAATTACCGAGTGTAACTATCGGTGAAGGATTCACCGTAATTGTTACACAGGAGGGAAGTGAAAAACAGCCACTCACGTCGGCAACCGTCAGACAATATGACCCGGTTTGATTGGGTTGGGCATTAGAAATGGATGGATTTTGAAGGATACTGTAAAAACCATTGGGTCCGGACCAGGCATAGGAATAGACAGACCCGCTGCCCCCAGAGGCATTCCCGACAAGATTAACCGTCATACCTGCGCATAGTGTTTGATTGACAGTTGAGGCAGTTGCAATTGTACCCGGAGCTAATGAACCATCGATATAAGTTATGGCTGGGGAATATATATTACAGGAATCATTGTACACTTCGCAAAGCCATGGCAACAAAGAGTAGAAAGCCAGCAGTGAGGAATCAGCCGAAGTGCAATGGTAAACAAATTGCATCCTGAACAGGGTATCATTTGGCAGGTTTACGGTTTGGGTGAGGCTGGTCTTAAACCATTGGAAAGCAACCATATTAACAGGACTTGTCATTCCGTTATAACCTGCCAGGCCCAAAGTGGTCAGGATTGGATCAACATCGGCAACACATACATAAGTCAGGTCTACCGAAGGATAGGCTATATAGAGACTTATAGCACCGATATTCTCTAAATCTCTGGCGATGACAGGAACCCATACAGTATCGCCTGCACTGGAGAAACAGTTGAGTAAATTTCCAATTTGGATATCTTGTGCCGGAAGATTTCCTATAAGGAATAGATTTCCCAGTAACAGGAATACAATTTTTTTCATCACACTTAGTTTAAAAATTTTGCATATCTAAGCATATCAATCAATTATTCTTCATTCCTAACCATTTCCAAAGGGGAATAAATTCGATTTCGCCTGTAATCCCGAACCAGGATTGTTTCTCTACCTGCTCATAATCATTTGTAATCACTATAAGTCGGCTGCAATGGAATTCAGCACTGGCTTTCAATAGGGATCTGATCTGAGAAGCATGGATGATATATTTTGTTCATTACAAGTATAAACTATTATTCATTGACAATGAAAAGATTTTCAAATTACCGCATGACCTTTTTGAAAAATGAACCCTTATTCCGGCCTTATTGTTAAATTTGCGCTATCTTTTTAGTAAATAGCAAATTACATCACATATGACTACTCCGGTTCGTGTCCGTTTTGCACCCAGTCCCACCGGTCCGCTTCATATCGGCGGGGTCAGGACTGCCTTATATAATTATCTTTTTGCCCGTCAGCACGGAGGACAATTCATTCTCCGGATCGAAGACACCGACCAGAACCGTTATGTGCCCGGTGCTGAGGAATATATTATTGAATCATTGGATTGGTGCGGTATTAAATTCGATGAAGGAGTTACCGGGGGAGGTCCTTATGGTCCTTACCGGCAATCAGAGAGGAAGGAACAATACCGCCCATATGCTGAACAACTGGTCAGGGACGGAAAAGCTTACTATGCCTTCGATACCCCGGCAGAACTGGAAAAGGAAAGGGAAGAACAGAAAAAGATCAGCCCTGATGCCTTTCAGTATGATTCCAAAACAAGGCTGAGGCTGAAGAACTCCCTGACGCTGACTGCCGGAGAGGTAAAACGAAGGCTGGATGCCGGTGAACCTTATGTTATCCGGATCTGCATCCCTGCAGACCAGGTAGTGAAGCTGACTGACATTATCAGGGGAGATGTTTCTGTTCACACTAATATTCTGGATGATAAGGTCCTTTTCAAATCGGATGGCATGCCGACTTACCACCTTGCTAATGTGGTGGATGATCACCTGATGAAGATCACCCATGTGATCCGGGGTGAGGAATGGCTTCCGTCGGCGCCTATGCATGTATTGCTTTACAGATACCTGGGATGGGAAGATACGATGCCTCAGTTTGCTCATCTGCCGCTGCTTTTAAAACCCGACGGAAATGGAAAGCTAAGCAAAAGGGATGGCGACAGGCTTGGGTTTCCTGTATTCCCCCTCAAATGGACTGACCCGGCCAGCGGCGAAGTGTCGTCCGGCTATCGTGAGGCAGGATATCTGCCGGAAGCCTTTATTAATTTCCTGGCCATGCTGGGCTGGAACCCGGGCGTTGAACAGGAGCTCTTTAATTTTGGGGAACTGGCTTCAATCTTCTCCCTGGAAAGGGTGCATAAGGCAGGGGCGAAGTTTGATTTTGAAAAGGCAAAATGGTTTAATCAGCAGTATATTAAGAAGTTGCCTGATCCTTTCCTGGCCGGTCTGTTGAGCAAAGCCCTGGTCCCTCACGGGATTGAGGCCGGTCATGAATACCTTGAAAAAGTATGCGGACTGATAAAGGAGAGGATCACTTTTCTGAATGATCTCTGGGATTACTCCTGTTATTTTTTCGAGGATCCAAGGGTGTTCGACCAGGAGACCATCAGAAAGCGGTGGAAGCCGGAAACTCCGGGCATCATTGCCAGCCTGGCTGCTGAACTGGAGGCTGTCGATTTTTCGGCACCGGATTTGTTAGAGGGCATTTTTCACCAGTTCCTTGAGAAAAACAGCCTGGGAACGGGTGCGGCCATGTCGCCGCTAAGGCTGGTGGTTACAGGGAAAGCAGGCGGTCCGGGGATGTTTGAAATAATGCACCTGATCGGGAAGGAAAGTACGCTTAGGAGGATGCATGGGTATAGGTTTGAGTAAATGCCGGAGGGGGGAGCATCGGGAATAGGGAACGGGGAACAGGGAACGGGGAACAGGGATCGGGGAACGGGGAACAGGGATCGGGGAACGGGGAACGGGGGAACGGGGAACGGGGAGAAATAAATAATAAAACAAAAACAAATACATTATGTCGACGATTTCATTGGAGAACATGGAGTTTTTCGCCTACCACGGATGTTTTGCTGAAGAGCAGGTCATTGGAACCCGTTTCGAGGTGACCCTTCAGATTGAGGCCGATACCCAGGATGCCGAAATTGATGATGACCTGCATAAGACGGTAAATTATCAATCTGTATACCAGGTAGTTAAAAAAGAAATGGAAATAAAATCGAGACTGTTGGAGAATGTAGCGCTTCGTATATTAACCTCTGTATGCGAAGAATTTCCCATGGTTACCTGGGGAAAGGTGAAAGTGACCAAGATGAACCCGCCTGTGGGAGGCAAGATGGGAAGTGTAAGTGTTATGCTTTCAACAGATAGCTTATAAGTTTGTTAATCAGTGTTTTAATAGGACAAAATGGATAAGGAAAATAAAAAGATCAAACGGTATACTATCACTTCGGCTTTGCCATACGCCAACGGGCCGATTCACATCGGACACCTGGCAGGGGTGTATATTCCGGCCGATATTTATGCCCGTTATCTCCGGCTGAGAGGGGAGGATGTCCTGTTCATAGGTGGTTCTGATGAGCACGGGGTGCCTATCACCATCAAGGCAAGGCAGGAAGGGGTCAGTCCCCAGGCCATCGTCGACCGTTACCATGAAATGATAAAGGCTTCTTTTAAAGAGCTGGGTATTTCCTTCGATATTTATTCCAGGACCTCTCTTCCGCTACACCATGATACGGCTTCTGAGTTTTTCACCACACTTTTCAACAAAGGGAAATTTATAGAGAAGACCGCCCTTCAGCTATATGATGAGGCCAACGGGGAGTTTCTGGCCGATCGTTATGTTACCGGGACCTGCCCGCATTGCAACAATGACAAGGCATACGGCGATCAATGTGAGAAATGCGGCACTTCGCTGAATGCCACCGACCTGATCAACCCCAGATCGGTGTTAAGCGGGAACCCGCCTGTGATGAAGGAAACAAAACACTGGTATTTACCGCTTGACCAGTATGAGCCCTGGCTTAGAGAATGGATACTTGAGGGTCATAAGGATGATTGGAAGCCGAATGTTTACGGGCAGTGCAAATCGTGGATCGACCAGGGATTGCAGCCCAGGGCGGTTACACGTGACCTTGATTGGGGAGTAAACGTCCCGCTTGAAGAGGCGAAGGGTAAAGTGCTGTATGTTTGGTTTGATGCACCAATTGGCTACATTTCAGCTGCCAAGGACTGGGCTACACAGAAAACAAACGAAGCAAGGGTTACAGATCCTGCTCATCCGGGGTTTGACTGGAAGCCCTACTGGAAATCGCCGGATACCAAGCTTGTCCATTTTATCGGTAAAGATAATATCGTTTTCCATTGCATTATTTTCCCGGCTATGTTGAAGGCGGAGGGGAGCTATATCCTTCCCGACAATGTCCCGGCCAATGAATTTCTGAACCTGGAAGGGGACAAGATCTCCACATCGCGAAACTGGGCTGTGTGGCTGCATGAATACCTGGATGATTTTCCGGGGAAACAGGACGTTCTGAGATATGTCCTCTGTGCCAATGCCCCGGAAACCAAAGACAATGACTTTACCTGGAAGGACTTCCAGGCCAGGAATAACAATGAACTGCTGGCGATCTTCGGTAATTTTATCAACAGGACACTGGTACTGACGCAAAAATATTTCAACGGTAAAGTACCGGGAGTCAACATGTTTATGCCTGAAGACCAGGTGCTTATAGAAAATATTGCTGCCTTTCCGGGTCGTCTGGAGTATAGTCTTGAACACTACCGTTTCCGGGAAGCTCTGAATGAGCTGATGAACCTTGCCCGGTTGGGAAATAAATACCTGACCGAGATGGAACCCTGGAAAAAATTCAGGGAAGAACCTGACCGGGTGGAGACTGTTCTTCATTTATGTCTTCAGATATGCGCCAACCTGGCGATACTTTCGGAACCATTTCTTCCTTTTACATCGCTCAATATCAGGCAGATGATGAATTTTACTTCAGGGTCATGGTTTGATGCAGGAAAGTCAGATCTGCTGCCGGCCGGGCATATGCTGGCTGAACCCAGGTACCTGTTTGAAAGGATTGATGATACAGCCATTGAAGCCCAGGTGAAGAAGCTCCGCGATACCAAAGTTCAGAACGAAAACAGCTCAGAAGTTGAGGTTGTAACGGGCAAGCCGGTGATCACTTATGACGACTTTTCGAAGATGGATATACGGACGGGCACCATACTAGCGGCAGAAAAGGTGCCCAAGACAAAAAAGCTGCTGAAACTCACCATTCATACAGGAGTTGACACCAGGACAATCGTATCGGGAATTGCAGAATTTTATGAGCCTGAGCAGCTGATCGGACGCAAAGCCTGTTTCCTGATCAATCTTGAGCCCCGTGATATCAAGGGAATTCAATCGAACGGAATGATACTGATGGCAGAAGACAGCTCAGGACAGCTCACGCTGGTAAGCCCGGCGGATGACCTTCATGACGGGAGCACGGTGAAATAATCTTTCATCCGGGTCAGTCAGAGATATCCAGGACCGCACGTTCTTAATAAAATCTTTATACCTCCGGGGTTCAACTTCACCACGTCTTTACACGAGGCAGATGAACTTTGCAGTATCGTTTCATTCCTGGAGATACTGCCATATGAACCTACCCAGACCAAAATCCTACCGTGGAATCCTGAAGATGTTCTTTATCGGGAAAGCCAGGGATATCTATGACGAGAAGATATTCCACAAAGTTACCCTCATCGCGTTTTTTGCCTGGATAGGCCTTGGATCGGATGGATTGTCTTCTTCCTGTTATGGTCCGGAAGAATCCTTCCGTGTCTTGGGCCATCATTACCACCTTTCCATATTCATTGCGCTGGGAATTGCCGTAACCATCTTTCTCATCGGGTCCAGTTATTCACAGATCATTAAATTGTTTCCATCTGGCGGAGGTGGATATAAAGTGGCTACAAAACTTTTATCCGCAAAGGTTGGAATGGTTTCCGGATGTGCCCTCATTGTTGACTATATCCTGACCATTGCCATGTCGGTTTCCAGTGGTACTGACGCTTTGTTTAGTTTGTTTCCACCTGAATATCAGTATTTTAAGCTTTTTATTGCTATAGGAGGGGTTTGCATGCTGATCGTCATGAACCTGAGGGGGGTTAAGGAATCCGTTTTTTCGCTTATGCCCATTTTTATTTTATTTGTGCTGACCCATGCTTTCCTTATCATCTTCTCTATTATCCTCCACTACCGGGAAATTCCCGGAGTTTGTATTCAGTCGGTCAACGATTTTCGTCAGGCAAGGCAATCCCTGGGTTTGTTCGGGATCCTGGCCCTGATGATGCGGTCGTACAGCATGGGAGCCGGCACCTATACCGGCCTGGAAGCGGTCAGTAATTCTGTTCCCGTGCTGAAGGATCCAAAGGTGAAAACCGGGTTGCTGACTATGAGGTACATGATCTTTTCATTGGCCATCACCTGTATGGGATTAATGTTTACCTACTCTCTTTTCGATGTCATTCCATCCAACGTTAAAACTCTCAATGCGGTGTTGCTTGACAGCTTTACCTTAGGCTGGGGAGAAGGATGGGCAATTTCGTTTTCATGGATAACCTTGTTTGCGGAGGCCGCTCTCCTGTTCATTGCTGCGCAAACCGGTTTTATCGACGGGCCCCGGGTGATTTCTTCCATGGCCCAGGATAACTGGTTTCCAAGGCGTTTTACAGTATTGAGCGACCGTCTTGTCACCCAGAACGGCGTCCTTTTTATGGGGCTGATGGCAGTGGTCATCGTAATGCTTACCAAAGGCTCGGTCAGGATGTTGGTTGTATTATACAGTATCAATGTTTTTATCACTTTCTCTCTTTCACAGGCAGGCATGGTCCGTCATTGGTGGCAGGAAAGAAGAACGGACCGTATTTGGCTGAGACACTTGTTTATCAATGGGTTGGGTTTTTTTATAACGGTATTTATCCTTGTCTCGGTTGTTGCTGTGAAATTCACAGAAGGGGGTTGGGTTACCATTGTAATCACCTCTTCACTGATAGGGCTTGTCAGTTACATTAAAAACCATTACACCTATTCCGAAAAGTTGATCTGCCGGATGAATCACCGGATGTTCCGCAAGGTAGATGCCCTGTATGCCTGTGCAGTAAAGGAGGAAATGCCCACCCCGGTCTATGATGAAAAAGGCAGAACGGCGGTGATTTGTGTAAGCGGGTATAATGGCCTGGGAATTCAAACTTTTTTCAAAGTAAAAGATCAGTTCAGAGAATACACCAACTTTATTTTTCTCGAGGTAGGCATCGTTGACTCCGGTAATTTTAAAGGAAATTCCGAGCTTGAAAACCTCCGGAACCAGATCAGTAAATATCCGCATTCCATATTTTTTGTGGGACAGTTCATCATTCCAAAAGCAACGGCCTTTCAGCGATTGTTGCATAACCAGACACAGCTGACTATCCAGAACAGACTCTCACACAAGGGCTTTATCCTGGTTATGGTCCCGATTCGTAGTCATTCAAATGTTTAACAACAGGTAATGGAATAATAAAATGGATACTTTCGGCTACCTGAGATTTGTTGTAAGGGTCGTCTTCAGAATGATCATCAGACTTCAACCCAAAA
Source organism: Bacteroidota bacterium (assembly GCA_026391855.1). Taxonomy (GTDB): domain Bacteria; phylum Bacteroidota; class Bacteroidia; order Bacteroidales; family CAIXZF01; genus JAKLIX01. The sequence goes on along the minus strand of JAPLDE010000144.1, from coordinate 7,487 downwards.
TACAGTTACAAATACCTGTTCTGTTTGTTATCTATCTCTCTTGCCTGGTAATTACCCTTTACGCCATCCTTTATTATTTTTTGGCAGGATCGGATACGCATTTGAACCAGGCGGTGACCTCGCTATGGCTGGTTTTACTTTTTGCCAATGGTTGTGAGGCCTTTTCAGAGGTTTATAAGGAAAACCGTCAAAAGAAATAAAGGCAATAACAGGAAAAAGTCTTTTTTTCAATTATGGTTATAGTAACTTAGCACTGCTTCTTACGGGCATGTTCAATTAACAACAGAAAAGATTGAAAATCAGAGAGTATTTGATATCCTTCCTGGCCATCGTATGTGTGGGTGCCATCTGTTTCCTGTTTTCGGATACGATAGGATATCAGACAGTTGGCCTGGTATTTTTAATTATTGTGGCAGCATTGTCCCTATTCCTGGGGAGAGGACCGGTAATTTTTGCCGCTTTTCTCAACTTTGGGATATGGAATTACTTTTTTATCCCTCCCCGGTTTACTTTCCAGATACATAATTATTACGATATCATTACATTGTTTGCCAATTTCCTGGTAGCCATTGTGGGAGGGACACTGATTAACCGAATCCGCAGCAACCAGGATATGCTCCGCAAAAGCAGAGAAGATATCTCCATCCTCTTTTCCTTTCTGGAGTCGCTAAACAATGCCAATTCTATAAAGGATGTAGTAAACAAGACCAGGGAGGAACTTGCCAAGCACTTTCATGCGGATGCCATTATCTATCTCAGAGAAAAGGAAGGTTTGGGACTGGCCCGGAAAGCCTTTGGCAATCTTGAATTATTCAATGAAGAAGAATACGAGGCTGCCTTAAGGATCTTTACCGGCAATACGAATCCCGGCATGAGGAAAGAATTCCCGGACCCGGGAAAACAGGCCTATTTCCCGTTAATTGTTCCAAGAGGTACGATTGGTGTGATCGGTATTATTATTAAGGATTGTAAAGCATTCACTGAAGCAGAAATGACCCTGTTGAATTCGTTTCTGGCGCAGATCTCCTCTACGCTTGACCGGGAGATCAATATAGATATCGCCAAGAAGAAACTCATTTACAGCGAGTCGGAGAAGCTGTTCCAGACCGTTCTGAACAGTGTATCCCATGAACTCAGGACCCCTATAGCTATTATTTCGGCAGCGGTTTCAAACCTGACAGATGCACAAACATCAGGGAATGAGGACATACGCAGGCAGATCTGTGAGGAATTACAGACCGCTTCCAACCGGCTTAACCTACTGGTAGAAAACCTGCTGGATATTTCGCGTATCGAATCCGGCAAGTTAAAGCTTCATTTTCAGGACTGCGATATTTCCGACCTGGTAGGTATTGCGTTGAACGAGATGAAAAGCGAATTGGCTAATTATGAGGTACTTGTGACTGTGCAGGAAAATCTGCCGGCTATCCGGGCTGACATCAATCTTTTGAAACAGGCTCTTATCAATGTTATTTATAATTCAACGATATATTCACCAGCCGGTGGTAAGATCATGATTGACTGCAGGTTGAATAATGGAAAGATAGAGATCAGCATTACCGATAGTGGCAAAGGTGTACCAGAACCTTTTCTGGAGAATATTTTCGACAAATTTTACAGGGTACCCGGCTCAAAGAGCGGAGGTACCGGTTTGGGACTTACCATCACCAGGGCCATTACAGAGGCCCATCACGGGACGGTCAGCGCTTCGAATGGCAAGGAGGGTGGATTGGAGATATGCATTACATTTAATCCGGAATAACTAATGGAAGATATCAGAAGTGAAAGGTTCAGGGTATTAATCATTGATGATGAGCCTCCCATCCGCAGGCAGTTGCGAATTGCACTGGAGGCCAATAACTACAGGGTTTTTGAAGAGGGAACGGGTAAGGAAGGGATGGTTTCGGTGGCCATGAATCATCCGGATGTGGTGTTGCTTGACCTTGGTTTGCCAGACCAGGGTGGGATGGCAATACTGAAGCAATTAAGGGCCTGGTCAAAGATCCCGGTGATAGTTCTGACTGTTCAGGATGATGAAAATACAAAGATTGAAGCGCTTGACCTGGGAGCCGATGATTATATTACCAAGCCTTTTAATGCCGGTGAATTATTGGCCAGGGTACGGGTTGCCATCCGTCACTCCTTTAAACTGGAGGAATCCCCCATTTTTACGAGCGGATCTTTATGGGTTGATCTGAATTCAAGGATAGTAAAGGTGGATCATCAGGAAATCAAACTGACAGCGATTGAATATTCTCTGTTAGCCCTCTTCATAAAGTATTCAGGTAAAGTACTCACTCATAACTTTGTTATTAAAGAGATATGGGGGAATCCCTATGCCGATAATTCGCAAACCCTCAGGGTGCATATGGCCCAGCTTAGGAAGAAAATTGAAAAAACCTCCTCTTTCCCGGAGTTGCTGATCACCGAGGCAGGGGTGGGATACCGGTTAAAAATACTTGCTGAAAGATAAAAAACGGTACATTTTTCCCGGTAATTAGTTACTTTTATATCATGAAGTATTTTCGACTGCTTTTCAGTAATGCTGAAGAAATCGGGTTTGATAATTACCTGTTACTGGTCCTGAGCTTTTTCTGTGCCTTTCTTTCACTGGGTGCTACTGTTACTAACATTCTGTTGGGTCTTGGCCGGATGGTTACCTTGTCTACCAGCATTTTTTTTATACTGTTTTGCGCCATATACCTGTTGGGCAGGTTAAAATCGATCACCCTGCTATCGAAATATGCCATTGTTATACTGACCCTTATAGCCGTAAATTCACAATGGGTGCTCAATTTCGGTTCGCATGGGCCTATCATGTATTTATTCGTGATTTTGCAGTCATTCGTCATCATTATTTTCAAAGGCTGGGAAAAAGTGCTCTTAACGATAATCATTTTTATAAATGTGACCGGCATTTTTACCCTTGATTATTATTACCCTCAGATGTTTGGTAATTATTTGAATGAACCCACCCGTATTCTGGATATGTATATCAGTATGCTGATATACTTGATCCTGGCTATTATGCTCTTGCAGGTTGCTCTGAAATTTTATATCAGCCAGAAAGAAAAGGCACAGCTGGCGGATAATATGAAGTCGACTTTCCTGGCCAACATGTCTCACGAGATCAGGACCCCGATGAACGCCATCATGGGGTTTAGTGATCTGCTGCGGGAAACGGTTAATGAGGAGCAACGGAAAAGATATTCAACCATCATTTATAACAGCAGCCAGCACCTTCTTCAGCTGATCGATGATATTATCGATATCTCCAAGATTGAGGCCAATCAGATAAAAATCCTTTCTGAAGATTTCTCAGTGAACCATTTGTTGGATGAACTTTACGAGGTGATCACCGAGTACCTGAAAAAACTGGGAAAACATGATCTTCAGCTGATCATGGAGAAGCAGGAGCAGGATATTGTGATAAGATCAGATCCGCACCGGACCAATCAGGTCATCACAAACCTGCTTACGAATGCCTGCAAATTCACCGAAAAGGGGTCGGTAACATTCGGATACACAATTAAAAATCAGGGAGTTGAGTTTTATGTTAAGGATACGGGGATAGGAATTAAAAAGGAGAATCTTGAGATCATATTCGACCGCTTCGAGAAAATTGATATCATCCGGCAGGGAAGATTCATTCACGGATCAGGTATTGGCCTGGCCATTTGCAAACAGCTTGTCGAAATGATGGGTGGTTCGATCCATGTAGAATCCACCCTTGGAAAAGGATCTGTATTTACTGTTTTCCTGGCTTCGGAACAAATGAAAATGAAGGAAAATGAAAGGGGATCAAAGCCGGATCATTTACAATGGTCAATGCAGCAGCAGCAGCATCGCGATGGTTGAATATCCACTACCGTTCCGTACCGGTCGAACTCGTAATGGCAACACTTCAGCAGCATCTCCTTCAGCATCTTCCTGGCCCTGAATGCTCTCGTTCTGGCTAAGGTATGCGATATCCCTGCCTTTTCCGCATATTCTTTCTGGCTCATACCCTGTAATTCTGTTAAGCAGAGTGCTTCACAGTATTCAGCCGGAAGTTCATGCATCATCTTCACCATATCATCAATAGCCTCTGCCATCACTTCCTCATTCTCTTCCTCAACGACTTCTTCTTTCTCGTCCGGCACTGGCAATCCCTTTTTATTTTTTCTGAAGTGATCCATTACTAAGTTGTTGGTAATCTGGAATATCCATGATTGGATCTTATTCTCATCCGACAGGGTATCCATTTTTGTATGGACTCTGATAAATACTTCCTGTAAGAGGTCATCCGCCAGGAATTCATCATGTACTTTACTTAAGATAAAGGATTTCAGCTTATTATGAAATTTATGCCAGATCTCTTCAATGTTATGGGTCATTTTATCGTCATTTATCTTTTACAAATAAGAAATGGGATCGGGTAAACAGGACAAAATTACTTGTTTCCCGGAAACAGATGTTCAGGCAACGAAATACCGAAATAGTGTCTTATGAATATATTTAACTATTAATTACCGATTGGAATTACCTTTATCTTTGTAAAAAATATGATAGTGAAAAGAACCCGGCTGTTTCATAACCCTTTTATTTCCATACTCGTTATATTGGTTGTTGGCTTCCTACTGATCAGCTGGGGAAGTGCTGGACATTATAAAATCAATTTCGCGTCTTCCCTGTCTTTCAACCAGGCCATGAGCCAATTCAATTTCTGGACGACTATCCTGGCTAATCATGCTTCCGATGCGGATTACCGTAAATCCGATGATCCGGATGAAGCACCCCGGCATTTCATCAACATTGATGATTATGTGGAATTCAATGTTGAAGGGAGGATCCCACAAACCCTTGATTCTGTGATCAGTGAATATGGGGCATCATTTGTTTATGATAAAGGAGTGCTACCATGGGCCACTAAAGTAATGTTTGACTCACTGAAAACGAGTTTTGATCAGCTCAATTGGGACCAGGCCGTTGATCATACTGCCCTTCTGGGTCATTATGTTGGTGATGGCCATATGCCCCTACACCTGACAACCAACTATAATGGTCAGAATACAGGTAACAACGGGATACACAGTCGATATGAGTCCACCATGATCAGCGACCATGTATCCCAGATCATCTATACCGGAGAAGCCGTTTCGGTAATTTCGGATGTTAACCAATACATTTTCAACTACATATACACGAATTACCCTTATTGTGATTCTGTACTGGGGGCCGACAATTATGCGAAGACCATCGCCAGTAACACCAATTCCACAGCCTATAAAAATGCTCTTTGGGAAAAGTCAAAGAGTTTTACAACCCTGTTGTTTAAAAACGCTTCCCATGCCATGGCTGAACTGATCTACACGGCCTGGGTGATGGCCGGCAGCCCGCTGATGGGACCTTCTTCAGTATTTACTCCCGATGGTCTGACAGCCATCAGTCTTCAGCAGAATGTTCCGAATCCTTTCTCACAATCCACCCGGATAAAGTATTTTTTGCCTGATAATCAATATGTGTTACTCGAGGTCAGGGATATCAGCGGGAAAAAAGTTGAAACCCTGATCAATGGCCCTGAAACCGCGGGAACCCATACATTCGAATGGAGATCAGACAACCTTCCGGGCGGGATCTACTACCTTGTCCTTAACACGGGGCATTTGAAGGAGACCAGGGAAATGGTGATGGTAAAGTAAATCAGTGAACCGGTGGTCCAATGTACCAAAATACCAGTGTACCAATGTACCGGTTATTTTAGCTTTTCATAGATAAAAATCTTGTATTTCTCTTTTGCAAGGAGAGAGAATAGTTTATTGGCTAATACACTACTGTACAAGAGTTTATTAATCATCCTGAGCGGGTAAAGCAGATAAAAGATCACCCACCAAAGGTTTTGTAAACGGGGTTTGTACCCTTTGGGAAGCAGATTATACTCAATGAGTTTATCCCTGTATTCTTTCTTAAGTACATAGTATTTATTCCGGAATTTCTCTTCAACTGAGAAATAGAGGACCTTTGATAATTTGTCGGTAAAATAATGAACGCTTTCTTTTTGTCTGAAGATCAATGGGTTAATCATCCCCGACAAATCAGAATCAACCAGGAAAAGACTGCCGGGCCCATTCAGGATGTGGGCGATCCTGTCGAGTCCGGTCTTCATATCCTCTTTATTCAAGAGGTAGTATGTGTCGAAACAACTGACGATGTTAAAGGTTTGCTGAAGGCCTTCCAGTTGGGGTATTTTCAGTTCAAGCACAGTGAAGGAGGTATTTTCTTTTAGGTAAGCCAGGGCAGTAGGGTTAATATCCGAACAGGTGATCTGCAGGGTAGGGAAAGCAGCCGCTATCTTCTTCATCAGGGTGCCTGCGGAGGAACCGAGATCCAGCATGGTTTTACCCGTTCCTGAAAAATATCTGCCGAAAGCCTTCAGAACGAAACGGTCACGGATCTTGTAAAAGGACCGGGAATGGATGCCAAACGGGTCTTTTGTATTGAAATAGTAAACCTTATAGATGATTTCTGCCCTTTCAGGATTCATGGTATTACCAGGATTTATAGTATTCTCCTTCCGTTCAATATGTCTGAATATTCCCTGAAAATTTTCAGGATGAACTCCTTTCCGAAATGGAAAAAGGTATCGATGATGGATACACCATTGAGAAAATTTTCGGGGTAAGCAGCCTTGTTTCTTTCCAGGTAATTGAAGGTATCAATGTATGTCAACCTGATCCCGTTTCTTGTAAATTCTTCTTCCGATTGGTATTTCCTGGCCCCCAGCCCGCTGTTATAAATGTTACCGGTGCAATACTTCACCAGGTTGATGTTATAGGCTGATTTTTCACCGCTAACGGGAAGCTGGCTCGAAATAAGGATATCTTTATGAATACCAAGGATATACAATATGGACTTGGTTAATTGTATAGAAAATTCGGAGAAAGACTCAATATCTCTGGATTTCATAATAACATCCTCAATAACAGGGAAGTACTCATCGAAAAAGGGAGTTTTCCTGTATGAATTAAGAATATGGTTAACCCATTTCTTCTGCCATTTCACCGAATGGTCGATGAGCAGGTCTTTGATCAGGGTGTGGTCGCCTGTATGTTTTAATGGTACGGAGAGATAAATGGTTTCTGCGGAGCCGGGATGTTTCCTGATAAGGGTTCTTTTGGTGGGTGATTTCCTGGTGAATTCCACATTATTGTGAAAGATAAAAACATCGCTTACATATATTTTATGAAAATAGCCTATCCAGGGGAGAAAGTTCGGTTGGTGAATACCTACTGAAAGGAAATTTTCCCGGATATACTGCCACTGGTCGTTGAGCGAATCAACATCCGGATGCCTGTCAAATCCTTCCGATTGATAGGTCCTCAGGAGGGTTTCCAGCAGGGCAACGGCTTCGTGCTTATAACCTTTCACCGTAAGCATTGAGATCATTTTCTGCAGTTTCTCAATCTCAACGGGTCCCTGGCTGAATGAATGGATGGCCTGGCTGATAT
>JAPLDE010000254.1:18771-37413 GCA_026391855.1 Bacteroidota bacterium | reverse complement strand
TTTACCCTCAGGCCGGGAGGCATTGTCGCCGCTTCCCGACTGCGCCCGGCGCTTCCCTCCTTCGTCGGGATCCCGATCCGCTGCCGCTCCCCGGGACCGCAACAGCCAATGTCGGTCAGCGGCTACTGGTAAGGAACTATCCATACAAACGAATCTCATACCAACTGTGAATGATAATAATTTTTGCAGGGTCATGCCATGGCATGTCACTGCAAAATTCTGCCGATTGCCGACTGCCGGCTGCATGGGAACGTAAACAAATGGACATGCCATGGCATGTCCCTACTGTTCTTTGTAGGGGACCCTGTAAACAATTGATCTTCCAAGGGTTACCTCATCGGTAAATTCGAGTTCGTTGCCGATGGAAACTCCGCGGGCGATGGTGGAGACTTTAATATCGAACTCTTTGATTTTCCTGTAGATATAGAAATTGGTCGTGTCGCCTTCCATGGTAGCGGGCAGGGCCATGATGAGTTCCCTGGGGGTGTCATTTTTCACTTTGCCCACCAGGTCTTCGATGGTCAGGTCAGCGGGGCCAATCCCTTCCATGGGTGAGATGATGCCGCCCAGTACATGATATAAACCGCGGTATTGCTGGGTGTTCTCAATAGCCAGCACATCACGGATATCCTGAACCACACAAAGAAGGTTGTTGTCCCGGTTTTTATCGGCACAGATGTCGCAAAGTTCTGAATCTGAGATATTATGACAACTTGTGCAATATTGTATTCCGGAGCGCATATTCTGCAGTGCTCCGCTGAGTGCTGCTACCTCCTCTTCAGTTTCTTTTAAGAGGTGAAGGGTGAGCCTGAGTGCAGTTTTTTTACCGATCCCCGGAAGTTTTGACAGTTCATTCACCGCATTTTCAACCAGTCGTGAGGGATATGTTGCCACTGATGCTTGTTTTTGTAAATTTGGTACAACAAAAGTACGGTAAAACAGTTCTCACCGAAAAAGATTTTTTCATGCTTAAGAAAGTTAACCTGTTAATTATCAAATGGCTATCTTCAATCCTGGTCTTCCTTTCCATTGGGATCATTTCATACGATTGCCCGGCCCAGTTTGGGACAGATGGTTTTCAGACCGACAACCGGGGTCGCAAACAGGGATTTGGAAAAAAATATGATAAGGGAGTGTTGAAATACCAGGGCACTTTTATCAACGACAAACCCATCGGTGAGTTCAGGTATTTTTCGCCCGACGGCCAGGTAAAGGCCATTACCATTTTTTCTGATTCCGGCAGGGTAGGGCGTACCATTTCCTTTTATCCGGGCAACCGTAAAATGGCTGAAGGGAAGTATGTGAATGAGCAAAAGGACAGTATCTGGAGATATTACAGCGAAAACGGAATGCTCAGTTCGATGATAGGATACAAGGACGGCCAAAAGAATGGATTATCAACCACTTACTATACTAATGGCAAACCTGACGAGGAGATCACCTTTGCCGACGGAGTGAAACATGGGACCTGGATACAGTATTTTGAGTCAGGCCAGCAAAGGATGAAGGCTGTTTATGTTAACGGAAAGCTGGATGGCATGATGCAAACCTTTCATGACAACGGAAGGATCAGGATGGCCGGAGTTTATAAGCAGTCCCTGAAGGAAGGAGTATGGGTACTGTATGATGAGAACGGGAAAATACTGAAGAAGGAAACCTATCGTAATGGTGACAAAGTCAAGGAAGAGTATCTTGATCTGCAATACAAGCAGCAGGAACAGCAATCAGATTCTGTTAAATAGAGCAGTCAGTTCCCCGATACCGTTTATTACCCGGCAACCACCCGAATTAAGCCTTTCTTCCGACTGGTGGCCGGCCGAAGTCAGTATACAATGACATCCTGTAACCCGGGCCACCTCCTGGTCATGGAGCGTATCTCCCACAAACAGCGTTTGCTGAGGGTTTACTCCGAGGGTTTTCATGATTTTCTCCGCCTGGTATACCTTTCCGTGTGCAAAATGATCTTCGGTGCCCTGTATGACTGAGAAATAGCCTTCTATTCCCTTTGAACTGATCGATTTCAGAAGGTTTTCATGTTCCATAGCCGACAGGACGGCTTGTTTGATCTGCTTCTTTTTAAAAAAATCAAGGGTCGGCTTTACATCGCCGAACAAGTCGGCTTCCTTTAACCGTTCGAGGTAGATATCGATAAATTCAAAGGCGACCTTATCGTAAGGTTCAGCATTAAAGTCAAACCCTATGGTCTCGTAATACTCAATCACCGGGAATGTGAACAGCCTGCGGTATGTAACGAGGTCCATCAGCGGAAGGCCTCTTTTTTCAAGCAATACGTTGATGGAATCGACACAGATGTCCATGTCGTCAAGCAACGTCCCGTTCCAATCCCAGATAATCGTCTTTATCCCGGTCATCTAGCGCATGTCGTTGATCTCAGCACCAGGGAAATCAGCAGCTTTAAACACGAATTCAGAGTCGGCGACCTTGATGTTTGTCTGGAACTTACTGATGCTGTATGAATAGGTGCTGCCGTTCTTGTCGTAAACGGCAAAGGTGACGATCTGCTTATTGACTTTATCGATCTCAACCCTCACCTTGAAATATGATTTTGTTTTTCTGGGAGTCAGGTCTATCACCACCAGGGTTTTTCCTTCCCGGGTGATTTCATTGATCAGCTTTGGGTTGAAGTTGTTCAGGTAGGTCCCGTCGAAGATCTTAGTAGGGGTTACCGCATCCTCATTTTCTTCTACCGAATTGATCTGCACTTCGTTGGCGCTTTTGATGAAGGTCCAGGTTGTGTTGTTGTTGAAGATAACGGTTTGTCCGGCGACATTGAGACGGTATTTTTCACCCTTGATGATTACATTACCGGTATAGCTGTCGTTCACTTTATTCTTCTTGTTATCAAGTTTATAGGAAAAATCAGCTTTGATGGTCTCATAGGTTTTTGATTTTTTGATCACCTCATCAAGTATGGCTTTGGCTTTAGGATCACTTACCTGTTCCTGTAAGGGTTTGGTCCTGGGGTTAGTACCCTGGGCAAAAAGCAGTGCGGGTAGTATTACCAGCAAGGTCAGCATCTTGGTTTTCATAGTGTTGTGTTTATAAGAATCCGTCTTTCAAAAATTGTTCCAGGGTGTGCATATCCCTGATTTTTACTTCCCGGGGTTTTGATCCATCGGGAGGACCGACAATACCGGCAGCCTCCAGCTGGTCCATTATACGGCCTGCCCGGTTATAGCCCAGTTTCATTTTCCGTTGTATCAGGGAAGTGGAACCCTGCTGATACTGAACGATCAACCGTGCCGCTTCCTCAAACATATCGTCCCTGTCTTCCATATCCATTTCCTTGCCGTTGCCTTCTCCTTCTTCATAATACTCCGGAAGATGGAAAGGATGCGGAAATCCATGCTGGGAACCTATAAATTCTGTGATAGTATCGATCTCGCCCGTATCAATAAAGGCGCATTGCAGGCGGATCATATCGCTTCCCATCGAAAGCAGCATATCTCCCCGGCCTACCAGCTGATCGGCACCACCGGAATCGAGTATGGTCCTGGAGTCGATCTTGGAGATCACCCTGAAGGCTACACGTGCAGGGAAATTTGCCTTGATTGTCCCAGTAATGATATTGACTGACGGCCTTTGCGTGGCAATGATAAGATGGATGCCAATAGCCCTGGAAAGCTGTGCCAGACGGGTCAGCGGTGTTTCAATCTCTTTCCCGGCAGTCATGATCAGATCGGCAAATTCATCAACCACCAGGACGATATAGGGAAGAAACTGATGTCCTTTCTCAGGATTGAGTTTCCGGGCAATGAATTTTGTGTTATATTCTTTAATATTCCTGACCTGGGCGTCTTTCAGCAGGTTATAGCGGTTGTCCATCTCAATCATCATCGAGTTCAGCACCCTGACCACTTTACGGGTATCGGTGATAATGGCTTCATCAAAATCGGGCAGTTTGGCCAGGTAGTGGTTCTCGATCTTGGCAAAGAGCGAAAGTTCCACTTTTTTAGGGTCTACCATCACAAACTTCACTTCAGAGGGGTGTTTCCGGTAGAGGATGGAAGTAATGATGGCGTTGAGGCCGACCGATTTTCCCTGCCCGGTGGCCCCGGCCATCAACAGATGTGGGAATTTCGTCAGGTCGGCTACAAAAGTTTCGTTGGAGATGGTTTTCCCCAGTGCTATCGGCAGTTCATACTTCGAGTTCTGGAACTTGTCGGAAGAGAGTACCGACCGCATGGCCACTATTTCAGGGTTTTGGTTGGGTACCTCAATGCCGATGGTCCCTTTTCCGGGGATGGGAGCAATGATCCTTATCCCGTAAGCCGAAAGGCTCAGGGCAATGTCGTCCTCCAGGTTCTTTATCTTGGAGATCCTGATGCCTGGTGCAGGAACAATCTCATACAGGGTGACTGTTGGCCCGATGGTAGCAATGATCTTATCGATGGAGATGGAGTAATTGTTCAGGGTTTTAACGATCTTGTTCTTATTTTCTTCCAGTTCCTCTTTATTCACCGACACGGCATTGCTGCCGTAATTCAGCAGGAGATCAAGCGGAGGAAGCTTGTAGTTGGAAAGTTCTTTGGTAGGATCATAGAGGGTTTTTAGGCTACCATACTCATTATCAGCTTCTTCTTCATCATCTTGCTCCGTTTCTTCCGTTTCTTTCTTCGTTTCTACGGTAAAAAATCCCTCTTTTTCATCTGTTTTACCTTTTTTCCCAGCGACCGGAGCCTCTTTTTTTTGTTCTTCCCGCACAGGCTCTTCTTCATTCTTCATTTCAAACTCGAATACACTGGTTGCTTCCGGTTTTTCAACCACGGGTTCTCCGGAGGTTTCCAAAGGAGGGATGACATCCGGGACTGGTTCTGGCAGTTCAACTTTTTTCTTCCTTGAAAACGTTATATTCAATAATAAGATCAGCAGGCTGAAGACCAGGAAACCCAGTAATAACCCGGCACCCAGTCGGCCCAGCAGTCCTTCCAGCCAGTTGTTGGCCAACAGCCCGAACAGGCCTCCAAAAAAGGAATAATCGGTGTTGCTGGTAATATAACCTGCTGATACAGAAGTGATAGCAATTAGAATAATGGAGATAAAAAAGGTTTTGCCGAAAGGTAGCAGCCTTCTTTTAAAGGTTAACCGGAAACCTGCAACAAAGAAAACGAGGACAAAAAGAAACGAACCCAGTCCGAACCATCTTTTGATAAAGATAAAGGCCAAAGCAGCTCCGATACGGCCCATATAGTTCTGGATCACGAGGCTGTTGTTGAAAAGGACATCCCTTATCCCAATATTCGGGTCCCTGAAGATGTCATCACTTTTCCAGGCACCGGCACAGTATGAAATGAAGGAAAGCAGCAGAAAGACCGAGACCAGCATGAGCAATATACCGGCTATAATGCCGAATTGCCGGGAATAGTTCCTTTTGTTTTTCCCTTTGGAAGAGGGAGAAGATTTTTTCACTTTCTTCTCTTTGGGTGCTGTGGTGGGATTTTTCTTTTTCAGGTTTGGTATCATTTATTTCGTACACAAAAGTAAAAATTAAGTGCCAACCCGGTAGTTTTTTCGAAAAGCTATATATCTTTGTATAGATTAGCGTAAATACTAAATATTCATTGTGTTATAACAAATCATAAATCTATGAAAAGTAAAATCGGATTGTTTTTATTGTTAGGTCTTTTTCTGGCTGCCTGTTCAGAACACAAAGTTGAAACGGACACTCTCGGATGTACAGACCCTAACTCCTTGAATTACAATAAAGATGCTAATATTGATGACGGATCATGCCTGAAAATTGAGAAGAAGCAGTACGGCTTTATCATCGAGTATACTGCAGCCTGGTGTGTCTATTGCGGAGGAACCAACGGGGCTGTTAAAATGCATGAATTGTATAAAACGGGTAATGTTGTTGCCATCGCCGCTCATGCAGCCAATGGTGATCCGATGAATAATGCCGGTTTATATAATAGTTTTAATTCCTGCAGGCCCGATGGTGGCGGTATTCCGCATTTCTGGATCGGTGATATTGATGACGGAAGCTCCGGCGACCTTACCGCACTCAAAGCCAAGACCCCGGAAGCAGGTGTTGTACTGTCAAGTCAGGTTGTTGGGGATAGCCTGAAGGTGAAAGCCGTTACTGAGTTTTTTAAAGCCCTGGACGGGGATTATTTTCTCAGTGTTTACGTGATGGAGTATGGCATCGACGGTTATTCCGGCGGTTCCGGTGATCCATATTTCCAGGTGGGTACCAGCGATCCGACTTATATGCATGACCTGGTTCTGCGTTCGGCTAATACGCCATCCTTTGCTTATGGTGAGCAAATCGTAACCACCAGCGTTGAAAAAGATGCTACCATTACAAAAAACTATTCCATTGCTATTGATTCCCAATGGAATATGCAAAAGGTCTATACCGTTGCCTGTATCTGGAAAAAGAATAAAGACACCGGTTTCTTCGAGTTTGTCAATGGTTATGAGTCAGGAAACCACCTGAGTCATTAACGGATAACCCTGAACATCTTGTTCCAGCGGAGCTTGTCTGCCAGTGATTTGTTCTTGTCGACTGACAGCCAGACGAATACTGCGCTTCCAACGATGTGATCCGAAGGAACAAAGCCCCAGAAGCGGGAATCAGCTGAATTGTGGCGGTTATCGCCCATCATCCAGTAGTAGTCCTGCTTAAAGGTATAAGAAGTGGCTTCCCTGCCGTTTATGTAGATCTTACCGTTTTCGATCTTCAGTGTATTGTATTCATAAACACCGATGACCCTTTTATAAATGGCTATATTGTTCATGGTCAGGGCAACCGTTGTACCGGCTTTGGGAATGACCAGCGGTCCGAAGTTATCTTCATTCCACCTGAAATTGGCTGTATCATGAGGGAAGATCACCGGATTCAGTTCTCCTTTCGGTCTGTTCCTCACTTCCACTTTTTTCACATTGGCCCAGGTTCTCATCTCCTGTGCCTTTGATTCTGACAGGGGAAAAACATATAAGCCGTTTTCCAGCTGTCCGCCTTCACTGATGTCCATCTTTTCCAATGCCTTGGGATTCAGTGAGGTACCATCAGTATAAACATCGTAGTTGTACTGTGAATTTTCAGGGTTATCGGCTTTTTTACCATTTACAAAAAGCTGGCGGTCGATGATCTCTATTTTATCACCGGCAATAGCAACACATCGTTTGATATAATTTTCCCTTTTATCCGGAGGACGTGAGATCACATGATAGTTTTTCCAAACGGCTTCTCTTCCCATTCCGGGGACATACTGATCTTTGAAATATGATCTCAGTTCGTTTTCGGCATCCCTCACGATCTGGTAATAATCTTCATTTTGTCTTTCAACCACTACGGTATCTCCGCTGGGGTAATTGAAAACCACTACATCATTATTCTTAATGGTGGTAAAGCCGGGGAAACGGTAAAACGGAAGCGAGATCCACTCCAGATATGATTTGGTGCTTTTAGTCAATGGAAGGGTATGGTGGGCGAAAGGAAAAGCCAGGGGTGTCTGGGGTATCTTTGGCCCGTATGTCATTTTGCTCACAAAGAGGAAGTCGCCGACCAGCAGGGATTTTTCCATCGAAGAGGTGGGAATAGTATAGGCTTCAATCATGAAGGTCCTGATGATGGTTGCAGCGATCACGGCAAATATGATGGCATCGGCCCATTCCCTTGCAGCTGACTTCCTGATCACCGGGCGTTTATCGGGGTGAACATACACGACTTTTGGTGTCCATCCGAGCCAGGGAAGATATATAAAAGGGAAAAGCACACCAACGGCCTGTTCCAGCAATCCATTCTTACTGAAACATTTTAACAGTTCCACCACCATTAACATAAGCACGAATACACCAATAAATGGCGTCAGCAGGAAAATATACCACCAAAGGGGTTTTTTGATGATTTTCAGCCATATATACAGGTTATAGAAAGGGATAAGCACTTTCCAGCCGGGTTGGCCGGCCTTTTCAAAAAGTCGGTACAATCCGGCCAGACTACACAGAAAAAATAAGATGGAGAGGATCAGGTAAACGTTCATAAAAATAATTCTTTAATATATAAAATGTTGATATTCAGTAATTAATCGAAAGATAAAAGATCGGACATTGTATAAACGCCTTTTTTATTGAATAGAAATTCTGCAGCAATTACAGCTCCCAATGCAAAACCTCTTCTGTTTTTAGCCGTGTGCTGGATCATGATAGCATCCATCGGCGATTCATAAGTAACGATATGTGTACCGGTAACATTTTCCTGTCTTACAGATTTTATCCCGATTTCTTCGTTGCTTTTTACCAGTGAGGGTTTCCATTTTTCTTTTCTCTCCATATTGCTGATGATATCGTTGGCCAGGGCAATGGCTGTTCCGCTGGGGGCATCAAGCTTATGAATGTGGTGGATTTCCTCGATGTTCACATCATATTCATGGTATGGGTTCATCATTCTTGCCAGGCGTTTGTTGATCTCAAAGAAAATGTTCACACTGAGGCTGAAATTTGAGGCGTAAAAAAGACTCTTACCTTCTTTCACACAAGCTGTCCTGATCTCCTCAAAGGCATCGAGCCAGCCTGTAGTCCCTGTAACTACCGGAACATCAGCAGCAAAGCACCTCCTGATATTGGCAGCAGCCTGGTCAGGGATGCTGAACTCAAGGGCAATATCTACCCTTGGAAAGATCTCAGACTTCAAGTTCCATTCTTTTTCAGAATCAATGGTAAGGACCACCTGGTGTCCCCTTTCCATGGCGACCTTTTCAATCTCTTTTCCCATTTTCCCATATCCGATCAGTGCAATATTTAAGGGCGTCATACTTTTATTTATTTGAAGATCAATTATTTGGTTTTGCCTGTATGGTTGAAATCAAGAGTTATTGAAAGGCCGGTGACCAAACCGGGAGAATATCCGCAAGGTACGGAATAAGGTCTCAGTTTAATCGTCAGGTCGTCACCCACATCATAATCAAAGAGGTAGGCATCCACTGCAGCGTCAACCACGTTGAGCAAATACCAGGCAGAGGCAAGGATGATGCTGAAGTCGCGGTTTCTCCGGTAGTAATTTCTCCCGTCAAGCAGTGAACTTTCTGCATATTTATCTGCATACGAATTATGTTTGGATTGATCGGTGCGGCCTCCGGCTACAAAATCGTAAGCATCTTTAAACTTTTGATACTCAACATTATTAGCGTGAATAAAATAATAAAATGTACCAAAGCCGACATAAATGACCGGAGTCTTCCAGTATTTCCTGTTGTAAACCTGACCTAAGCCGGGTATGACAGCCGAGTACAGGGCTGCTTTATTAGGGGAGTGTTTTTTTTTCACCTGGGCATTTCCGGAGAGGCTGAAAATCAGCATGATCAGAAAGAGTAATCCGGATTGTCGGGCAGCCAGGCTCCTCATTTTTTGTTATATTTTGGCAAGCATCTGATCAGACAAGGGATTGAAGGATATCCTCCAGTTGTGTATCGCTGTTAAAAGGAAGGACGATATTTCCTTTTCCCTTGCTGTTTCGTTTCACCAAAATTTTTCCTCCCAGTTTTTTCTCGAGCCGGTTTTTAGCAGCGGCCAGGTTTTCAGGCAGGGGCGAGGTGCTTTTCTTAACGGGGGCAGCCGGTTTGTTGATATCCTGTACTATTTTCTCTACTTCTCTGACCGACAGTTGTTTAGAGAGGATATTTTTAAGGATGGCCAGCTGGGTTTCTTCATCTTCCAGGTTGATCAATGCCCTGGCATGCCCCATTGAGATCAGGTTATCACGGAGGGCAATCTGGATATCGGGAGGCAATTTCAGCAGGCGGAGAAAATTGGTTATGGTTGACCGGTTCTTTCCAACTTTTTCAGCCAGGGTATCCTGTGAATACTCCAGTTCTTCAATCAGACGCTGGAAACTGATGGCCACTTCGATGGCATTCAGGTCTTTACGCTGGATGTTCTCAACCAGGGCAAGCTCAAGCATCTGGTTATCATCGGCAACCCTGATAAATGCAGGAATAGAGGTAAGACCTGCGGCAGAGGCAGCGCGCAACCTTCTTTCTCCGGAAATGAGCTGGTATTTGTTTTCCCCTGTTTTCCTAACCGTAATAGGTTGAATAATGCCCTGTTCACGAATAGAGTCGGCCAGTTCCATCAAAGCCTGCTCTTCAAAGTCGGTCCGGGGCTGGAAGGGGTTCGACCCGATATCTTCCAGCGGGATATTTCCCTGGGACCAGCCAATGCTTTTATCGCTAAACACTGCATTTGTGGTCACTTCATCGTCTGCACCTTCCAGCAGAGCGCTTAATCCTCTGCCCAATCCGGTCCTTTTCTTAGCGTTCATCGTCAATGGGTATTTGTTTATCCTGGTGGTTGATCCTGGTCAGTTCGTTTTTTTGCAGTATCTCCCTGGCCAGGTTCAGGTAGTTGGTGGCTCCTTTGCTCTGAACATCATACATCATGATGGTTTCACCAAAACTCGGGGCTTCACCAAGTTTTATGTTTCTATGAATTACGGTATCAAAAACAAGCTCTTCGAAATGAGTTCTTACATCATCCATCACCTGTTTGGCCAATCTGAGCCTATTGTCATACATGGTCAGCAGTATTCCTTCAACCTGGAGTTCCTTGTTGAGATGGGTTTGAACAATGCGGATGGTGTTGAGCAGTTTCCCAAGTCCTTCCAAAGCAAAATACTCGCACTGGACCGGAATGATCACCGAATCGGCTGCGGTAAGTGCGTTGACAGTGATCAAACCAAGGGAGGGTGAACAGTCGATCAGGATAAAGTCATACTTATCGGTCACCTTGCTAATGACTTTTTTCATCAGTTTCTCCCTGTTTGGAAGGCCAATGATCTCTATTTCAGCTCCTACCAGGTCGATATGGGCCGGAAGGATGTCAAGGTTAGGGGTCGAGGTCTGGAAAATGATGTTGTTCGGATCAACGTCATCGATAATACACTCGTAAATACTGGTCTTAATGTTTTTTGGGTCAAGGCCTATGCCGGAAGTGGCATTGGCCTGAGGATCCGCATCGATCAGCAGTGTCTTGTATTCCAATACCGCCAGACTTGCACTGAGGTTGATGGCAGTGGTGGTTTTACCGACACCTCCTTTTTGATTTGCTATGGCAATAACTTTTCCCATGGGAATGATCTGCTGTAAAAATAATAAAAACGGGGCTGTTAGCCAGTACCGTTTAACCGAATTCTATATAACTATTATCAGGTTGCTGAATTATGAGAAACTGTCTGATTGGCAGCTCTTTAACCACAAAATAAAACGCAGATACTAATGCCCGGTATCTTTGTCGAAATCATCAAAGTCGACATCAGAATGCTCTGTGGCAAGACTCAGGTCATCCTCCGTACTGACAGGTATTTTCCCTGTTTCAATAAATTCTATGACGTCATTCAGGCCGTTACTGAACTTCTGGAAGTCTTCCTTGTAAAGAAAAATCTTATGTTTTTCGTAAAAAAACTTTCCCTGCTCATTGCTGAACCTGCGCTTACTTTCCGTGATCGTAAGATAATACTCATCACTTCGTGTAGCTTTTACATCAAAAAAATAGGTCCGTTTTCCTGCCCTGACTGCCTTGGAAAAAATCTCTTCTTTTCTGCCATTGTTGTCGAACTCTTCCATCTTAATTGATCCTTATTGATGTCTGTGTTGGTAACGCAAAAATATAAATTAATCGCATCTGCCTGCAGTTTTCGAAAAAAAATTAAAATAGTTGATTTTTAATAGTTTGCGAAAGATTTGCCGGTATTGTTAATTTGCGTAATTTTGCACACTCAAAAAAAGTCGGTATAAGTTCATTGAAACAACCTCATGCTAAGTAGAAGGCACCTAAGGATCAAGACATTGCAGGCATTATATGCCTTCTTCCTTTCTGAAAATGATAATATTGTCCTTGGGGAAAAGTTGTTAATGACCAGCATTGAAAAATTACACGAGCTTTATATCAACCAGTTATCCTTTCTGGTTGAGATCCAGGAATTCGCAAAACTACGGCAGGAGGAAGCCAAATTGAAGTTTTTTCCTACTTCCGATGAGCTCAACCCTAATACCCGCTTCACCGACAATCTCTTCCTAACCGATCTGAGCACGAGTGTCAGCTTCCGCAAAAATGTAGAGAAATATAAAATTAACTGGTTTCTGGAACAGGAGTTGGTGAAACGGCACTTTTTCATGATAAAGGAGAATCCTGATTATCAGCAATATATGGAATCAGGCGGAGAAGACCGGCAGATGGATGCAGCATTTGTTGCAAAAATTGTTAAACAGATCATTGAAGGGAACGAATCGCTGGAAGATTTTTTTGAGGATAAAAACATTTTCTGGGGAGCCGATTATGATCTGTCTGTTTTTCTGCTTTATAAAACCATTAAGTATTACCAGGAGAATAATTTCGATATTCAACGCCTGCCCTCATTGTTTAAAGATGGTGAGGAAGGAGAAAGGGAAGACCTGGATTTTATGAAGTTACTGTTCAGGAAATGCATTGTGCATAGCGATGAATATGAGGTACTTATAAAAGCCTGTCTGGAAAACTGGGAATTGGAACGAATTGCTACCATGGATAACCTGTTGCTGAAAATGGCGTTGTGTGAGTTTAGTGAATTTTCGAGTATACCGGTGAAAGTGACAATGAACGAATATATTGATATTTCAAAGAGTTTCAGTACGCCAAAAAGCAATCAGTTTATCAATGGAATTCTGGATAAGCTCCTTGTCCAGTTACAAGCGGAAAAAAAAGTGATAAAGAGGGGCAGGGGACTTATGGAGTAAAAAGTTTGGAGTTAGGAGTTTGAAGTTTGGAGTTTTAATTATGAAAATTGCTAAATAACAGTAAGTTACCATGAAGAAATTTTCTCTGGTTTTGTTTCTGGCCCTGTTGTGTAGTATTTTGGTTTTCTTTTTTATTGGATGTCGTCCGGGTAATTCTTCGGGTAAAGAACTTTCCCCCGGAATCATCGATAATCCTGCCTCTGCCGACAGCCCTGCCAATCCTGGCCATATGCCTGTTATGACTTTTGAAACCGACGAACATGATTTTGGGAAACTGATACAGGGAGAGGTGGTGTCATATAGTTTTAAGTTTAAAAATACCGGAGGATCTGATCTCGTAATATCCAGTGTGTCAAGTACCTGTGGATGCACAGTGACCGATTATCCCAAGGACCCGGTCAAGTCCGGAAAAGACGGGTTGGTGCAGGTTACTTTTAAAAGCGAAGGAAAGAGAAGTTTCCAGCATAAGACTGTAACAGTTATGGCTAATACCCAGCCCAATACCAAGGTGTTGAGAATAAAATGTGAAGTCAGGTTGCCGGAAGAAACGAATTGATAATCAATATGATAAATATAATTAATTGCAATTAACCGTAAAAAAATGATTATGTTAAACCAGTTATTGTTCATGCTTTTGATGGCTCCTCCAGCCCAGAATGGTGGCAAGGGAAGTACCCTGATCTCATTTTTACCATTACTTCTGATCATTGTCGTTTTTTATTTCTTCTTTATCAGACCACAGGTGAAGAAAACCAAAGACGCTAAAAAATTCAGGGAATCACTGAAAAAAGGTGATAAAATCGTAACGATTGGTGGAATTCATGGTAAAATCGTTGAAGTTCAGGAAACTACGTTTTCGATTGAAGTCGCTAACGAAGTTTGGATCAGGATTGAAAAATCAGCTGTCGCTACAGGAGCCGGAGAAACCATCGAGAAGAAATCATAACGCAGCCAATGAAGGGATTCAACCTGACCGTTTCTCTTCCCCGTTCAACATTTGCTTTCCTCCTTTGCCTGCTGATCTCGGTTTCCCTTTGGCTTTTTATTAAACTCCTGGGGAACTTTACAGCCGATATTCCCGTGATCATCAAATATCACCACTACCCCTCAGGAAAGTCACTGTTGCGACCCGTGGATTCTATTGTGAATATCGAAGTTGAATCCCAGGGGTTTGAACTGCTTACCATATTATATTTTACAAAGAAAATAACGATTCCGGTCGACCTGAGAAAATATGAAACGGCGTGGAGAGACAGTTGCTATTATATTGAAATACCTACAGCTCCGCTGTTGCCGTTTTTTACCAGAGAGCTGCCGCTGACAGGAAATATTAACAGGATTCACCCCGATACGATGAGGCTTGGCTTCGACTATATCTCCTTTAAGAAGATCCCGGTGAAGGTTAATATTTCGGTCCGCCGAAAGGATGACCCTAAGCAGTGGAAACTGATGATCGATCCTGACAGTGTTATTGTTACCGGACCCTCCCTGTACCTCAGTAAAGTGGCATTTGCCACTGCAAGGGAGTTGCAGATCAACAAGCCATCCGGAGATAAAACCTGGAGGCTCGACCTGGAACGGCCTGCCATGCATGGTGTGAAATATTCCCATGGAAAGGTCAGCGTGTATTTTGTACCTGAAAAGGATAGTAATAAATAACTGATGTTGAAAATTGGTCTGACCGGATCCATCGGAAGCGGTAAAACGCTGGTGTCAGCGGTATTCAGAAACCTGGGGGTTCCAGTGTATAATGCTGATCTTCAGGCCAAAAGAATGCTGGCTTATCCTTATGTCATCGGGAGGATCAGGAAGGAATTCGGAGACAAGGTGATAAACAGCGAAGGAGAAATCGACCGCAGGTTACTGGCAGCCATCGTTTTTCCAGATAACATCAAACTCGAAAAGCTGAACCAATTGATCCATCCCCTGGTTAAGGGAGATTTCTTTTGCTGGACTTCCCTGTTTCATTCGGCACCTTATATTATTCATGAAGCGGCCATTTTGTATGAAAGCGGTTTTTACCGTTATTTTGACAAAGTTATCATGGTAACCGCTCCTGAGACACTACGCATTAAACGGGTAATGGAAAGGGATAACGTCTCTGAGATCACGGTCAGACAAAGAATTCAATATCAATGGCCTGATGGAGATAAACTAAAGTTGGCGGATTTTGTTATTGATAATGAAGAAAAAGTACTTCTTTTGCCGGAAATTGTGAATCTTCATCAGCAATTAATTGACAGTTAAATCATAAATAGGTTGTACTTATGGATTATTTTTTAGGAATCGGATCAAGGGTAAAGCATCCCGAATTTGGCCCTGGTGTGGTTATCCAGGTGAGAAGTGACGCTTATGAGATCACTTTTATCGACCATGGAGCAAAAGTGATCATGAAAACATACAACGGATTGGAAGTGATTGAGGCTACCGAAGAAGAAAAGGATCTGGTCAGCTACGACAAAGTTGAAAGGACTTTCCTGCGGTTGATCAGGAACCTGACCGACATCCAGGAAACTGCACCTATAGCAAAGAAATGGCTGGGGGGAAGGATCATTATAGAACCCGGTGACAAAGCGCTTTCCGGAAAAGATCTTCCAATTGATGCCTTATTCCATAAAATCGTTATGATCCGCGACAGGCTCAGAACCCTGGAGCAAAGGGTCAATGCGAGTGATCTGCCGGAGGACGAAAAGATCAATATTCAGCAATATATTACAAGATGTTATGGGAGTCTTACCTCGTTTAATATCCTTTTTGCTGATAAAGACCAATATTTTATCGGAGATAAAAGTGTATAGATAATTGTAAAACAATAAATTATGTTATTTGATCTGGAATTAATCAAGAAAGTATATTCGGAATTTCCCGAACGCATCAACCAGGCCAGGGCCTTATTAGGAAGACCGCTGACCCTGAGTGAAAAAATATTATACGGGCACCTGTTTCAGGGGGAAGCATTACAAAATTACAGCAGGGGGGGTGATTACGTCAATTTTACTCCTGACCGGGTTGCCATGCAGGATGCAACTGCCCAGATGGCTTTACTTCAATTTATGATTGCCGGGAAAAAGAGGACTGCCGTTCCTTCTACCGTTCATTGCGATCACCTGATCCAGGCCAGCGCAGGTGCAACGCAGGACCTGGCGATGGCACTGGAACAAAACCGCGAAGTGTACTATTTTCTGGAATCGGTAGCTAATAAATATGGTATAGGTTTCTGGAAGCCGGGCGCCGGGATCATCCACCAGGTCATCCTTGAAAATTATGCTTTCCCCGGTGGCATGATGATAGGGACAGATTCTCATACCGTTAATGCCGGAGGATTGGGAATGATTGCCATTGGTGTCGGGGGAGCTGATGCAGTGGATGTTATGGCCGGGATGCCCTGGGAATTGAAGATGCCTAAGCTGATCGGCATCAGGCTGACAGGCAGGCTCAATGGATGGGCCTCTGCCAAAGATATTATCCTTAAAGCTGCCGGTATCCTTACCGTGAAAGGAGGTACAGGCTGTATCATTGAATATTTCGGAGAAGGGGCCGACAGCCTTTCTGCCACCGGAAAAGGCACTATTTGCAATATGGGTGCCGAAGTGGGTGCAACCACTTCGCTTTTTGGCTATGATGAAAAAATGAAGATATATCTTGAAGCAACGGGTCGTAAGGAAATCGCCGGACTTGCCGAAAATATCAGGGCATACCTAAGGTCAGACCCGGAAGTATATGCCAATCCGGCTGCTTTTTACGATCAGCTTATTGAGATAGACCTCTCTTCCCTTGAACCTTATATCAATGGTCCCTTTACACCGGATGCGGCTTTCCCGCTCTCTGAATTCGTGAATGAAGTAAGAGAAAAGAATTACCCGCTTGAGATGGAAGTCGGACTGATCGGTTCCTGTACCAATTCTTCCTATGAAGACCTCACCCGGGCCGCCTCTGTCGCCCGGCAAGCCAGTAACAAAAACCTGAAGGTCAGATCGGAATTCATCATCACTCCCGGGTCCGAATTAATTCATTTTACCTCCCTCAGAGATGGGATTCTCGACGATTTCCTTGCCATTGGCGGACAAGTCATGGCCAATGCCTGCGGACCGTGTATAGGGCAATGGAAAAGACATTCCGATGATCCCAATCGTAAAAATTCAATCATCACCTCCTTTAACAGGAATTTTTCAAAAAGAAATGACGGCAATCCAAACACCCACAGCTTTGTAGCTTCACCTGAAATCGTAACGGCCTTTGTCCTGGCCGGGAAGCTTGATTTCAACCCTATGACCGATACCCTCACCACTAATGACGGGAAAGAGATTTTTCTTGACCCGCCCCGTGGACTGGAATTGCCTCCCGACGGGTTTGAAGTAAGGGATATGGGTTACCTTGCCCCCTCAGGCGACAGCGAAAATGCTGAAATAATAGTGAACCCGGATTCCGAAAGACTTCAACTGCTGTCGCCCTTTGATCCCTGGAACAGAAAAGAACTGAAAGACCTGAAATTACTCATCAAGGTAAAGGGAAAATGTACGACCGACCATATTTCCATGGCAGGTCCCTGGCTCAGGTTCAGGGGTCATCTCGACAATATCTCGAATAATATGCTCATTGGTGCCGTTAATGTCTTTAATGATTCTACCAATCTCGTAAAAAACAGTTTATCAGGCGATTACGCAGCAGTTCCTGCGGTGGCCCGCGAGTATAAGAAAGCAGGATTCCAATCTATAGTTATTGGAGATGAGAACTATGGAGAAGGGTCTTCAAGAGAACATGCCGCTATGGAACCCCGTCACCTGGGTGTCAGGGTGGTGTTGGTGAAGTCTTTTGCCAGAATTCATGAAACCAACCTGAAAAAACAAGGAATGCTTGCCCTTACCTTTGCGGATAAGGCTGATTATGAGAAGATAAAAGAGGATGACAAGCTGGACATAGTTGGATTGGAAAACCTGGCACCGGGTTCCTTGCTGTCGGTAGTCCTTCATCATATGGATGGTTCTTCCGAATCATTTGAAGTGAAGCATTCATACAGTCATGCTCAGATTGAATGGTTTAAGGCCGGTAGTGCACTCAATCTCATTCGTTCCCTGGAACAAAAATAGTATTTACCTTAATATTAATGCTTTATGAACAAAATCGTGCATCGGTCAGGACTCCTGACCCTGATGGCTGTTACCTTATTTTTTACTTCCTGCGGTAAAAGATGTATTGACGGGAAGGGTGAGCTCACTTCAGAGGAGAGAGACCCCGGAGCATATACTGCCGTGAAGCTTCAGATTCCTGCCAAAGTGATCATTGAGGAAGGATTGAAAAATGCTTTCCGTATTGAAGCCCAGCCTAATCTTCTGCCACTGATAAACACAAGTATGTCAAGAGGGTCGCTTGTTATCGCTTCAGATCGCTGTATAGGCGACAACAAAGGAATCACCATCTATATCACTGCGCCTTCTTTTACAAAGCTGGCCATTGAAGGAAGCGGATCGATAGAAAGCAAGAATATGCTCAATGCAGGCGAACTGGAACTGATCGTAAACGGAAGCGGAACGGTCAATCTGCAAACGACCGCCAGCTTGCTGTATGCCGGGATTAAAGGCTCAGGCGGTATTACCGTTTCAGGGGCTACTCAAAAAACTTACCTTCGTCTCGACGGATCGGGTTTCTTTAAAGCATCAGAATTCCCCAGTGTTAAATCGGAGGTCGTTATCAACGGATCAGGAAATGCTGACATCTTTTCAATTGAAACACTAAAGGCGGAAATCAACGGATCGGGCCTGATTACCTATAAAGGCAACCCTAAGATCAACACCCATATTAACGGGTCAGGGAGTGTAACGAAAAAGTGATTGCTTTCTCTTTGGTTCATAAAAAAAAGCCGTTCCTTGTTGGGAACGGCTTTTTTTTTGAGAAGAGATCTTTAGTTAAC
>JAPLDE010000254.1:3916-18732 GCA_026391855.1 Bacteroidota bacterium | reverse complement strand
CCTGGGCTGATCGGTGAGATTCAGTTCTTTAAAGAACATTCCGTTTTGAGGGACAACTTTTTCTTCATACACTTTTTGTCCTAAGTCATTGAAGATGCCAAGGTCGACACTTTCAGTAATGTTTTGGATCTTGATCTGCACCATTCCCTTGGTGGGGTTTGGCTGGATATTGATACTGAGGGTATTCCCATTGGAAACAATACCCCAGACCGGGTCTACATTAATGGTTTGGGTAGCTGATTCGGTACAGCCATCCATAGTGGTGTAGGTATAGGTAATTAACTTGATACCGTTTCCGGCTCCCATCGGACTGAAAATACCGGTAGCGCTGTTTACCCCGGTACCGCTGTATGTTCCGCCTATCGGTAATCCGCCTGTCAGTAAGAAGGCAGGGTAGGTAGGTAGTACAACAGTTAAATTGAAGGGCAGGGTAAAGGTAACAACCGGTGACTGGTGAACAGTAACAGTTTGGGTAGCAGAGGCAGAACAACCGGCATTGCTGAATTCATAGGTGATGGTGAAGGTACCCACACCGGTTACTCCGGGATAGAAATAATTGTTGACAATACCCGGGCCGGTATAAGTGCCGCCTGTAGGCATACCTGAAGTCAGCACAACCGTGTCATTGGTACAGGCATTGGGAATAGGTTGGAAAGAAACGATAGGAACCACAGTCACCATAACGGCTTTTGACATGATCGGGCCAACGCCGCAATCGTTATGTCCTTTCACTGTGACAGTGGCCAGACCGCTGAAAGTAACATTCCAGGTAACCGTTCCGGTTAATCCTGCTCCGGCGATGGTACCGGCAATTGAAGGAATAATAACCCATTCGTATGATGTGGAACCGGCTGCACCTGTGGTTGTAAATGTTGAAGAGAGAACTCCCTGGCAGATATTGTTGACACCCTGAATAGCAGCAGGAGGTCCGGGGAAGGAATTAATGGTTACGTAACCTGAGTTAAAGGTTGAGGGAAGAGTAGTCCCTGAAACAGATTTAAAGAAATTGACTCCGGCGGCAGGTTCCCAGTCAAGTGGAGTAGTACCGGCGTTGGTAACATATTTTAATTCCACTATGGTACCATTGGCAATGGTTACCGGAGTGGAAGTGGTGAAACTCATGGTAACCGAGTTGGCGGTATGGGTAATGCTCATGCCGGTAAGGGCCGGATCAATGGCCTGGAAGCCATTGTAAATCAATACGTTGCCAACAGTGTTAAAGGTCACGCTGAAAGAACCCACATCATTAAAATTGGAAACAGTTACAGGGATAATTATGGGACCCTGGCATTGCGTAAGGGTAGGCAATGTGGCCATTACAGGTGTTGAGTTAATAACCATCAGCTCAACAACATAAGAATATTGAGGTCCGCAGCTTCCGGTAACCTTACAACGGAACAAAAAACCATCCATGGCAAGAGTAGTATTGTTCACCGTTAAAATCCCGGTGGTAACACCATTATAATCTGTACCGTTGACGAGATCAGTCCAAATACCGGCATCCAGTTTCTGCCATTGGTATGAATCAATATTATTTCCTGCCACTGTAAATGTGGCATTGCTGCCCAGCAGGGCTACCTGGCTGGTTGGCATGCTGGTAATAACGGGTCCGGGCAGCGTAACGTTTCCATTCACCCAGTGAGTGATAAGATCGTTGAAATTCAGGTCTGTATAATTACAGATCCCTGGAGAAGGGTCAAATACCAGGGGGGAATTGTTGCTGATGTAATGGAAGAGAACATCAAAGAGTTTTCCGTTACCAAAGGTTGAAGGAGTAACAGAAAACCAAGCCATCCCGAACTGACCGCCGGTTGCATTGGCAACAAACAATCCGGAGCCTCCCTGGTATGGGTCTAACTCGGCCTGAAGATTGGCAACAGTATCATACACTAAAGCTGTTGTATCATAATTAAATTTAAAGTTGGCAGAAGCAACGCCTACAAAATTGATTACATTAACAGGAATAGTAACCATTAAGGTGCTATCTGCGCTTGGACAAATAGTTACCGAACCGATGGTAGTGGTAATGTCTGTGGATGAGGCAGTAACGGTCAGCATCGCAGCATTTGATGTAACAGCAAGATTACAGGTTGTCTCAGTAAGTATGCAACGATATTTGTATCCGTCGAAGGTAGCAGGCGTATTAATGATCTGCAGATCGGAACTAGTAATGCCGCCATAATTTACCCCGGCAACAATAGCAGCCCAGGTAGATCCGCCATCAGTGCTTACCTCCCAGAGGTATGTGTTGGCACCGGTAGCAGCGACAGTGATATTTGTATTTGTATTGGCGGAAATTGTCTGATCGGCAGGCTGCTGGTCAATAACCGGGGTAGTAGCCAGGGGTGAAACGGTACCGTTCACAAAAGTGGCTGGTAAGGTATTATTGCTGATATCACTGAATCTGCTGACTCCATTATCGAAAGTAAAAGCGCCGCTACCTGAAGTATATGCAAACTGAAGATCGAACAAAACACCATTGCCAACATTGGTAGAAGCTGATCCTATCCAGTTGATACCCAGGAAATTGGGTTGCTGGTTTGCAGTAACGGTCCCGCTCAGGGCAGAATTCTGGTTGGTTAATCCGATAAAAGTTAAACACGAAGGAGGATAAACCTCAAAACTGAAACTGCCGATGTTATTGCAATTGGTAACGGTTACAGGGATAGTAACCTGGTTAGCAGGGCAGGAAGAAACCGAACCCAACTGGGCGATAATGGTTACTGTTACCTGATTCACTGTAAGGGTGGCAGGATCTGAATGGGAAATCTGGTTACAGGTGGTTTCTTTGGCCTCACAACGGTATTGGTAGCCATTCATCGAAATAGTAGTAGTGGAAATGTCGAGACTATTGGTTGTAGCTCCTGAGTAAATGCCACCATTGTTAATATTATTCCAGGTCGATCCGTTTGTGCTTTCCTGCCATTGATAAGTACCGGCATTATTGGCGGTTACAGAAAAAATGGCGCCACTGCCTTCATTAACGGTTGCAGCGGTGGGTTGTGATACGAAAGCAGGGGCAACGGCCTGAGTAACAGAACCACTGTACCAAATTGCAGCCAGAGGATTGCTGTCGATATCACTATATAAACAGGCACCATTGGAAATTGTATCAAAAACAAGCGGACAGTTTCCGCCCAGATAGGTAAAGTTCAGGGTCATTAATATGGCGTTGGGCCCAAGGGTGCCAGCACTCAGTGCAAACCAGGCAAAAATGACCTGTGTAAAGGGCGCCGGACTGTTAATGACCGGGAAGCCGCCTGTTAACTGGGGGCTTAGGGTGTAACCGGTATAGGTTAGCACCGCCGGGTTAATGTTCAGGGTGAGTGAAATGGATGCAACTCCTGTAAAATTACTAACTGTAATTGGAATACTTACTGTGGTTCCCGGACAAGCAGAGATGTTTGGCGCTGTGGTAATTACTTGTCCCACAGAAGCTTGTGAAAACCATAACATCGCTAAGAAGACTAAAGCAATGGTCGAAATTTTCGCTTTCATAGATTTTTTTTTATGGTTAATGATTAAAAATTATTTTTCAAAATTAGAATCTCCAAAAGTACTTATAAAATTTTGAAAATCCTAAATTTTTGTAATTTGTTAATATTGAAATAGTACATTAATAATCAGCAAGTTATGTCTTGATTAAAAGTTTATAATTGTATTTCTATTTGTATAATAGAAGTCGTTTGGTACTACGATTACCTGTATTGAAAATTTAGTCAGAGGATGCAAAAAATGAAACTATCAGAACCGGAATCATTTCTATCTTTGAAAAAAAAGTGAACAAACCAGCTTAATTAACTTTCAGACACCCTGAGATTAATTGAGGTTGTCCGGATAAAGTTGGTTATTAAACGTTGAAAAAGAGATGGTTTGTCAGGTTTTCGGGATTGAACTGTAGTTTTTCCGTTATTAATAATATTTGGATGAAGAAAATACTTGTTACGGGTGCCAATGGTCAACTTGGGAATGAACTCCGTGTTATCTCCGGCGATTTTCCTGAATATCAGTTTGTTTATACGGATATCGATCAGCTGGATCTGACTAAATTCGACAGGATGGACAAGTTCCTGAAAGAGAACGCTTTCGACGTGATCATTAATTGTGCAGCCTATACAGCAGTTGACAAGGCGGAGGAAGAACATGAAATTGCCTCCCTGGTTAATGTAGAAGTTCCTGAATACCTGGCTGTGAAGTCGTTGGAACTGGGCTATCTGCTTATTCATTTATCAACCGATTATGTATTTGACGGCAAAGGTTTCAGACCCTATGCCGAAAATGACCATCCAAATCCCGTGGGCACTTATGCCAAGACCAAACTGGACGGGGAAAATGCTATCCTTTTTAATGCACAACGGGGCGCGATCATCCGTACATCCTGGCTTTACAGCAGTTTTGGTAAAAATTTCGTCAAAACCATGCTGAAAGCAGGTGAGGAAAGAAAATACCTCAGGGTAGTCTATGACCAGATCGGATCTCCGACATATGCCCGCGATCTTGCCGGGGCCATCCTGACGCTTTTACCTCAATTTCTGCAACTGGAACAAACCGAAATATACCATTATGCCAATGAGGGAGTGGCCAGCTGGTACGACTTTGCCATAGCTATCATGGAGTTGGCAGGAATTGAATGTAAGGTTGAAGCGATAGAAACCAAAGATTATCCGCTTCCGGCTGCCCGGCCGCATTATAGTGTCCTGAATAAATCAAGGATTAAATCACTGGGAATAAAAATTCCATATTGGAGGGATAGTCTGAATGCCTGCATACAACAGCTCCTTCCAAACAAATCTTAATTTTGTTTTTTATTAGATCCGGCTATCAAAAATATTGATAAAATTATTACCGATGGTTGACCCTGTTATTCTTCAACGCGCGCAAACCTGGCTCGACGGACCCTATGATGATGAAACCAAGGCCCAGATCCAGTACCTGATTGAAAAAGATCATGAAGAACTTACCGATGCCTTTTACCGTGATTTGGAATTCGGTACCGGCGGCCTGAGGGGCATCATGGGTGCCGGTACAAACCGCATGAATAAATATACGGTGGGAATGGCTACCCAGGGACTGGCGAATTATATCAAACAAATGTTCCCGGGTCAGGCAATAAAGGTGGCTATTGCCCACGACAGCAGGAACAACAGCCGCCTGTTCGCCGGGGTGACAGCCAATGTGTTTACATCAAACGGATTTTTAGTCTACCTTTTTGATGATCTTCGCCCTACACCCGAACTTTCTTTTGCGATCCGCCAGCTGGGATGCCAGTCGGGGGTCAATATCACAGCATCCCATAATCCGAAAGAATACAACGGGTACAAAGTGTACTGGAACGACGGAGGACAACTGGTTTCCCCTCATGATACCAATGTCATTAAAGAGGTCCTAAAGATTCAGAGCCCGGCAGAAGTGGACTTTTCAGGTAATCCTGACAAAATCAGGTCAATAGGAAAAGAAATCGATGAGGCTTATATCGAGAAACTCGTTTCCCTTTCATTATCACCCGAAATCATTCAGAAATTCAACCAGTTGAAAATTGTTTACAGTCCCTTGCATGGAGCAGGAACCAGGCTTATCCCTGAATCATTAAAGGCTTTTGGTTTCAGAAATGTTATGGTTGTTGAAGAACAACGACAACCCGACGGGAATTTTCCAACTGTAAAGTCTCCAAACCCTGAAGAAAGGGAAGCAATGTCTTTGGCATTGAAACTGGCTGTCGAAAAACAGGCCGACCTGATCCTGGCTACCGACCCGGATGCCGACAGGGTAGGTGTAGGTGTGAGAAACCCCGGTGGAGAATATATCCTTCTCAACGGAAACCAGACAGCTACCCTGCTTATATACTATCTCCTGATAAAGTGGCAGGAAAAAGGCCTTATCAATGGAAAGCAATTTATCGCCAAAACTATTGTAACCTCAGAATTATTAAAGAAAATTGCCGGTAAATACGGGGTTTCCTCCTTCGATGTATTAACCGGATTTAAATATATTGCTGAAATTATCCTTTCTCTCGAAGGTAAAATGAAATTTATCGGCGGCGGTGAAGAAAGCTATGGATTGCTGGTAGGGGATTTTGTGAGAGATAAAGATGCGGTCATTGCCTGTTGCATGATCGCTGAAACGGCAGCCTGGGCATACAGCCAGGGAAAAACCTTTTATGAATTGCTGATGGAGATTTATATTGAATTCGGCTTCTATAAGGAAACCTTGCTCTCCGTAACTAAAAAAGGAAAATCAGGAGCAGAAGAAATTCAGCAGCTGATGGATTCATTCAGAAATCATCCCCCTTCTATTATATATGGTAAGAAGGTGGTTTGTATAAAAGACTATAAATACCAGATCAGCAAAGACCTTGTAAATAATGTCAATGAAAAAATTGAACTTCCTGCTTCCAATGTCCTGCAGTTTTTCCTGGATGACGGCTCAAAAATTACCGTCCGCCCTTCCGGTACCGAACCAAAAATAAAATACTATTTCGGAGTCGTCGGCACACTGACGTCAAAAGAAGCTTTCAATATCACCGACAGGGAACTGCAACAACGTATAGATGGCATTATTGAAGAACTGAAGCTGAAATAGTTAAGTACATGGCGAAAGAAATAAAACTCAATCGTACCCTGGTCACCATCATTTCCGTTCTTGCCATGTTTTTCTGGGGAATGTCTTTCGTCTGGTCGAAAATTGTTTTCCGGTATTATTCCCCGGTCACCACAATCTTTCTTCGTTTGCTCTTCTCTTCAGCAATACTGTTGTCGGTCTGTTATATTTTTTTCAGGTCCGAACGATTGAAAATGAAAGATCTCCGGCTTTTTATCGTGTCAGCCTTTTTTTCACCTTTCTGCTATTTTCTGGGCGAAAGCTACGGACTTCTGGAAGTATCCTCTACCATCGCCTCGGTGATCATTGCCATGATTCCTGTTTTTACTCCATTTTTTGCGTATTTCACCCTGAAGGAGAAACTGACATGGTTCAATTTCCTTGGAATAACAGTCTCGTTTATTGGTGTGATCATCATGCTATTGAAAAAAGACCTGAGTTTGAATGCTTCCCCGCTGGGAGTGGTGCTGCTGTTTATTGCCGTATTCTCTGCCCTGGGTTATGGGATCTCGGTAAAAAAACTATCACTGAAGTATAATCCTTTCGTTGTAGTCGGTTATCAAAACCTGATCGGCGCCATCTTTTTTCTGCCACTTTTCCTTTTCATGGATTTGAAAACATTTTTAACGGTTAAACCCAATCAACAGTTGATCACTTCAATGGCAGCCCTTGTTATTTTTGCCTCTTCCCTGGCGTTTATCCTTTACACCTCTTCTGTCAGATACATCGGCATCAGCCGGGCGAACATCTATTCGAACCTTATCCCGGTATTCACAGCCATCTTTTCTTTTTATGTTCTGAATGAAGAGTTTACAGCTGCAAAACTGGTTGGCATGGCCGTGGTAATAACCGGGGTTATCCTGGCCCAGATTGGAAAATTAAGGGAGAAAACAATTGATAATGAAGTAATTCCGTTTAAGTAAACACTTGAACACTCTAATACTCTAACACTTTAATTTATGAAAGTCATCGTTCTTGGATGTGGACTGGTTGGAAAGCCAATGGCCGCTGACCTGGCAGGGGATTCCCGTTTTCAGGTCACTGTAGCAGATATCAATGAAAAACAACTGGCTTCACTGAAGGATAGCGGTCCTATCGATACACTGGCAGCTGATCTGTCGGACCCGGATACCGTAAAACAACTCGTTTCCCCTTATGACATTGTCCTTGACGCCGTACCAGGTCATCTTGGGTATCAGACTTTTAAAGCAGTGATCGAGGCAGGGAAGAATGTAGTTGATATCGCTTTTTTTCCTGAGGATCCCTTCGGGTTGGATCAACTGGCCAAAGAAAATAAGGTGACAGCCATCATGGATATGGGAGTAGCACCAGGTATGAGCAACCTGCTGGTAGGCTATGCCGATCATCTGCTGGACAAAACGACCAGGGCAGTGATCTATGTCGGAGGACTTCCCTGCATCCGCCGCAAACCCTATGAATATAAAGCCGTTTTTTCATCTATCGATGTAATTGAAGAATATACCCGGCCTGCCCGCTTTGTCAGAAATGGCCAGGCTGTCACCATGCCTGCTCTTTCAGAAGCTGAGCTGCTTGATTTTGAAGGGATAGGGACATTGGAAGCCTTTAACAGCGACGGGCTGAGATCCTTGTTTTATACGATCAGCTGCCCCGACATGATTGAGAAGACCCTGAGATATCCCGGCCATATCGGTTTAATGACCGTTTTACGCGACAGTGGTTTCTTCAGCAAAGAGGAAATAGAAATCCGGGGCACTAAAATCCGGCCGGTCGATCTGACCACCAGTCTGCTTTTTCCTGCCTGGAAACTGGAAGAGGGTGAAAAAGACCTTACGGTCATGAAGATCATGGTTGAAGGTTTTTCATCCGGCAAACACCTGAGGTATTCCTTTGATCTGCTGGATTATTATGATGCCCCGACACGGGTCCATTCCATGGCCAGGACGACTGGTTATACTGCAACCGCCGCTGTGCGGATGCTTGCCGGAAATCTTTTTAATCTTAAAGGAGTCATCGTACCCGAATACATTGGCAAATATCCTCAATGTGTATCCTTCCTGCTGGAAGAATTGAAAAATAGGGGGGTGGTTTACCACCAACTCGTCGAAGAGGTATAACACTACTCCGGCAAGCATTTCGTTTTAGATCCCCGGAGTTTATTCCTTCACGAGAATCCGGCATTTCTGTCAATCCTTATATGAGGCAGGGATTATTGGCATTCTGAAGAGGTTATCGGAAGAATTGATTTTGTTCCAATCCTGTTGTTCTTCTGTTTACAATTTCCATTAGTAACATTCAAATAATATTTCAGCCTGTTCTAACGAAGTGATCATACTGTCATCTGTATGTCTTGCTGAATTTTAATTTCAAGAAGGGTGGGTCAGGGTACCCTGTACGACCAATGATTCATTTTTATGTGAGAATGAAACAACAGTTACTGAAACCTTTTTCCATTTGTAAAGTAGAAAGTTTACAACACGCAATCCAGAGGTTTAAAACTGTAAACAAAGAATAATTACAAGTGTAAACAAATGACAATCTTAAAAAGTTACATTTGTAAACAATTAAAGTTGTAACTTTACAATTGAAAACAAATAATTTACAAAAGTTATGGTTGATCGTATAGCCTTGTTACTAAAGTCAAAAAACATCACTGCATCACAGTTTGCCGATGAGATTGGCGTTCAGCGATCCAGTATTTCTCATGTATTATCGGGTCGCAACAAACCCAGTCTTGAGTTTATACAAAAGATATTAAAGAGGTATTCAGAGATAAATCCCGATTGGCTATTGTTCGGGAAAGGGCCTATGAATATGGAATTCAATCTCTTCAGCGACACAAATGAAAGCGTACCGTTAAAGGAAGAGTTGATCTCTAAGGCATTGCAGAAACAGGAAACCTTACTGAGATCGGTTCCGGAGGAAAAAATAGAAGTACAGGAAATATTTCAACCTGTCAGTGAGATGCTTGCCGAAAAACAGGAGATGCAGCAACCTGTTTACAACGTTCAACCTGTGCAGCAAACACCTCCTGTTGCTCCGCCTGAAGCTAAGGAACCTGAGCAGACTGCAAAGCCAGCTGTGGTACAACCGAGTGTTGAAAAACAAATAGAAAAAATACTGGTCTTCTTCAATAATAAAACATTCAGGGAGTAT
Organism: Bacteroidota bacterium; assembly: GCA_026391855.1. Lineage (GTDB taxonomy): Bacteria > Bacteroidota > Bacteroidia > Bacteroidales > CAIXZF01 > JAKLIX01. Next base: position 9,000 of record JAPLDE010000254.1, on the reverse strand, counting down.
GCCCCTGAGTAGAAGTTACAAATGTAAATTATAAATGTAAACAGAAAAATAAAAATACTTCCTTTTACAATTGTAACTATACTCTTTCAAATTGATTGAAAAAGAATGCAGCTTCGATAAGGGCATTTTCGTCGCTGTCGGAACCATGAACAGCATTTTCTTGTATACTGGCCCCGTAGAGATTTCTGATTGTACCCGTCTCAGCCTTGGCAGGATCTGTCGATCCGATCAACTGACGGAAAGCATCCACTGCATTCTCTTTTTCTAATACAGCGGCCAGGATTGGGCCTGATGACATAAATTCAACCAAATCCCGGTAAAAGGGACGGTCCTTGTGAACCAGATAAAATTTCTCGGCCTGATAGTGTGTCAAATGTAAAACCTTGGCCGCTCTTATCGAAAAGCCACCGGATACAATATGATCCAGTATTTTACCGATGTAACCCGACCTCATCGCGTCAGGCTTGATCATAGTTAAAGTGATATTCCCTTGCATATTTTTCTTATTTGTGTACTAAACCAAAGTAAAGGCAATTAGTTCAACTCTCGGGAAGGAATCTTTACGCTGAAACTGACATTTTTTACACAATTATCAGGCCTTCCCGTTCTTTCTGAATTAACCCGGCATCTGGTATTTTTAGAAAAAGATTACTTTTGCAACAAAGCTAAATGATTTGAAACACGACGACTCCGGTTCTATCCGTTCAATCCTTACCACGGATAAAAAGATCCTTATCACCTGCCATTCCAATCCCGATGGTGATGCGATAGGTTCCTCCCTGGCCCTTATGCATGCCCTTCGTTCGTTGGGTCATATGGTTGATATCCTTGTCCCTAACGACTATCCCACCTTTCTGGCCTGGATGCCAGGCATACAGCAGATTGTCGTTTTTAAGCACAAACTTAAAGAAGCAATGAAACTGGCTGTTGAAGCCGATATTATTTTTTGCATGGACTACCAGGGACTTAAAAGGGTTGAGAAAATGGAGGTCATCTGGAAAGAAACTACAGCGGTAAAAGTCATGATTGACCATCATCCGCATCCCGATGTAGCTGCTTTTCAATACTTGATCTCAAACTCACACACTTCTTCCACCTCTGAACTGGTGTATGATTTCATTTTTCAACTGGGTGGTGAAAAGTTGATCACCAAAGAGATCAGCGAATGCCTGTTTGTTGGGATCGCTACAGACACGGGTTCTTTTAGTTATTCCTGCAACTATGAAAAGACTTTCCTGGTGATCGCTGAATTGTTGCGAAAAGGAATAGATGTTGAAAAAATTCACCGAATGGTTTATGACACTTACTCGGAAAACCGGATGAGGTTACTGGGATATTGCCTTTCTGAAAAACTGAAAGTCCTGCCTGAATTTGGAACCGCTTATATTTATCTTTCAAAGGAAGATCTTAAACGGTTCAAATTTCAGGTTGGTGATACTGAAGGAGTTGTGAACTATGCCCTGTCCATTAAAGGAATCTGCCTGGCCGTGTTGTTTACTGAGAGGGATAATTTCATAAGGATGAATTTCCGGTCAAAAGGAAAATTTTCTGTCAACGAATTTGTGAAAAAACATTTTGAGGGTGGGGGACACAAAAATGCCGCCGGTGGAAACAGCTATCTGTCCCTTCAGGAAACACTTTCAAAATTTGAGGCTCTGTTACCTGAATATCAGCAAGAACTTCAAAGTTGCTTTTATCAATAGTTTAATGATGGGTAGCAGGGTCAGCCTTCTTATTTTTTCAATTCTGTTTATCCTGGTTTTTTCATGCCGGAATGACCATCAGCAATCTGTTGTTCATAAAAACCCTGAGTCACTAAAGGAGTCACTGATGAAAGCCAACCAACGGCTGGCCCTTGTTGAAGAACAGCAGATAAGGGCTTTCATTTCAAGATATGGATGGAAAATGAATAAAACCGGCACCGGCTTATATTACCTTATCTACAGAAAAGGTAAAGGTAATCAATCTCAACTTAATGATATTGCGCGTATTGAGTATACAGCTTCATTGCTGAATGGTCAACGACTTTATTCCTCAAAAGAAGAGGGTCCGATGCAGGTTGAATTAGGCAAAGGCAAGGTAATCAGCGGACTGGAAGAAGGTATTTTTTTGATGAGGGTAGGAGACCGAGCAAAATTTATTATACCTTCGCACCTTGCATTCGGCTTGTTGGGCGACCAGAAAAGAATACCTCAAAGAGCCACTCTGGTTTACGATGTAGAATTAACATCCCTCCACAGATAATACTGGAAATCATCTAATTTCAAATCAATAATTTATTTAATCATGAACAAAACTCTCTTAAGGAAATGTATGTATCTGCTGATCCCGATTGCGATGGTGGCATGTACAGGATCAGGTTTTAAAAAAACCGACAGCGGATTGGAATACCAGATTCACAAAGGAAATAAGGATGCAGCTAAGCCGGAAATTGGTGATATGCTGACGGTTAGCCTTGTTTATAAAACGGAAAAAGATTCTATTCTCCTCGACAGCCGCAAAAACACCACACCTTTCAGGATTCCGCTGAGCAAGCCGGAATATCCGGGTGATATTTATGAAGGAATGGCCTTGTTGCATGTGGGGGACAGTGCCACTTTCCTCATCCTGGCCGATTCATTTTTTATCAAAACAGCCAAAGCGCAGTTACCTCCCTTTATTAAACCGGGTTCCAAGCTGAAGTTCAATATTAAGCTGATCAGCCTGCAGAAAAAGGCAGATTACGAAAAACAACAGAAAGAAATGATGGATAAACAAATGAAACAAATGGCCGAGATGAAAGAAAAAGAGCAGGCCGATGTTCAAAAGTACTTGAAGGATAATAAGATAACTACAACTCCCCTGGAGTCTGGATTGTATTTTATAGATGTTAAAAAGGGTAAAGGAACGCAGGCCGCTACCGGAAAAAAGGTTAAGGTGCAGTATAAAGGAATGTTACTCGATGGTACAGTTTTTGATTCATCCGAGAAACACGGCCAACCTTTTGAATTTAACCTGGGTGCCGGTGAAGTGATCCCCGGCTGGGATGAAGGTGTTGCTAAAATGAAAGCTGGCGGTAAAGCCAAACTGATTGTTCCTTCAAGCCTTGCTTACGGGTCAAGGGGTATGGGTAATATTCCACCATTTTCACCGCTGGTTTTTGAAATTGAATTGGTTAGTGTTGAGTAGTTAAATTATTAATTTAAATCAGTAATTCAAAGTATTCTATGAAAAAACAATTTTTTTATCTGGCCATCTCGGTGCTTTTGCTGTCCGGCGCGGTGAGCTTCGCTCAGTCAAATGATTGGCAAACTTCTCCTAGTGGAATGAAACACAAATTCTTTGTTAAAAACGAGAAAGCCAAAAGTCCGGTCGTTGGCGATATGGTTACAGTGGTTGGCTACTACAAAGTAAAGGACACTATTTTCTTTGACAGCAGGAAAAGCCCCACACCCTATATTTTTCCAATTGTTGAACCTACTTACAAAGGCGATATATTCGACGGTTTAAAGATGATGCACATTGGTGATAGTGCTGTTTTTGCGCTCAGTGGAGAAGATCTCTTTATGAAATCGTTCAAGGTGAAAAGCCTCCCCAATTATGTTCCGGCCGGAGCCGAAGTCCTGTTTTATGTTAAACTATTGAAAATTCAGCCAAAGGAAGAATTCCAGAAAGAGATGCAGGCAAAATTCGAGGCTGAAAACAAAAAGTCAGCTGAACAGGCTTCCAAGGATGACTCTCTGATCAAATTATATATAAAGAAGAACAGGAAAATTACTTGATGGTACCGTATTCGACAGTTCTGTTGGTAAACCAGAACCGTTTTCTTTCCCATTAGGCAAAAATAAAGTCATTAAAGGATGGGAAGAAGGAATAAGTAAAATGAGTAAAGGTGGTAAAGCCATCTTGCTGGTACCTTCCAAAATGGCATACGGAGCCGGCAGCATGGGAAAGATCCCTGCCAATTCGGTCCTCGTTTTTGAGGTTGAATTAGTTGATGTACAGTAATTTAATTACAGAAATGAAGTTTTTCAAACAGCTTACCGGCAAAGCCCTTCTTTGCTTTCTGTTGGTTAGTAGTACTGTTTTTTTCGGGTTTTCCCAGGAAGCAGCCTTCCAGAAAACCAGTAGCGGCTTGAGGTATAAACTCATTAAAACCATACCCAATGCTCCCAAACCTGCTGCCGGTGATGTGGTCGAACTAGCAATGATCTACAAAAATGCCAGGGATTCGGTTCTCTTTGACAACTCGAAAGGCCAGTATAACTTTACCTATGTACTGGAAAATTCATCTTTCCCCGGCGACTTTAATGAGGCCCTTAAACTTTTTGGTACAGGCGATAGTGCAACCTTTCTGCTGAAAGCGGATTCATTCTACCTTCAAACTCTTAAAATGAAGAAGGTCCCTGCCTTTGTTAAAAAAGGAAGCGATCTCACTTTCAATGTGAGGGTGATCTCGGTCACTTCCAATGCAGCCTTTATCAAGAAGCAGATGGCCCAGGTACAGGAGCAGAATGCAAAGGATGACAAGCTCAGACAGATTGAGGCGGACTCACTTAAAAACTACATCAGCCATCAGAAAATCACCGTTACTCCTTCTCCCGATGGATTGTATTATATTTCCTTAAGAGATGGTAATGGTCCTTCACCGGTTATGGGTAACAAAGTAGTGATCAATTATAAAGGCAGTTACCTTACCGGGGATGTGTTTGATTCTTCGTACGACACCGGAATGCCGTTTGAATTCAAACTGGGAAGCCACAGCGTGATAAAGGGCCTTGAAGAAGGAGTGAAACTGATGAAAAAAGGTGGCAAAGCCAGGCTGATCATTCCATCCTCTTTAGGATACGGAGCAAATCCAGCAGGTGATATCCCTCCTTTCACCTCCCTGATCTATGAAGTAGAATTATTAGAAGTGAAGTAGAATATTATTGTAATTTGCAGATATTCAATCATTACCGAATTAATAATTAAATGATAAGTTGAAAACAATTAATATAATGAATTGAATATAAGCTTTTAATATTTCATTAGTTGATCTTATAGTTTAAATAAAAAAGGGTGTCTTTTTCGAAAGACACCCTTTTTTTTTAGTGAGGCTCGTT
>JAPLDE010000254.1:0-3846 GCA_026391855.1 Bacteroidota bacterium | reverse complement strand
GTTCTTCAGGGGATGCTACAGCATTGCCCTCTCCACCGATCCCTGTTGACAGATCATCAAATTCAGGAAGAAAATCCTCATCAGCATCAATACCTTTACGATCCTTTTTAACCCTGACCTTAACCAAATAATCAACATCTTCGGTTTCAACAAGAATTGCATAGAAAAATGAATCTTTTGCTCCTTTCACCTTAAAAACATGGTTTGCCCATCCGGTAGGAAACTGTTTTTCGATTTTGGCTAGCACGCCGGGTGGAAGGTTGTCGTAATTAATAACAAGTTTCTTCTTAGCCATTATTAATTATCTTTTTTATTCTGCAAACGCAGGAGTAATGTCACAAACCTACATGAATTTTTGAAAAAAACAATAATCATCAAAAAAAAATTAAAAAAAGTCTAATTTTAGCCCTCCCTTTTCTTAACCCAAATTGCCGGCCCTTCATGATGTTTCGTTTGATGAGTCACCCTAAGCTCCGTCCTTTTATTGCCTTGCTTTTGCTGGTAACACTCTGGTCCTGCGAACAGTCAAAACCGGCCCCTCATATCTCCAATGATTATAAATCTCCGGCAAAGCCACCGCTTTCAAAAGAAGATTCACTGAAAGGCCAGCAAATTGAGGCGTATTTCCGAAGGCTTTATGCAAAAGGTGTTTTTAACGGAAATGTGCTGGTTGCCACCCATGGCAGGGTCATTTTCCAGGGCTGTTTCGGTTGGGCCGATTATAAACAGAAAAAAGAACTTACTCCGGAAACTTCCTTTCAACTGGCCTCCGTATCCAAACAGTTTACTTCTGTTGCCATTATGATATTGAAAGAGAGAGGGCTGATCTCTTATGATGACCCGGTACAGAAATATATTCCCAATTTCCCCTACCATGGGATTACCATCCGGATGCTGATTGGTCACCGGTCGGGTTTACCAAACTACATTTACTTTTCCGATCGCTATGTGAAGGACAAGGAAACTCCCATCACGAATTCTTTTGTGCTGGCATTGATGACAAGTCTCAAACCTCCCGTTTACTACATTCCAGATCGCAGGTTTAACTACAGCAACACAGGGTATATGGTTCTGGCAGCGGTTGTTGAGAAGGTTTCAGGTATGCCCTTCGCTGATTTTATCCGGATGGAAGAATTTAATGCACTGGGAATGAACCATTCCTTTGTAGCTAGTCCCGGCATTAATACTGACCAGCTTGTGGCTACAGGTTATAAAGGGGGATGGAGGATCGCTCCAAAAACATTCCTGGATGGGGTAGTGGGCGACAAGGGTGTCTATTCTTCAGTGGAAGACCTGTTTTTGTGGGACCAGGGCTTATACTCCGGGAAGATCCTCAAACCGGCCACCTTGCTGGAAGCCTTCAAACCCTACGGAAAAGCTTTGAACAGCCCAAAAAATTACGGGTTTGGATGGAGAATGTATCACCTCTCCGATAGTACCAAAGTCCTCTATCATTCCGGGTGGTGGGAAGGATTTCAAACCTTGCTGGTCAGAGTGATGAAGGACTCTACGACGGTTGTCGTGTTGAAGAACAGGAAGTCAAGCCACGTGTCAAAGGATGATGTACTGAGGATACTCTATCCGGAAAGCTGCCCTGCAGACAAGAAATCCAGGCAGTCAGAGGAAAACTCCACTGATGATGATGAACAGGATGGTGGTCACTAAACGGAATGTAGCCATCGTTACTCAACCTTGCGGAAGACCTGGACAGTACGGTTCGTGTTGTAAATGCTGAGTAAATGTTGTTCCGGTCCTGTCTTAACCATGGTAAAATAATCCAGCCCGTTGTCGACCCGGTTATGTCCTCCAAACCTGGTTTCATCGGAATTCAACAGCAGTGCGTATTTCCCGGGTTCTCTTGCCTGGAAAAGATAATCACTCACCGAATTAGTGGTATGGAAGTTGAAAACAAAGATCAATCCTGATTTTTCGAAGATGATCGTTTTGTTCAGCTCGTCGATATTAACCAGCGTGGCATAGTCCTGGCTCAGGACATGGTACTTTTTCACCAGCCTGATCATTTCCATATCAAAAGCTTCCAGGAACTGGTATTTCAGGCTTTTGTCCTCTACCAGCGACCATTGACGGCGGGCATGTTTGTAATTCCAGTCATTCCCTTCCCTGGGGAAATCGATCCATTCGGGATGGCCGAACTCATTCCCCATAAAATTGAGATAAGCCTGACCGCCCAGGGCAATGGTAAACAGCCTGATCATCTTATGCAAAGCGATACCCCGGTCAATGATCAGGTTGTTATCTCCCTTGGCCATATGGAAATACATCTCCTTATCCATCAGCCGGAAAGCAATGGTTTTATCTCCCACCAGGGCCTGATCATGTGATTCACAGTAGGTTACGGTTTTTACATAGGGGAGACGGTCATTCAACACATGCCACATCTCATTCAGGTTCCAGTCTTCATCTTTCTGGTCCTGTAGAAGTTTTATCCAGAAATCGGGCACTCCCATTCCCAGGCGATAGTCGAATCCTATCCCGCCTCCTTTTACAGGGAAACACAAACCGGGCATACCCGTCACTTCTTCGGCAATAGTAACAGCATCCTTTCTGAGGGCATGAACCAGGGTATTGGCCAGTTGAAGGTAGGTAACTGCGTCATACTCAACACCCAGTGTGAAGTATTTATCCCGGCTGTCGATGGGTTCCATTCCATGATGATAATACAGCATTGAACCCACTCCGTCGAACCGGAAACCATCAAAATGGAACTCTTTCAGCCAGTATTTGATGTTTGATAACAGGAACCTGAGCACTTCTGTTTTACCATAGTCGAATATCTTTGAATCCCATTGGGGGTGTTCGCCTCTTTCACCGGGATGAAAGTATTGGTGGTCACTTCCGTCAAACTCATTTAAGCCTTCCAGCACATTTTTAACCGTGTGTGAATGGACCAGGTCCATGATGACGGCGATACCCAGTTCATGCGCCGTATAGATCAGTTTCCTGACGTCTTCCGGGGTGCCGAATCTTCCCGAGGGGGCAAAAAAGTTGGAGACATGGTAGCCAAACGACCCGTAATACGGGTGTTCCTGGATAGCCATAAGCTGTATCGCATTGTATCCCAGTCTTTTAACCCTTGGAAGAACGGTTTCAGTAAATTCATTATAGGTTGATAAGCCTTCTTTTTCAGATGACATGCCTACGTGGCATTCGTAGATGAGCAGAGGCTCATCCGGGTCGACCCTGAATGCATCTCCCTTCCAGTCGAAGGCGGGAGGCAGCCAAACCTGGCCGCTATAGTTCTTGGTATCCGGATCCTGTACCACCCGGCTGATGTAGGCCGGTATTCTTTCCTTTAATCCGTTTGGGTGGATGACGAGCACTTTTACCAGGCTGCCATGGACGAAGGTATCTTTATATTCACTTTCTTCAAGGAACAGTTCCCAGACACCAAATTCGTTTTTCGTGAGCGGGTTGGTGAATCTCCGCCAACCGTTGAAATCGCCAAACAGGTATAGTTCAGTGGCTTCCGGTGCCCATTCCCGGTACCACCATCCTTTCTGTTTCGCATCAAAATTGATCCCGAAATAGCGATAACCATCGGCAAAGGAGGATAAGGTGCCGAAATCCCATTCGATCTCGCTGAGTCTTCGCTGATACCGGGTCAGCCGGTCTTCAATGTCGGCGGAATTGGGCTCCAGCCAGGGATCTGCCTTTACCAGGGGTAATACTTTTTCTTTCATAATTTCCGGATGAATAATTACAAAGATACAGGATTATTGTCCACAGTAGGGACATGCCATGGCATGTCCTTTTGTTCACATTACCAAGCAGTAGGCAGTAGGCAGTAGGCAGTCGGCAGTCGGCAGTAGGCAGTCGGCAGTCGGC
>JAPLDE010000239.1:2247-7563 GCA_026391855.1 Bacteroidota bacterium | reverse complement strand
CAGATAAATTTCATCATGCAATAACCGACTTTTTTCAAGCTATCAATCAGAAACATAATGCTGAATTAAAAAAATTGCTGACATTAAAATTTCAGTTTTTTCAAGACGAAAATGTACTAATTTACCCCGTTTGATGTATAACACTCTGGAAACTGAGCTTAGACTTTACTATTACGGGGCTAGATATTATGACCCCAGAACCAGTGTCTCGTTTGGAGTTGATCCTTTAGCCGATATTTACCCTGCATGGAGTCCGTTTACATATACTCTTGACAACCCGATTAGATTTATTGATCCAGATGGAATGGGACCTGGCGATCATTTTAAAACTATAAAAATGGCTGCAATTGATTTTGCAAAGACTTATAATGGTATTTCAATCTTAGAGAATAGAGAGTATGGCTCAAGTTTTTATAAAATAAAGATAGGTAATAATGTTTTTTTTACTTATTCTCCGCCAGCGCCAGGTGGTAGTGGGAAAGTAATACCAAGCACCCCTCCCTCGGGGTTTAAAACACTTGCAACTATTCATACACATGGATGCTGTATAGATATTAATAGTAAGGAACCTAATGATGATGGATTTTCAAGAGGCATAAATGGAGACATTGGAGATATAGATATATATAAATTAACTAAACGACCGGGTTATGTTTCATTACCAAATGGCAGATTACTAATGTTTGACCCTAAGAAGCCCAACCAACTAACCCTGGTTAGTGATGATATCCCAAGTGATCCTAATGACCCTTCAAGAAAGAATAATATAAGTCCATATACAAAGCCTCCAAGATCGGCTACCAACAAAGGCAATAACAGGTTAGGACCAAAACATCCTATTAAAAATGTCAGAAGTATTAGTTTTGAGAAATAGTAAAAACGAATGTTATGAAATATTTAAATGTTTTTTCTATTTTATTATTGTTGCTTTCTTGTAATAATCATGAAAACACTCAGAAGGTTGTAGCAAATTCAAAGTCCGTCTTTTATATTCCATATATTGAGTTTCCGACGAATAATCGAGATTCTGTCGAGCTTTGTGATTCAAATACAAGCCTGAGTAATTTAACAACAGGAATTGTATCGAATTGTAAACTAGCTGTTATCCTTGGGTATGTATACTTTACACATGCTTTTGGTGATCATTCCATACGAGAAGAATTTCCTTTACGTGTAAGCCAGGATTCAACATCATGGATAGTTTCAGGAACACTCACTAAAGGATATTTAGGAGGAGTTCCAGTGATTTATATTAATAAAACCAGTGGAAAAGTTGAAAGGTTATATCACACAAAATGACAAATTTCCTTTTTTGAAGTAAAGCATTATTATGTGTCAAGTACTTGATCCTGAATTCAAATAATTGATTGTAAAGTATAAATTTATTCCTCCTTTTTTGTCCAGGTCCAAAAAGGCCCCTCGGAATCTGTTCAGGCGTTAGCATCCGGTGTGATGTATTTTGCTGAGTGGTTCGATTAAAAGGTTAACATTTTTGTTATCCATTCGGAAGGCTTGATATTGTTGTTTTTGCAGGTTGCAAAAAAGGAATACATCATGATTAACTACTATAATTGTGGTAATTCAGCAACAAAAGTTGAACCGCTTCCTTCACTATAATGTAACCCGGAATTAGGACAGGCAGTTAAGGTGAGTAACCCCTTAACAAAAACCTAAACAAAGGAAAAAGAACCAGAAGTTTCCGCCCCGGTTAGAACCGGTACCACATCCCGGGAATAAATGACACCACCCTTATGATTGGATTTCGCAGACGGTCAAAAGGACGTCTATGCAAACAATCCAATGTATTCATTGCGGAAGAATAGTCCCCGGAAATAGAAAGCTAAAACATGTTGATCAGCATTACTGTGGTTCCGCCGCATGTCAGCATGCTCGCAGGCTAAAGTTTGTGAGGGTTTGACCGTAAGACCTGCAAGACTTACTGAACCAACCAATCAGCTTTTTGTAAGCATGGAAGGCTCATTGAACATCAAAGCCAGTCTGCTTCATCTGTTCAAAGCTTTAAAGAAACTCAACCCCAGCGTTATTAATGCAGGATTGATCCGTCAGAGTGTCATAGCAAACTGGCTTAAAAGCTACAATCTCCGGCAGGTGCAGTATATGGCAGGACACTGTTTTGTCAGCTCCACAGAACGATATAAAGCCTCTATGCTGGAAGATCTGCAAAAGCAACTATCCTTGTTCCATCCGTTGGAGAATGGATTTGATAACACATAAACCAGGTGGTATCACATTTTGTGATCCCTTATTTATATTTTACTTTTGTAGCTTGACATCAATACTATGGGTAAAACAGAATATCAGCTCATGATACCGGAAGAGGCGGTAATCTCTAAGATATACCTGATACGAGGGAAAAAGGTAATCCTTGACCGGGACCTTGCAGAACTTTATGATGTAGAAACAAGAATACTCAACCAGGCTGTAAAAAGAAACCCAAGACGGTTTCCGGAAGATTTTATGTTTCAGCTTACATCTGAAGAATTAGAAAATTGGAAATCACAAATTGTGATATCCAAACGGGTGAAAATGGGTTTACGCAAGCCACCATTAGCATTCACAGAACAAGGTGTTGCAATGTTATCAAGTGTTTTAAACAGTGACAGAGCCATCATAGTAAACGTCCAGATAATACGGGTATTTACCAAGATGCGTGAATTACTTCAAACACACGGGGAAATCCTACGTAAACTTGAAGAAATAGAAAGAAAAGACATTGAACAGGACAAAAAAATACTGCTGATATTTGAATACCTGAAGCAACTTGAAAAGACCAAACAACAGCAACTTGATCAAGATAACAGAAAGCAGATCGGGTTTAAATCACCAGATAAACAGTAAACCACCCAACGGGCTATATTAACATAACATGCTCTTATAGTACAAGCTACTTTCTATAGGTATAAATGCACCATTCGCTTGTCCTATAAGCATATTATGTTAAATATCCGCTGGCATTGCCCGACTGTAGGCAAACCCTCTGAGCAAGCCATCATTAAACCGCTCCTTACGGCAAAGATAAGCCCTGCCAACCCCCGGCAAGGCCAGGCCCTCTGGGTTCTGTATTTTTTTATGATCATATTCATAATCAAGGTATAAAAAAATGACCCGAAGCTTTGCCGTCCACCCCACACACGGCTAAAAGGTGCCTAAGGGCGGTTTAATGATAAGAGCTGTTTAACCAGTGAAACCATTGGCCCCAAACACATACTTTTTTCTTTTCAATTGAAAAATAAAAACTGTATTTTTGAAGGTAATACCACAACCCGGAAACATAGAAATGACCGCAGGATCAACAAATATAAACACCTTGGAAACTGCAAGTAGACTGTACTATTACGGGGCGAGGTACTATGATCCGAAATCCTCAGTTTCCTTTGGAGTTGACCTAAAAGCTGATAAATACCCTGGCTGGAGTGTATATTCCTATACCCTTGGTAACTCTATCCGTCTTATTTGTCTTAACCCAAATGTAATGGAGCCTGGAGATCCAGGAGAACCTAATAAAGCATCTACAAAGTCTTTTCCAGTGCAACAAAATTCTGAGCTCGGGAGTGGCACCCTAATTCCAGGCGTGGAAGTTATTGACAAAGGACAGCCCCCAAAATTAGCGGAGAGGGTTGCTTTCCTTCATGTGGCGTCCCAGGTATTATAAATACCCCTTTATCAGTTCTTTAATTTCCTTGTCAGAGATTGAATCTTTGTCTCCTTTACTGAAGATGGAGAAGAGTAGTACGGTGGTATCAGAAATCTTGACGAAAAACATTACCCTGGCTCTGCCGGATTTACCTTTATTTTTTGAACCGACACCCAGGCGCATCTTGTAAATGTCGTTTCCCAAAGGTGTGCCCATGGTTGGGTTTATTTCCAGTTCTGTAAAGAGACAGGCTAATTCTGCCTTAAGGGAGGGATATTTTTTAACTACTTTTTTGGCTCCTTCTTTAAAGTTTGCCTAGAGCTCAACATTATAGCTCATCCAGGAAAGCTTTAACGGAAGTGGTTTTGAGTTTGCCTTTTTTAAAAAGCTGTACTTCCGCCAGGCCAGCTTTTAAGTTTTCCAAAACTTCTTCCTTCGGCAGCTCTTCATCAGTCTCCACCTTTTTTACATAATGAAGGTTTTTAGCTAGTTGCACAAAGTGGCTGTATTCTTTATCGGTTGTATATACTGTAACGTGTCTCATACAATATGGATGGTTGTATATTTTACTTAATAAACGTCTGAAATCTTTGTTTGGCAGGCACCAGCTTGTCTAATATCTCATAAGAATGCTCAATGAGTCCTTCTTCAAGCTTATTATAATGAGCTTGTTTTATCCCTATTTCATTATAAACCTCTTTTTGCATCAGGCCCTTATCCTCCCTGAGTTTCTTTATATTGACTACAATAGCCATAGTTTAATTCCCATTTTATTTCCAATGCAAAGTTATCTATAAAAGATAAAATATGAACATTCTATCCGGTTTGTAAACGATTTATTGTCTTATAAAGGATAATTTTATTTTCTTTTGCGTTATCGAAAAAGGATTTATAAACATTTTCACCCTGTAAATCAGCGAGATAAAACAACATTCATCGATCCAAACAGTACCGGTGTTCCGTTGAAGTAAATTTCAAAATCAGCTTACCAGAAGGAAACAAGCAGTACAAAATAATAAGTACTTCAGTACCTTTTCGTAGGAAGAATGGAGTTTTTGAATAAATTAGCTTTCTGAACTGAATACATCCTACTTGATTTTCCAAAGGAACAGTATTCTTAGTTATTGATTATAAGCGGTTTAAAAAATAAACAAATTTGTCTGTAGAAACATATTTGCTATCTTAATATGAATTATTTATACGGAAGAAACCTGGGTGTTGTCTCTTTTCGATGGTTGTTCCCTGTATTCATCCTTTTTTCCGGTTTATTTGTTTTTGCCGGGGAGACGAAATCATTTTTTGTCAGGGAGCAAACGCCTGTGCATAAGAAAGATGCGGAGGTTACCAAAGACCTCCTGATCGGGGAAAGGTTGTTCAATGGACTCACTTCCTACGAAGCCGGGCAGGTAAACTGTGCCGGTTGTCACTCTTCGGTGGTATCTGATACAATAAACTGGAACCCTTCAACTTATGATCTCTCTGCATGGATAGCAGGCAAAACCGATGCTGAAATTAAAAGTGCCATTGAGACTCCCGGCTCACAAAAAATGGTTGAGGCCCATGCCAATATCCGGTTGTCCGACCAGGAAGTCAGGCAAATAAAGGCCTATCTTGAGTTTTACTATAATAATGGCTTAGCTCCGGATAAACCCTTCCCCATC
>JAPLDE010000239.1:0-2242 GCA_026391855.1 Bacteroidota bacterium | reverse complement strand
GGCTTAGCTCCGGATAAACCCTTCCCCATCAGGATGATCCTTTTCTTCTTTTTTGGAATTTTGATGGCCCTTGCTGTGGTTGATCTCATCTTTACCAGGAAAATTAAGCACAGGGCGATCCACGTGCTGATCCTGCTGACAGGATTGGCTGTCCAAACTCAGATGGCAGTCACTGAAGCACAGAACCTCGGCAGGACCCGGCATTATGCCCCAGATCAACCCATTAAATTTTCACACAAAGTACATGCAGGCCAAAACCGCATCGATTGTAAGTATTGCCATACAGGGGTTTTTGCAGGGAAATCAGCCGGTATCCCTTCCCCAAATCTTTGCATGAACTGTCATTTTGTAGTAAAAAGCGGGCGTAATTCAGGCAGATTCGAGATAAACAAGATAGCTGAAGCCCTGAAAACGGGAAAACCCATTGAATGGATCAGAATACACAGCCTCCCTGAATATGCCTATTTTAATCATTCCCAACATGTTATGGTTGGTAGTGTCTCTTGTCAGCAATGCCATGGCCCGGTCGAAAACATGGACATCATATACCAATATGCCGATCTGTCGATGGGCTGGTGTGTCAATTGTCACCGCCAGACCAAAGTACAAGCAGATTATAATCCTTATTATCAGAATAACAAGAAATTACAAGAACTTGTTAAATCCGGAAAGCTGAAAAGCCTGACTGTTGAAGAAATTGGCGGACTGGATTGCATGAAATGTCATTATTAATATAATGAATTGATCCAGTGATAACTATATCTCTTAAAAGTCGAAAATAAACCTCAAATCCAGGTTCATGAAGAAATACTGGAAAAGTATAGAAGAAAAGGAAAATGAGGGTAACATCCTGCCCGATGGTATAAAGGAATGGGTTCCTGAGAAGGAAGAAATTATTGATTTTCTTGAGAACAGCGGTGAATCGCTGACTTCCAGCCGCAGGGATTTTTTGAAGTTCTGCGGGTTTTCCTTTGCTGCAACTGCCTTAATAAGTAGCTGCAAGAACCCTGTAAACAAGGCCATCCCTTACCTGGTAAAACCGGAGGACGTATACCCGGGAGAAGCCAGTCATTATGCTTCAGCCTATTATGATGGTAAAGATTTCTGCAATATTGTAGTAAAAACCAGGGACGGAAGACCGATAAAAATCGAAGGCAATGAGTTTTGCCCGGTTTCCAGAGGCGGGACGACCGCGAGGATACAGGCATCTGTACTCAGTTTGTATGATGAAGGGTCACGATTGAAGAACCCAATAAAGAACGGCAATGAGACCGACTGGTCCTCTGCCGACCGTGAGATCATTTCCAAATTACAGGAGATCAGTGCTTCAGGGGGTAAAACCGTTATATTGACCTCCACCCTCATCAGCCCGAGCCTTCTGGAGGCTGTTTCGGGCTTTCTCTCCAAATACCCCAATACCAGGCACATAAGCTATGATGCAATTTCCATGCACGGGATCAGGGAAGCCCACCGCCTGTACCTCGGCCAGGGTGTGATCCCTGCTTTTCATTTCGATAAGGCCGACCTGATCGTGGGAATCAACTGCGATTTCCTGGGAACCTGGTTGTCACCCGGGGAATTCACCTGTCAATATGCCGCAACACGAAGGCTGAGGGAAGGGAAGACAACCATTTCGCGCCATATCCAGATAGAGACTGCCCTTACCCTTACCGGAAGCAATGCCGATGAAAGGATCACGGTTAACCCGTCGGAGGAAGCCCTTGTCATCATAAACATTTACAGGGAACTGGCCCTGAAGGCCGGCATTCAGGCTCCCGAGGCTGAACCTTCCCGTATTGATGTAAAAAAGATCGCCGGCCGGTTATGGGAAAACAGGGCAAAATGTCTGCTGGTTTGCGGTACCAACGACGTTAACCTTCAGGTGGTGGTAAGCGCTGTCAATGACCTGCTTAACAATTACGGTTCTACCCTTACCATGGATGATCATTTCAACCTGGGAAAGGGAGATGATAAGGCCATGGCTGCCTTTGTCGATGAGCTAAGCCAGGGACAGATAGCCGGAGTAATTATATACAATGTAAATCCTGCCTATGATTATCCGGGAAGCTCAACCTTTGCTGAGGGTTTGAAAAAAGCCGGCTTGACTGTTTCTCTCTCTCCCACCCCGGATGAAACTGCCGGTCTTTGTCAGCTGGTTTGCCCGGATGATCATTACCTGGAGGCCTGGAGTGATGCCGAGCCAAGGAAAGGAACCTATTCCGTCGCCCAGCCCGCCATTCAG
>JAPLDE010000076.1 GCA_026391855.1 Bacteroidota bacterium | reverse complement strand
TTCATGTTCCAATAAGCCTATTATGTTAGCCATTTTACATTCCTGTATTTTACTGCTTATTGCTAATGATCTGTTCTGTTTCATTATCTTTGATTTAAAGTTTATCACAAAGATAATATAATTATTAAGTTAGCACCATTACCCCTGGCAGGGGAGGAGTAATGTAAACGGGTAAAGCGAGTGCTTCTTTGAAAAACAGAAGACCGGCATATCGCTGTTTGTCATTCCGGAATTTGATCCCTGATTCACTATATTTGCAGACAATAAGGATGAAAAATTGTTAATCTGCTGAAAATCAGAATGAATGATAAATTCTCAACCATCTAAATTCTCATCTCGTTTCCGTCATTTTTATGAAATTCTGCTTTCACCATCAAGCATTTATGTAATATTAATTATATATGGATTATGTTACCTGGCCTCAATGTACCATCGCTTCATTCAGATCGATGAGAACTGGTTCGGGGAACAGGCTTACTGGCTCTGCCATGAAGGGGTGGTAAAGCTCAGGAGCATGCCGGGCATTCTCGATTTCGACAAACATATGTATCTGTACCACAAGCTGTTGGTATGGATAGGTTCGGTGATTGTTTGGGTGGCAGGCTGGTCGGTTTACCCCTTTAAATTTGCCACTCTGTTCTTTTACCTGCTGTTTTTCTTTTCTCTCTTTCAATATTACAAAGGGAATAAAGATAAATTCAGTTATCAGCAATATATACTGATCCTTGCATTAGTCGTTCTTGTACCGATCATGGTCGTTCAGTCATTTATTTTCAGGCCCGAGATCTATGTGATGTCGCTTGGGTTTATCAGTTTTTATTATCTTGATAAATACCTGTCTGTCAATAAGATATCATTGGTTTTTCTGGCCGCCCTTTTTGCCGGGCTCGCTTTCCTGATCACCCTGAACGGAGTTGTGTTTCCGTTAGCCGGAGCAGTATTGCTGCTATTTTACAGACGTTATAAGGTATTTTTCCTGTTTGTCCTGATCTGCGCTGCCATTGGGATGGTGTTTACGATCGATCTGTGGGGAACGGGGCATTATGAAATTTTTGTCCAACAATTAAAGCAATGGCCTACCCGGAAATTCGGGGAGATTTACCTGAGTAATAATGCCTGGGGATTTTTCGTGAGTAAGATCATCAATTTACTGAATGAACAACAGCGCTTTTTCTGGAGCGACCGGGTATTTGCTTTTTCAGGCTTATTTCTAATATCTTATCTATTCAATTTCAAATACTTAAGAAAGAATTACCGCGCTGTTTTCATCTATCTGAATACCCTTGTCCTCGCCCTTAATCTGACCGGGAGCCATATTGCCGAACGTTACCTGATCTATTATTTCCCGTTTATGGCGGTCATCGTATCTGTTTCGTTGCTTCGTTCCGACAACCGGAGTTTCAGATACCTGCAATATGTTTTTGTGTTATTGATTGTAATGAATTTGTTTTCGGTGGGCAAGCAATTTGGATTTGTTTTCAGGGAGAATGAGGACAGTTCCAGAACCCACGCAGAAATTCTTTCAAAATTACCTGATAAACAAGGAGTTATATTTGCTCCTTGGAAATTTATCTTCAATGAGATAGGAAAACATGACTTCGTTAGTTATCAGGCACTTCAATATTACCAGGATGACCGCCCGAAAATGGATCAGGCCTCTGTTACCCGCTTGTTGCAGGAAAACTATCATGTCAGGTATCTCATTCTTGATAGAGATATAACCCGGGATGAACCAAACGATTATGATTGGTTCCGCGGAGGCCCGGCCAAAGAAAATACTCTTTTACGTCCCGTTTACCAGGACAGCCAATATCAAATTTTAGAAATATTAAGCTAACAACGAAAATGAAACGATCCTTACTCATTATGTCTATCACATGCGTCTTATTTACAGGCGGTTACTCACAAAAAGGGCCAGTCGGTAATCCATTTTTCAGCGAGTACAAAACCCCTTTTGATGCGCCACCTTTCGACAAGATTGACACCAGTCATTATATCCCTGCATTCAAAAAAGGCATAGCCGACCAGCAGAAGGAGATCGATGCCATTGTGAACAACCCGGCAGCACCTACTTTTGAGAACACGATCCTTGCTTTCGACAAATCAGGGAAATTACTTACCAGGGTGGGCAATGTGTTTTATGCGCTGAACTCAGCCAATACCAGTCCTGCGCTTCAGTCCGTCGCCAGGGTGATCTCACCGTTAACGACTACTCACAGGGACAACATCAATCTGAACGACAAATTATTCCAACGGATCAAGGTAATATATAAAGGATTGGATAACAGTAAGCTGGACGTCTATCAGAAAAGGGTGGTTGAGAAATATTATCTGGATTTCGTCCGTAACGGAGCCGATCTCAATGAGGAAGACAAGGTGAAACTCAGGGAGATCAATCAGAAGCGGTCGGCATTGACCCTTAAATTTGGTGAGAACCTGCTGGCAGAAACCAACGCCAATTTTAAACTGATCATTGATAATAAAGGAGACCTGGCCGGGTTGCCGCAGGATGTTATAGACGGGGCTGCAGAGACTGCCAAAAAGGCCGGTTTGGAAGGGAAATGGGTGTTTACCCTTCAAAAGCCCAGCCTGATCCCCTTTTTGCAGTATTCCAGCAACAGGGCGCTTCGAGAAAAGATCTACCGGGGATATTTTATGAGGGGAAATAACGATAATGACTTTGACAACAAAGAGACCATGCTGAAGATCGCCAATCTCAGGGCAGAACGGTCCAGACTGCTGGGATACAAGAATTTTGATGATTATACCATCAGCAATAATATGGCTAAAACCACCCAGGCAGTGTATGATTTTCTTCACAAGATCATGGAGCCTGCCCAGGAAGTGGCAATGAAAGACAGAGACGAGATGCAGAAGATCATTGACAGGGAAGGCGGCCAATTCAAACTGGAATCATGGGACTGGTGGTATTATGCCGAAAAGCTAAAAAAAGAAAAATACAACCTTGAGGAATCCGAGATCAAACCTTACCTGATGTTGACCAATGTAAGGGATGGAATGTTCCATGTAGCTAACAGCCTTTATGGAGTTACCTTTACAAAACTGACCAATATGCCTGTCTATCATCCTGATGTTGAGGTGTTTGAGGTCAAGGATGAGAAAGGGGCCCACCTGGGACTGTTGTATCTGGATTATTATCCCCGTGCCGGAAAAAGAGTAGGGGCCTGGTGTGGGGCATTCCGCGATCAGACTTATGATAACGGGAAGAAGATCTATCCCATTGTCACCATGGTTACCAATTTCACACCACCGTCGGGCGATACTCCAGCTTTACTTTCCTGGGATGAAGCGACTACCCTTTTCCATGAGTTCGGGCATGCCCTGGCTGGTTTGTTTACCGATGGAAAGTACGATCGCACCGCCGGGGACCTCCCGCGTGACATGGTGGAGCTGCCTTCACAGATCATGGAAAACTGGGCCGGACAGCCTGAGGTAATGAAGTTCTATGCAAAGCATTACAAAACAGGCCAACCCATGCCGGAAGATTTACAGAACCGGCTTCAGAAAAGTATGACCTTCAACGAGGGATTTGTAACTGTTGAATATATTGCAGCTTCGATACTTGACCTTGACTGGCATAGCTTCGAAGCACCAAAGAAAGTTGATGTACTTGCCTTTGAAAAGGAATCGATGGACAATATCAAGCTGATGAGCGAAATCCTTCCCAGGTACCGGACTACCTATTTTAATCATATTGTAGGTGGCTATGCTGCCGGGTATTATGTATACCTGTGGGCTGCCGTACTTGATTCCGATGCTTTCCAGGCTTTCCTCGACTCGGGAGATATCTATAATAAAGAGATTGCTGCCCGGTTCCGGAAGTATGTGCTTACAGAAGGGGGCAATGATGACGGGATGGTCCAGTACCGTAAATTCCGGGGCCAGGACCCGTCGATTGAGCCGTTGCTGAAGAAGAGGGGACTGATGAAGTGATTGAGGTGATTGAGGTGATGTGATAAGGTTTTCCGGTTGTAAGGTTCAGTTAACCGGTGTACCAGTATACCAGTGTACCAAAATACCGGTGAACATTTCAGGATGAGTCAGTAATAGGACATGCCATGGCATGTCCTATTACTGCACATTATACGAAACAAGTTCCCATACTCCGTTTCCGATGGCTGGTCCCAGATCGAATTCTTGCTGGTTCAGTTTTACAATCCCCACTTTTTGTTTGAACCATATCGTGTCAGTGATCCAGGAGTTGGTGATGGGAGGCTTGATTCTCAATAATTTATATGAATCATGAAAAAGTCCGGCCAGAACCTGTACATTCTCCTGATTTGATACCCTGGTAGTATCCCCGAAATATACTGATGAAGTCCAGACACTTGCTACCGTGAATGGAACTTTATACCGCATTTTAACATACTGCATGTAATTTGGGTTATTCAGTGCATAATTATAATAGAAAGTTACCCAGTTGCTATCGGAATGGACCCATAAAGTATCCGTAAAATTCTGGTAGGAATATAACCAGCAATTCACTGAATCGCCATTGGGCAGGAGATTTACACCGGTGATACTGACCAGTATGTTTTGCGTATCACCCTGTGTATCAATTAGTCTATAGGCCCAGTTGTACCCGACTTTATTGGGGAAATACTGAACCTGACTGGTAACGGGACCATGGTCCGGGTCTTTTTTGCATGAGACAACTGCGATATGTGCGGTTGCCATCAGGAGAATGCATGTTTTCTTCATGGTAGTAATGATTTGGTTTACCATAATGACATTCCTTTCAGAAAAAATGCTGCATGGTTATTAATGATCAAGATGATATCTCAACGATATTTTTAATTCAGCCTGCCGGAAAACCTGATTTAACGGGTAAGAACCGGAATAAACAGAATGAAGATTTCGCCTGTAAAAGAGGCCGGTTCCCAGGCACAGCTCTTTTCTTAATCTGACCATAGCATTTAATCCGGCACCCACTGTAAGCATCCAGTCCTGCATAGGGCCATTTCTATCTTCAATGTAAGTTTTTTTCTGATAATCATAATAATAGCCTGCTCTTTCAATAAGTTTTCCTATGGAGATTTCAGTCTGGAAAACAAGGTTGATATTTCTGCCGGGAATTAGCTCATAGCAAATACCAACCGGTAACTCAGCATAAGTAAAGCGATTGAAAACAGTTCCGCCAGAATCCGGTGCCAGGTTAATATATTTTCTGGAGACTTTAATGGAAATGGTTGGTCCTGAGGAGATTGAGTCATATTGATATACAACCTGCCTGGTTGAGATTTTCTGCCCGGTTTGGTGAACGCCCAATCCGGCATATATCTCCCAACCGGGATAGCATTGATAGTAAACAGCACCGGAAAAACCGGCAGTCAGCAGCAATTTGTCCGTTGAGTCCCTGTATTTTTCGATGAAACGATATTTTCCGCTTTCCCTGATATCCGAAAAACTCAGGATGGGTGAAACGGTCAGGGCCAGGCTCCATCTGTGGCCCGGGACCGGCTTTTGCAGAGTGGTAGTCAATGGAAATTCAACCCTTATTGGTTGCTTTTTGTGGATGGTCATGGTATCTGAAAGAATGAACAAGCCCTTGTACCCGATCGGAATCAAAGCAGAAATCTTTTTGTCTATGGAAGACAGGGGTTCAGTTTCTTGGTGTTTTAAATACCTATCCAGTCCTGCAGAAAATAGTTGCTTATTTAATGCAGGTTCAAATTTTTTTGTGTGCATATCTGCCGCCGGAAATTCTTTATTGTTTTTTGAGGAAGAAACAACAGATAATGGGGAGGAATATTGTGAAGCCTTGTGGGAGTGTGCCTGCGGCTTATTACTGGCAGGCACCTGATTGTTGTTTATTTTCCTGGTTTCTTCGTGCCTGTTGATTTGAGAGGACTGAAATGCATCGGGTAGGGAAGAGGTATGAAAATGACCGATACCGAGGATAAGATAAAAGGAAGTTCCTAATAAGACGATGATAGTCAGATAGATAGCTAGCTTAACCCGTTTTCGTTTCCGGATATTGGATTCCACCTTCTTCCACACCCGGGAAGAAGGTTCCAGGGTGAATTCCTGTGCTTTTTTTCTGAATTCTTCTTCCAAATGATTAGAATTGTCCACGGCTTGAAACATTTTGTTCCTTATTGATTCGTTGTGAAAGCACCTGCCTGGCCCGGGTATACTGAGAGCGGCTGGTACCGGCTTTTATTCCGAGCATTTCGCCTATCTCATCATGGGAATACCCTTCGATGGCATAAAGATTAAATATGGTGCGGTAACCCAGGGGCAAGGCTTGTATAAACTGCATGAGGTCCTTCTCTGAACCTTCAACGGAGGGAAATATATACAGGGATGAATTATCAAGAGAAAAATCATCCAGGTGTTCGGTTAGTTTATATTTGGATTTCAGGCAGTTAAGCGAGGTATTTATGACAATTTTAAAGATCCATCCTGCCAGAGAGCCTTCATTTTTAAATTGGTTCAATTTTCTGAAAATCGTGATAAAAGCTTCCTGCAGAAAATCTTCCGCTTCCTCTTTATGATGGGCATAGCGATAGCAAACACCCAGCATCTTTGGTGCAAATTGCTCATAAAGAAGCTTTTGGGATTGTCTTTTCCCTTTCAGGCAATCTTTTACCAGTTGCTTTTCATCCAAATTGCCGACAGTTTAGTATTATGACAATTTATTGACCTGATATGCTGCATGAGGGTTGAAAAAAATCATGTTAACGTATTGATAAGACATGTTTTGTTTGTAAATTTCCTCTGTAAAACAATTTGATTTCAATGGTCAGAGGGAACCTACATGATGTTATTCATGGTGTGTTTGTGAAATTGAAGAATTTCATGTAGGTTTGAGTTGGGATGATGATCAGATAATGTATCAATAAAAAACCAATAATTATGAAAAAGGTATTAATATTACTGGGTTTGGTTGTTTCAATGGATGGGTATATCCAAGCGCAACCTGTGGTAAGTTCCTTTTCTCCCACTTCCGGTCCGATCGGAACGGTTGTTACTATTACCGGCAATAATTTCAGCGGAGTCTCATATGAAAATACCGTGTTTTTCGGAGCAGCCAAAGCCGTTGTAACATCAGCAAGTATTACCAGTTTGTTGGTGATAGTTCCTGCCAGTGCTTCTTATCATCCACTAACGGTGATTACCAATGGCCTGACTGCCTTTTCAACCTTGCCGTTTATTGTAACTTTTGAAGGTGGCGAAGGAGGGTTTCTGACCTCTTCTTTTAAAACCGAAATGAATGAGGTGATAAACAGCTCGAGTTTTTCTTCGTTAGCCAACGACCTGGATGGGGATGGTAAACCGGAAGTTATTGTGCTGAATTATAATGATAACAGCTTTTCAGTATTCAGGAATCAAAGTACACCGGGATCTTTTTCATTGGCACCCAAATCAGATTTTTCCACCGGCAATAATCCCCGTAATATGGTGATCGGGGACATGAACGGGGATGGGAAACCAGATATTGCTACAGTTAATTCAACGGCGAACACCATTTCAGTCTTTAATAATACCAGTACTCCCGGGAATATTTCCTTTGGTGCGGCTATCATTGTTACAACAGGTAACCGGCCTTTTTCTATAGATTTGGGCGACCTGAACCAGGATGGCAAACCTGATCTGGCCGTAACAAACATGCTTGCAAATACGGTTTCGGTATTCAAAAATATCAGCTCAGGAGGAACCCTTTCCTTTGCCCCGAAAGTGGATTACCCTACCGGTACAAAACCATACGGAATTGCCATTGGCGACCTGGATGCCGATCATAAACCCGATCTGGCAGTGGTAAATTTTGCATCCAACACGCTGTCTGTTTATAAAAACCAATGTACACTCACTTCTCTGTCTTTTGCAGCCCCTGTTGATTATATTACAGGTAATCAGCCATTTAGTGTGGCAATAGGAGATTTGGAGAGAAACGGAACCCCTGATATTGCAGTGGCCTGTCCCGGGTCCGATGCTATTTCTGTATTTAAGAATAGCGGACTGATTGGAACGATCTCTTTTGCTTCAAAGATGGATTTTATGGCAGGAACTCCACCCACGCGGGTTTGCCTGGAAGATATGGATGGAGACGGCTCACCGGATATTATCATCACCGGATTTTTAACCGCTTCGTTTTCAGTGATCCGGAATGCCAGTTCATCAGGAATCATCTCTTTTGCCCAGCCTGTAATTTATTCCTCTGATACTCTAACAAGCTGTGTATCGAGTGGAGACATTGATGGTGATGGCAAACAGGATTTAGTTATAGTATCGGGCATTCCTACTTTAACCTTAATCAGGAACAGGATAAATGAACCTTTTATCGCCTCGTTCTCACCAGTAACTGCCACCACAGGAAACCTAATCACTCTGGAAGGGAATCATTTTTCAGGAGCCACCTCTGTTACTTTTGGTGGACTGGCGGCAGCTTCCTATACTGTCCAATCATCCACCCAGATAAACGCAATTGCAGGGGATGGTAATTCAGGAAATGTATCGGTAACAACACCTTATGGGACAACTTCTCTCGAGGGTTTTATCTATCAGACAGAACCTCCGGTGATCGATTCATTTTATCCGTCATCCGGGCCAATAGGAACACAAGTAACTATCACCGGCCACCATTTTGGGACTACCCCGGCCAACAATATTGTGTTTTTGGGCCCTGTCAGGGCAATAGTGACAGCCTCCAAAGCTGATTCGATAACAGTTACTGTTCCTGCCGGTACCGGGTACCAGCCTCTCTCTGTTACCATACATCACCTGACAGCCTTTTCACGCAATTCTTTTGATGTTACCTTTTCCGATGGAACCACTTCATTTTCTGCTGCTACCTTTGGTACAGGAACGGATTACACTTCAGGTGGTGATTCCAGATATGCGGAGGTAGCGGATCTGGATGGGGACGGAAAGCCTGATATTGTTATTCCCAATAACGCAGGCGATAACTTTTCGGTATTCAGGAATACCAGTACTCCCGGTATAGTCTCATTTGCCCCCGAAGTGGATTTTCCTACCACTACCGGCCCTTTTGGAACGACGATCTGCGACTTTGACGGAGACGGAAAACCTGATATTGCTATTGCTGCAGAAGTAAGTGACGAATTATCCGTCTACAGGAACACAAGCACTGAAGGTAACATTTCTTTTATTACGGGAGGCAGCCTTTATACAGGAAGTTCTCCAAGAGGTATCACATCCGGCGATCTGGATGGAGACGGCAAAGCTGATCTGGTTGTAGTAAATACCGAAGCTTCAACTATTTCAATCTATAAGAATACAAGTACTTACGGAAATATTTCATTTAATCCTAAGATTGATATGGCCACCGGTACTCAGCCCCTCCGGCTGGCGATAAATGACTTGAATGGGGACGGGAGTCCCGATATTGTGGTTACAAATTCAATCAGCAATACTCTCTCAGTGTATCAAAATTCAGGTAACCCGGGGATTATCTCTTTTCTTCCGAAAGTGGATTTTCCAACTGGTAATTTTCCTTTAGGCCTTGCCATAGGGGATCTTGACGGAGACGGAAAACCAGATATAGCCATTACCAATTATACCGGAACAAGTGCTGTTTCTGTCTTCAAGAATCTAACCACGAATACTTTGATTTCCCTGGCGGCGAGAGTGGATTTCCCTGGCGGATCAAATCCGTTTTGTGTTTCTATCGGTGACCTGGATGGTGATGGCAAACCGGATCTAGCCATAGCCTATATTAACGAATTTGCCTTGTCATTGCTGAAAAATGCCACAACAGCAGGAATGATCACTTCCTCTTCCTTCGCACCGAAAGTTGACCTGATCACGACACATTATCCTGTTCGTGTCACGATTGCTGATCTGGATAATGACGGGGTCCCTGATCTTGCCGCAACTTATGCCATAACCCCTGGTTTTACTGTGTACAGGAGCAATTTGCCCTCCATTTCTTCATACGCTCCTTCAAGTGCATCAACAGGCATGACGGTAACTATGACCGGAACTAATTTTACAGGAGCCACTGAAGTCAGTTTCGGAGGGGTAGCGGCTTTGGGGTTTACCATTGTTTCTGCAGATACTCTTTTAGCCACTGTAGGGGAAGGTTCCTCAGGACCGATTATAGTGACTACCCCATTGGGAAGAGCTACCAGCGAAGGAATTATTTATATTCAGGGATCCCTCCTCAACGGGACTCTGACCTACCTGAACACGGCAGGTACGCCTTTGTACCATGCCACAGTCTTCCTGAAACAAAACAATATTGTTGTTGCCTCCGCAACTACCGATCTTACAGGAGGTTATTTCTTTTCAGGTTTACCGGAAGGAGATTATTTTCTGTGCGCTTTAACCAATCAGGCCCCCGGTGGTATTAACGCAGCAGACGCCTTACTGGCCCTGAATCATTTTACAGGGACTTTGTTACTCAGCGGATTACGCCTTTCCGCAGCCGATGTTAATGGTTCCGGATATGTCAATGCCACAGATGCATTGCTGATCGCGAACCGGTTTATCGGCCTCATCAGTACTTTTTCGGTGGGGGATTGGGTAGCTGACACCAGGCTGATCCACCTGACAGGGTCCGGTACCCGGACAGAGAATCTGAAGATCATTTGTAACGGTGACCTGAATGCTTCATTTGTACCATAAGGGGAAATGAATTGTTGGAAAATGTTGATTGTTTTTCAATAAAACATGACTTCTTCTATTGACTTATTATATGTCATTTATTATATTCGCTGTATTAAAATACACCTGAGGGGGGGCATCAGACTACTTATTCTCACGGACTACCATTACTCTGATCCATACA
>JAPLDE010000010.1 GCA_026391855.1 Bacteroidota bacterium | reverse complement strand
GTTGCATTGAAAAGCCTACGGGATTTTTCATCTAAAAATGGCGAAAGTATTTTATTTCGCTCTGATATTTGCTTTATCTTTTCCATGCAGTAAAGATAAAACTATTATTAGTAATAATCAAGTTATTTTATTACAGCTCCTTAAGGTACGTATCTTTTTTCAATAGGCAATGGCATTAAGGATTTAATCTGTAAACAGTCAAAAAAATTAAGGCAAACATTAACTATGACGGGACTGTCTACCCGATTATGCTGTCATGCTTTATTTATTTCAATTTATATCTTCTTTATTTCTCCATAGCAATGCTTTTCAAATCTTTTGGCATTTTTTCAATAGCATAGCGTAATGCTGTACGAGGCATTATTGCCTTGTTTTTAATCACATATTCAAATATTTCCAGTTGGTGCGCTTTACTGGCAACTTTTAACATCCACCCATATCCTTTTTGAACCAAATCATCTTTATCCACCAGTAAAATATCTGCAATTTCTAATATGTCACTAAGAAACTTTCCCTTTCCGGCTGGTACAATCAAAGTCACAGCCGAAGCTCTGCGCATCCATCTGTTATCTGATTTAGCCAAGGATTTTAGCCATATTAAATATTCAGGATACATCCCGATAAATTCACCGATCGTATGATTGCAAAGTGAATCACATGAAGCCCAGTTATTCACATAATCTTTGATCCATTTCCCGAATATTTGAACGTCTTCAGGTTCGTATTTTTTATGGATTTGATAAGACCAATTGCATGCGATAAATGATTCTTCAATAAATCCTGATTGCCATAAACTTTCGCAAAATTCAAATATTTCTGATTTTGTTTTGAAAGCAATAAATTTAAAGAATTCCTTACTTATCTTATTTACGGTTGGAATATTTACTCCGTAATATTTTATCTGTTCCCTGAAGAAATTCTGAGTGGTCGCCTTAGTCTTTTCATCAATGTTGGCTTTAAGTTCTTCTCGAATTTTCTCAATGATATTTTCCATAATATGACGAAATAAAAGCTATGTGTCGCTGTTTCTCAGCATAAGGCACAAAATTTATGATTTTATCTG
This sequence comes from Bacteroidota bacterium, assembly GCA_026391855.1. GTDB lineage: Bacteria > Bacteroidota > Bacteroidia > Bacteroidales > CAIXZF01 > JAKLIX01. The sequence continues at coordinate 3,383 of JAPLDE010000010.1, read as the reverse complement.
TAACGCTGACGTGGCCGTCTACTCGATTGTGCCGTTGTGCTTTATTTTTCCTTGTCAATTATCTGATCAATTTGTATTTTGTTCTCTGGTAAATAATTTGTTGCAACATCCCAAATTATCTCATAATCCACGCCAAAATATTCATGTGAGATTCTGTTCCGTAAATAGTACATTTCCTTCCATGGAACATCAGGGTACTTTTCTTTTATTTTTTCGTCCAAGTTTTTTGAAGCCTCTCCAATAATCTCAAAATTCCTGATAACTGCGTCAACTGTCTTATAATCCTTTTTGAAATGCTCAAAATCATATCCTTTAATATATTCCGCAATCCGAATCATGGCAGTTTGGATATCATCAAGAAACATTTTGTATATACGTTCTTCTTTACTCAAATTACACGTATTTTACTTGATTTAATATTCTATCCTTTATTTGTTCCTTTAATGCGTTTTTGGTTACTAAATCAATCTTGCGTCCAAAAACATTCTCAAGGTATATTTCTAATGAAAAGTATTTCCATCCAATTGGCTTTTCAAATTCAACAAGTAAATCTATATCACTATCTTCACTGTATGAATCATCAGAGAAGGATCCAAATAATCCAATCTGTTTAACCGAGTAATCTCTATGCAGAATCGGCTTTAGATCATTCAACTTATTCAATATGTCGCTCCTGGTAATCATTAATCCAAAGATAAGAATTTTTAAATTTTGTACGAATGGCGATTGATGGTTTTTTTAGCGGATTTTTACAAAAAGAAACAAAATGCATTAAATGGACATGAGATTGTTCACTTAATGATCTGAAATTGGGTGCTTTTATTATATCTATGAGCAATGTTCCGTACCTTAAGGCACGGGAAAATATAATCGTGTCCTGGTTGCTACAGGGGTTTTGTGCCTAAAGGCAAATGAAGACTTACCGGAACCTTTGAACTACCCGGAGTCTGTAAGAGTAAATCCGAAAACGGTATTAAAAAAATCAGACCGCATCACCGCATCACGGCATAACTTCATAACTTCATAACTCCATAACCCCATAACTTCATAACCCATATCTCCTCAATCACCTCAATCACCCGACAGCAAAGTACGCCTCCAGCACCTTCAGCGTATCCTCGCTGGTGACAAGGTCGTGGACCATTTTGCCTTCATGGAGGATAACGATGCGGTTACAGACTTCGGTAACGTGGTTGAGATCGTGGCTGGAGATGAGCATAGTGACGCCTTTGTTTTTCAGCTCGATGAGCATATTTTTCAGACGGATCTGGGTGGTCGGATCGAGGCTGCTGAATGGTTCATCCAGGACCAGGACTTCGGGTTTGGGCATAAGGGCGGCGGCAATCCCGATCTTCTGCCTGTTTCCGCTCGACAGATCGCGGATCAGCTTTTTTTTGCCGAGGATCTCATTGTTGAAGAAGTCTTCATATTCCTGGTAAAAGGCGGTGAGGTCGCCGTCGGATAGTCCGTAAACATCGGCAACGAAACGGAAGTATTCCTCAGGAGTGAGGAAATCGATGAGAAAACCGTCGTCCAGGTAAGAGCCGGTATACATTTTCCAGCTCTCCTTTCGGGCCACATCCCGGCCTTTCGACAGAACCATACCGGCAGAAGGCCTGATCAGGTCGAGAACGCAGCGGAACATGGTTGTCTTTCCCGCCCCGTTATTACCTACCAATCCAAAACTCTCACCCGGGGTTATGGTTAATTCCGGGATATCAAGTACGGTCTGACTGCCGTAAACTTTTGTAAGATTTGTTAATTGAATCACTGTTGTCCTGTTATAATGAAACCACTCAATTATTTTTGTCTGAAATTTTCTGCCATCGCGTATTTACGCTTGTAAAAATTGCGCGTGATCAGCCTGAGAAATCCTTTGGTAAAGAAGAGACCCAGCAAACCCAGTCCGCCGACAAAGGCAATGGCAGTATCCGGGTAACCGGCCAGGTTAAAAGGAATAAATATGCACAACGGAACGAGGAAGGCAGGGAATACGACCAGCCAGTTCATGGCGCTCAGTCCCTGATAATTAAAGGTAGCTCCGCGGGTGAGGTCCATCCTGTTCTTGTTATACGTGGCAAAATACAGCAGGGAAAAGGACAGCAGGCCGATATTGTAAAAATACATGGCCGTATTGACCAGCAACACCTTGAGCCCGTAATAAACATAAGGGATTGTAAGGATATAACAAAGGGTACAGATGATAATGGCGTTGATGTATTTTACCTTTACATACTGCGCAAAGTCTATATTTTTGGTCAGCAGGGTATCGAAATAACAACTTTCATACCCAAAGGAATAATTCAGATAATTGAGCATAATGCCACCTGTGAGAAAAACGCCGACGAACATCAGGAAGCCGTCCTGGCTGAGCATGCCCGGGTTGGGATAGAAGAAAAACCCGTACAGCAGGAAGAGTGGCGACATCTGGAGGATTGTTTTCGGCCTTTTGTTTCGTCCGTAAAGCTTCATTTCCAGTTCAATGATGGTGCCGGTAAGACCCAGTGATCTCAGGTATGGGTTCATCATCCGTCCCTGCACGTAAGAGGATTTTTTCACCTGCACTTCATCGGGGAATAAATGGGTTATTAAGAACCAGTAATGGATGCCATAGGTCAGGATCATCCATAGAAAGGGCAAAATGACAGCGGCGGGGTGAGCGACAATAAATCCGAAAAGTTTTTGTGAAAAGAAGGACAGGGAAATAATATTTGTTTTATCGAGTATCACCAGGGTGATGAACAACAGGGCGATAACCCCGATGATGACAGGTTTGGTTCCCAGGAGCCGTTTGAGCCAGGTGGCGATAAAGCTGTTGGCCAGGATCATCATCATCAGCGACAATATCCAGATCAGCGCTGCCGTGCCGCCGGCCATGGGTTTTACGATGGTAAAAATGACGGGGATAAGGATGAAAAGGGGGATGAGGTTAAAAACATCGAAAATGGTGCGGCTTACCATAAAATTGATGATACGGTTCTTTCTGACAGGCAGGTGGAGAAAGGATTCGATGTTGATCCCGGGCAGGGATTGCATCATAAAGCGGATGAGCAGGTCGGCCAGGAAATAATACAGCAGCAGGCCGTTAAAAAACACGAGCGGATTGGCATCGGGGCGGACTTCCTTCAGGATCTGGTTCATGAAGATGCCGATGATGAACAGGTAGAAGGCCATCAATAAAAGGAAGAATCCTACTACCAGGTTGAGGGCCAGGTTCTTGTGCCACATGGGGGAGCGGACGGCTGTCTTCCATTGAAAGACCAGTAGGTTACGGAACATATTGCGTGAGATTTGAGCGGCTAAGATATAGTTTTTTACTATATGGAGCTTTTGTGTCTTGATTTTCGGGCGGGGTTGTTTTATCTGGAATAGGTTACTTTCTT
>JAPLDE010000207.1:8528-13847 GCA_026391855.1 Bacteroidota bacterium | reverse complement strand
TGGATGAATATCACTTTAGGTACAATAGAAGAAACAGTATGGATACAATCTTCGATATGCTCCTTAAAAGGATGGTTGTAAATGAGCCAGTTCGTTTATCTATAAGCATTTCAGAGGGATAACTAAACGCCTATACCTATATAGGAAATTCAATACAACTTAGTGCAACAGGGGGTTTGTATTATCTTTGGAGTCCTTCAACTTTCCTGGATAACCCAGTTGTATCAACTCCAATAGCAACACCCTTATATGATATATCCTACAATGTTATGATAACTGATATAAATGATTGTGTAAGCGTGGATACAGTATATATAAAGGTGAAGGAATCAGATGTCTGGATCCCCAATGTTTTTAATCCTAATAATCCTGATCCGCTGAATCAATCATTCATCATCAGGGCAAAAGGGATAAAGGATTTTTATTGTGCTGTTTATGACCGTTGGGGTGAAAAGGTATTTGAAACCAACGATATTACTCAAGGCTGGAACGGAACATACAAGGGAACATCGTTGTCGTCTGCTGTATTCATTTATTATATAAGAGTTATCTTTTACGATGGAGAAAAAGTTGAAAAAAAAGGAGATGTTACCTTAATAAGATAACAAAAACATCCAAGCCATGTTCATTTTTATGAGAGGAACAATACATAAAGCAAAATTATTCATTCGGTTATTTTTAATAATAAGCTTGTACTTGCAATTGTTTGACACCCGTTGTCAGGATGCCCAATTCTCACAAGTTAATAATTCTTCCATTTTACTGAATCCTTCACTCACGGGTGAATTCAAAAACGGAATACGCATACAATTGAACTACATGGATCAATGGAGAGGTATCACCAAACCATTTCAAACTATTGGATTTTCTTATGACATGTCTTTAAAAAAGAAAAAGGATAAAACAGGTTTCCTTGGGGCAGGTCTTACATTTTTAAATGACAGAGCAGGTAGTTCACAATTTAGATTAAACCAGGTTAATTTACTGCTGGCCTATCATGCAAAAATTTCAAAATACAATTATTTATCAGCAGGTATTACAGGTGGATTTGCTCAGCGTACAATAGATATTAGTCAACTTCAATGGAACAGCCAGTACGATGGCAATAATTTCAATCCTAACCTTCCTTCCTACGAATCTGGAAATTCGAAGAATATTTCATATTTGGATTTCGGAGCAGGATTAGAATGGACCTATACAATGAAAGAAGATTATATTACTGCGAATAATAAGCTGATTATACATCTGGGTGCTGCAGCTTTTCACGTTAATAAACCGGATATTTCTTTTTATTCAACAACAAGTGATAATTTACCGCTAAAAATTATCCTTCATGGAAACACACAAATAGGTATTGCAAATACAAACTATTCAATTTTGCCTTCTTTTATGTTTGTTAAACAAGGAGCTTTGAAAGAAATAGTTTTTGGCGGATCAATACGAAAAGGACTATCGGATGAATTTGGAATTCAGGGATATTATAAAGGTAGTGCAATTTCAATAGGTAGTTTATATTGTTCAAGTGGTGCCTTAATTCCATACTGTACTTTGGAATTTGCCAATTATGTTGTAGGAATTAGCTATGATGTGAATATTTCAGGTTTAGCACATGCTTCATCAGACAAAGGTGGTGTTGAAATTCTGTTGCGTTGGGTTAATATTAACCCATTTAACCTTTAAAATTCACTATTGTCCCTTAACTTTTCAAAACACCCTGTTGGGGAAACAGAGAAACAAAGTTAAAAAAAACCTATACACTTGGCAGATGACCGGTATGGATACGGACCGCGACCAGCGTTTTTCCGAGATAAAAAGCGTCATCAGCACTGCACTGAAGAGTCATGACGCCGGTACAAAAGCCACCGCCGGGAACCTGAAGTTGTTTTTCGATTTATACTGGAACGATGATAAAAAGCCCCAGGACGCTAAATCAGGAGCGTTTTCCGGGATGTTCCGGGAATTTAATGCCAATGCCGAGCTGAAAGCCCAGGGCGTGGTGATCGGGATAACCACCTTGATGAGCGAAAACCACGAAAGTCACGGGGAAAAATTCTTTGGTTGGGCAATCTCCATGCCGGAAAGGGTTGGAGACCCATTCCATCATGTTGCTATATTGTTTTACTCTCGGCCTTTTGTTCCGTACCTGACGGCACAAGGAAGGTTTTCCGGCCCTTGTTACTACAGGGGTTTTGTGCCTGACCGCACAGGGGGGTTAGCCTGATCCTGGCGGTTACATGGGTTTTGGGCCTAAAGACAGTGGGGGCGGGAGTCCCTTACTGGAAAATATTAGTTTTTCCACAGAAAAAAACAAAATATTGTCATACTCGCTTGTGAACCAAGAATGATGCCTTTAGGCATCCAACCCCTGTAGCCCCCATGGTCCGGAAAAGTTTCCCGTGCCTTTAGGCACGGAATAGGGAGCAGGGAAAGGGGCTTTGTGTTTAGAGAAGCATCCGGTTACGTTTGCATTTGTATTTTTTTTACTATTATAATTCCTTCAATAATTTCGAATATTTTCCATTCGGACTGTTTCGTTTGGCTTTTATTATTTTCTCAACAACTTTTTCATAATCACCGGTAGCTTCTCTGGTTGCTTTGGCAAGTCCGATGGCTTTCTTTTCAATTTCCAGCGCCTTGTCATATTCGCCAAGCTTATACAAAATATTAGAATAGGTGTCCAGGTTAGCCGGATAGCTCTTTATCTCAACAGATTTTTTAATGATATTTAATGCAATTTCCATGAGGTCATCTTCCTCAAATGTTCCATAAATGTACCACGCAATCTCATTAAGAACTGGTGCATTATCTGGTAAAACATTTACAAGGTCACTGATTATTTCTTTAAAATCAACTGGCTTAAAGTAATAATATAGGTAGTTAATCCATTCGGTATTCTCCATTCCAAAAGATTCAGAATTATAGTTTTTGAAGGGAAAGGTTTTTCTGATGATTTTTAAAGCGCTTTCTTTCTTTCCCAGTTTGAAATAGATTTTACTTAAAAGAAGATTGTTATATAAAACATCCTTCAGGAGAACAGAGCGTTCAGCCCAGGTCGCTATTTCATTTAACTCTTGTCCCTTATCAGTATGATCTAGACAGATCATGGCAATCTCTGCAAGTTTCTCATAATCATTCCAGCAATATTTTTTATCATTTTCTTTGGCGGTTGAATAATATTTTGGCCAGTTTTTTTCCTTTTTATAACTCAACATTACTTTTTCAAATTGATCTTTGCTGTTAATATTTTGTCTGTCAAGTGTAACTGATTCAACGGACTTCTCTGAAAAAAACTCATTTTGCTGAATTTCATCCCTCAGGTTGGGGTCATTTTTTAATAGGTTAATGGAACTGATGTTTCCGAATTCCTTCAAATATCTTACGCGTTTTATCACTTCCGATGCTTCAAGCGGAAAAATTACGAGTCTTTGATTAGCGGGATTGTAATATGTAATTGCGGTTCCTTCCTTTGAAAAGTTACTAAAGTTCTCAGTTTTAAATTTTATCAATGATTGACCATCTGAATTCCTGATATCAATGTATGAAGCTAATGGATGCGAACGAGACCACTTGGTTTCGTTGATAACAGCACTCAAATTTAATTTTGCAGAGTAATCCCATAAAAGTTCAATGACGTCTGGTCGTATTTCTCTGCTTATCTCTGTTTTTTTTATGAGATTATAAACCTGGAGATAGGATATTGCTATTTCGTTTTTCCATAGCTTATTATCTGTAACCAGGCAATATTCTGCTTCACAACTCGATATAAGCAGGATATCCCTGAAAGAATTTATTCGTTTAACCATTTTCCCTGAGGGATGGATAATGTCTAATGTATCATGGTTCAGACTTAAAATGTATATATTATTATTCTCTTGATTATAGTAAATAATGTTTTTTCCGTCTTCTGAAAACATTGCATTATCTGATACATAAACAGGGGCTTGTTTTGAAAATGTTGTTGAGGTTTTTTGAAAAAGATTGTAAGTTTTAAATGTTGAATCTTCAAGGCTATATCCCAATAAATTTCCATTGTTTATATCCAGCCAGTCTTTATAGTAATTATCAAAACCACAATAATCAATTTTATTAATTCGCCATTCATTAGTTGGTTTAAAAGCTCTGTCCAGGTACTTAACAGAACCCTTTGAATAAATGATACATGAAGTGTCTGATGAATTGATAAATTCAATTCCACATGGGCTATCTGGAAAAAATGAATAATTGTGTAGACTTAGAATGTCATAATAAAGCAATTTTGGATCAGGAAAAGAATATATTCTGAACACTTCTGCTATTGTTTTGGTCCCTTGAATATTTATTTCCTGTATTGTTGCAAAATATTTACCATCATCTGAAAATTTTACGAATCTAAAATTGAAGTTATTTGAATCACTTTGAAACAAAGGCTGAAGGTTATTATTGAGTACATAAAATGGCCCATTAGTGGAAGCTAAAAATATCTGGTTGGAACCAACCATTTCCAGATAGTTGACAGAAGGGACAGGCCTTGATTCACTTTGTTTCAACTCATTGTTTAAATCAAAAGTAAAAAGACCGGTATTAGTAGTTATTGAAAAAATAGAATTATTCGCAAAACTCGAAATATCCGGCATTGTATTAATATTATTTACCGGTACACCTTTAAGTTTGATGAAAAAATGGCCATTAGTATGATAAATAGGGATACTATTATCAGCCAACCCTACAGCGATTTTATCACCATCTAAAAATGTACAGAATTGAATGTTTTGCACACACAGTGATGATGAAGGGTTTAATTCAATGGTTGTCATTAACCGGCCGTCGAAATGATAGAGGTTAAGGGTTTTATCGTTTTCTATTGTAGCAATTAGTTTTTTCGGGGAATAAATGTCTTTCAATTCACCGTTAACACAAATTAATTCAGTGCCATTGATGTTGAATAGGTAGGTTTTTCTGTAACCATAAATCAGAAATATATCCTTATTAAGAAATTTCAAATCATGTTCTCTCAATCCCTCTTCTGCATACTTTTCAATAGGAAAGTCCAGAATTATTTTCCCGGTTTTTATGTCTCTGATTTTTAATTTTCCATAGCTGGAATTTGCAGTGAACCTATCTAGAATATAATATTTATTAAATGTAAAAGAACGATTATTATCATTTATTTTATCATTTAAGGAATAGGTTTTATTTAGTTCCCAATCCCAAAGGAAATAACTTTCCGGACCATTTTTATAAATTACCTTTTTGGTTCTATTGTCGGTCCAAAGAATTAAATGCTTGTTTTCATTGTAGTTTAGCAAATTACTCCTGGCTACTGTTTTGAAATTTTGAAGC
>JAPLDE010000207.1:0-8520 GCA_026391855.1 Bacteroidota bacterium | reverse complement strand
GGTTCATTGGTTAAAAGTGTAATATAAGCGGAATCAAGAGAAATGTCAAGCAAAGGACTATTAAATTTTTCACTGGCTAACAGATTGCCTTTCAAATTGAACAATTGGTATTCGGTATGAGACAAAATGAAGATATTATTATCGGAAAGAAATCCAAAATATTGATAACCCTCTTTAGTTAATTTGAACCTTTCATGTCCTGAAATATCCCAGACTCGAATAGTTTTATCAATATATGATTGGCTGATGATGAATTTTTCATCAAACGAGAATTGGAGAAGACCTGAGCGAACCGGACCGGTATGTCCTTTACAGGTTGCTGTCAGGGTGCCATAAATGTCGTAAATACGGATGTCGTTATCAAAATTACTTGTCGCCAGGAAGAGTTTTTTTGATTTGGGTTTTAAAAAGTAATTGCCATCGATTTTATTATAAAACGGCCCGTTTTTATAGGCATTCAGGATAGCACTCTGTGATTCGAAGGTGGGGTAAAGAAGATAAGCTTGCTCTGCCAGTAAATATGCCTTGGTTGGATCAGTATCTACAAAAGACATTGCTTTATTAGCCAGTGCTTTGCTCTTGGAAATTTTAGCCTGTAACTGAGCTTTTTTTTGCCCGTAATAGTTGTAAATACCAAAGGCAAGGGCAAAAATCACGATTATACTACCCAGCGTGACCAACAAGTTTCTTGTTTTTCTTTTGACCCTCTGTATTTCCGTCTCACTCTGCCCTACAAATTTCTCCTGTTCCGGGGGCAGCGAGAGGTTGGAGAGATAGGGCCCGAGATACCGCAATGTTTGTTCGTTCAGCAGGGTTCCTACCTGGAGATACTGATTGTAGGCGTTTTTGATGAGTTGCTGTATCTCTTTCAGTTTTCTTTCTTCGCCGGTCAGCTTTTCATAAATACGAAGGGCCAGGCTGTCATGCTTTATTTCATAATAGCCGTGTTCATCCTTTTCGCTGATAATGCGCCGGTCTACCAGCGCTTTTAAAATATCCCTGACCCTGTCTGCTGAGAGCGACTGTTTTGCCTTTTGAACCGAATGAAGGATCTCTTCGAAGGTGATCTGGCGTTTGGTGCCGTCCTCCGAGATCATGGTTTTCAGAACGGCTTCCACTTCTGAAGAGTTATGCATACCCAACAACTGCTCATTGAGGAAATCACCCAATATGTTCCCTATGTCGCCCACCTTGTCAAGGTGGGATATCCTGATCTCAGGATTGTTGCTGTTTTCCTCCAGGGCAAGTTTGTATAATTTGTCCATCAGGATCTGAAACCAGGTGAGCTCTATCTCTCCGGTTTCCTTCGACAACAGATCGGCCACTTTACGCGGCAAACCGTTCTCGACTCCAACGTGACAGGTTTTACAGGGTTTTTCAATGATCTCCTCTACAACGTTTTTATTCAGCCTTTCGATCCTGACCCTGTTGCTGTATAGGTTGGGGATGTCGTCCTCGAATTCGGAGAACCCTGCGAAATACTCTTCTCTGAAGATCAATACCAGGTTTACCCTGATCTTGCTTTGAATGATCTTTACAAGTTCTGCAAGAAGTTTTTTACGTTCTTCGGGATCAGAAAGAATGAAGATCTCTTCAAACTGGTCAAAGATGAGCGATACGGGCTTGAAATTCTTCTCATAGATATCCTGCAATATTTCCAGCGTATCAACGGAATCAGTGTCTGAAAACTTTTTCAGATCTGCTTTCAGTTTGTTTACCGGGTCTTTTCCGCAACGGACGGAAATGATCAGGATGTCTTCCGACGGTATCCTGGACACCAGTCCGCAGTTGACGATGGATGATTTACCGGTGCCTGATTTTCCGTATACGAGCAATATTCTGCTCTTGTAAAATTTCCGGTAGATCTCATCGAGTTCCTGGTCGCGGCCAAAGAAAATTTCCCGGTCATTTTTGGTGTAGGCATCAAGGAACTTAAAGGGATTCTTATTTCCTGCTTCGTAAGAAAACCTGTCCGGCTGAGTGTCATCCGGGTTAAAGGGCCATAAAGCCGGGTCTGTTTCGCTCATCATGATAACAGCATTAATATCTTGTTAACAATGACTTAAAAGTGTCGGTTAAACTTCCATCTCCTTTTCAACAGATGATTTAAAGCTTAAAAAATCCTCCTCCAATGCAAAATACTCGAAGAACCTGAGCAATTCCCCGGAATGTATCTTGCTTTCTTTTGATTCGTAAAGATTGAAGGTTCCTCCCTTCCAGATGGGTTTATATTTGATACTGGTGTTTTTCTCCCAGTCCATATACATGAAGATGTCGGGTATCCCCATGTTCCCTTCGTCGGAATAAATGACCAGCGGTTCCAGGTTAAGGTAAAGGTTCCTGTCTTTTTTAGTCACAATAATGGCAGGAGTATTGATCAGGCTTGCCGACTTCTCGGTTTGGGCGTCGAATAACTCCGGGTTACTGCCGATGATGTTTGACAGGTCGATCTTATAGTGTGGATGGGACCAACGGTGGTAATCTACCGTAATTTTATTTACATAAAGGAACTGATAAGCGGTAATGAAGTCGAGTTTTTCGAGCAGGAATTCCAGGAGTTCCTCTGCTTTCAGGCACAATTGTTCTGTTTCCAGGCGTGAATAGTGTTCTTCTTTGTGCTGAAGTTTATTCCTTATCGAAGTGATCTGGTTAAAAGCCTTCTGGGCTTCGGATTCTCCCGTCTTATCCTCCACAAAGAAACCGGCAGTTTCTTCGATGAACATCGGTATGTTATGGCTGATGAAGATCTTGATGGTTTCCCTGAGGAGTTCTCCCCATTTGCCCATGCTGGTGCGGGTAAAATTATTCCGGAAGCGTTGTTTAAACTGATCGGGAATCGCAAATTCCTTTTTCATACGGTTTTCCAGCAGGTCGTTCAGGGAGATCAGCGCCAGGAAATGGATGGTATTCTCAACTACATCAATGATCTTGCTCAGTCGTTTCAGGTCCGGATCCCTGTAATCGGGGGTGTTGAGCCGCATAAAGTCAATGGTGACCGGATACGGATAATCATTGGTGACCCTTCGTTTGAGTTGATGGTCCATAAATGAGGGATAAGATTCTGACAACCAAATTAGTGAAAATTTCACTTCAACGTATTGATGGGATGGAAATTTCAAACTTCATTGTTTTACCATCAGCCTTTTTTGTTCCGTAACTAAAGGCACGGGGATGGTTCACCGGATCTTGGGGGCTACAGGGGTTATGTGCCTAATGGCACAAGAGCTGGGAAGGGACAAAACCCCGGAGGGCAGGCAGGGAAACGAATTGATTTGGCAGACAATCTGAACATACAGAGGGGTTGGAGTCCTTTGAAAAGGTTGGCTGTCCCTCATAAAACTACAAAATGTTGTCTTCCCATCATGTGAATCCTGACTGATGCCTTTAGGCATCCAACCCCTGTAGCCCCAAGGTCCGGAAAGGATTCCTGTGCCTTTAGGTACGGAACGGAGAGCAGGGAAAGGGGTAACCAGTTTTGTTGGAGAGGTTTGATGATTATGTCGAATTGACCGGACAAAGGCATACGGATCAGCGTTTTTGTTTTGTTTTCACCGCACATCAGATAATTTTCTATTTTTATCCGGGTAAATCCACAACATTATGTTTAAGAAAATACTGAAGGTTTCGGAAAAGGTTTTGCTGGTCCTGTTTTTGTCGAGCTATGTCGTTTATACAATATTGAATATTGGTATGAGCAGATTAAGTCCCCAAGCTGACGAATTGGTTCAATATTGTTTAATGGGGATAGTAGTATTATTTGCCATTATTGTATCATTAAGGAAAATATCAAACCTTATCATCTTCCTGTTAGCTGTATTAGTTGTAGAATTGTTTATTTTTTTTATTACACCAATTGTTATCTTTGATGTTGCAATGGCGAACACAGTATTTATAGCTCTTGCATATATTGTTGTTTTCTTCAAATCCTTCTTCCTGATCACAAGCAATGGGTTTCTTAAATTGTTAATTTTAGTTGCTTCTCCTGTTATAATATTTTATTTACTTTATATGCTCATAGAATTAGGAATTGAAGGTGATACTAACGAAATAAGTGGTTACTACTATTTCGTTTATATATTATTTGTCATTATTAGTTTAGCAATGATTTTTGGGTTGCCCAATTCAAATTTTGTTCAGTGGAATAATGAACACCGACAAATTTTTTACAGATTAATTCTTTCAGTATGGCTTTTTATTTTCATTTTCTCAACTCTTAAGTTGTTTATACACATGGAGCGCTATAGGTATACTATTTTTCCTGAGTTGAATGAAAAATGGGGTATGAAAGACTATTCAATTGAGCCCAAAACAGGTTACAAAAAATAAATCGCTAAAAGCTGTAAAGATTATCATTAAAGGCATTTTCATGAATTACCAGATTCCCAAATATTTTTTTTTGTACAGTTAACCTGAGTATTTCCTTTTCAGTTAAGGGATAAAACTTCAGGATATTGTGGTCAATTCCAAAAAGGTATGAACCATTGGAAGAAACCATTTTAAAATGATCAGGAAAAGAATAGTATATCCTCATGGCGTGGGAAAGGAAGTTGGTTGTACCGGAAGCAGTTGTATAAATAATGCCAGAAGAAAGGAATTTGACATTAACAATTCGAATTATACTATCATCATGAGGTACAGTCGAAGAAACAGAGATAGTAGTTAACCAGTCAATCCTCCCTGAACAGGTTCCTACTGAATCCATATGTTTAATAATGAGGTAATCTTCCAGCTTGCTGAGAAAAGCATCTGAAAACTTTGCCTTCATGCGGTTAAATAATACTAAGTTTCTGTTATTTTCAAAATATTTGGGAAGAACATCCTTCCCACTAAAATTCCATACCCTGACCGTGCTGTCTTCTGAAGAGCTGATTACATACTTATTGTTTTTGGCAAACTCTACCGACCAGACAATATCCTTATGTCCTTTAATGATGTTATAAACATCAAAGAATCCCTTATTATGATTAAAATAATAAAGGACAATACTGTGGTCCTTTGAGGCGGTTGCTAAAAACTGTCCATTATTTGAAAAAGCGATAGCAGTAACTTCCTTTTCATGGTTTTCCAAAGTCTGAAAGGGACGTCCATCTGTATTATAAACCTGAACTTTATTACCCGGAACTGAATATGCCACCTTTTTACTGTCAGGGGAAAAGGCCATTACCCGGGAAGGATTGATAAGGTCATAACAGATTTTGGTTTGTAAAAGAACTTTCCCGGTAAAGGTGGATAAGCAGGCCGTGCTGTCGGCATAAAAGCAGGACAGGAGTTTATTATCGGGCGACATTTTCAGCTGCAAAACGGGTTGGTCCGATAACCTGTACTGAAATAGCTCTTTCCCCCATTGCGACCAGATCATAATGGTATTATCTGCCAGGTAACCGTAAATACAGGTTCCGTCAGCAGAATAATCAGCAAATAATATCTCCGATTTACAGGGTTTAAAGTCGAAAACCCGGTGGTAAGGGGAATAGTTTTTACCTGTTGAATCCTTAAGTGAATCTATGTTCCAGAGATTATAAAAGGTTTCGTACAAGGCCTTGCGGGTCAGTGGCGATTTATAACCGTTATAACTGTATATAGCGTTCAGCAGGCTTTTTTCAGGGTCGTCCACTTTACGCAACAAGGCGCTTAATGCATCTTTATCATATTCATATTCACGTTTTTCCTTACAGGTCCACATGCATAAGTTGATACATAAAAAGACCAGGCTGATGATAGAATATCTCTTTACCCTTTTTTGAGCTTTCGATCTTTTCCTCAGGTTTTGCTTGCTGGTGTTAAGAAATGCGTCCGTCTCACCCTTTAAAAACAGTTTATCCTCAAATTTGCTTATATAACTCAACTCCTTTCTGCCTAAAAGGTGGTCGGTTCTTAAGTAACTTTTATAGGCATTTTCGACGAACTGCCGGGCTTCCTGCAGTTCTCTCTCGGCCAGGGTAAGCCGCTGGAAGATTTTGGCGGCCAGGCTGTCGTGCTTCAGTTCATAGCGGTCGTTTTCGTCCTTGTCGCTCAGGATGCGGACAGTAACAAAATGCCGGACTATGGGCAGGATATCATCTGGCTCAAGGTTGTGGCCATTAACAACCAGGGCCTCTTTTATTTCTGACAGAGACAGCTGCCGTTTGGTTCCCTCGGAAGAGATCAGCGTTTTAAGCACTGCATCTCCCTTTTCAGGGTCGGGAACCAGCTGCAATTGCTCTTCCAGGAAATTGCCCAGCACATCGCCTATATTTCCCAAAGATTCCAGGTCGGCGAGGGTAATTTCTACATTCTCTTCATTTCTGGAAATAGCCAGTTTGTAAAGGCGGTCCATCAATACCTGGAGCCAGGTAAGTTCTATGGTGGCGCTTTCGCTGATGATCTTTTCCACAGCCGTTTCGGCCAGGCCTTTTTCGAGGCTGACATGACAAACCTCGCAAGGAGAAATGATGACAGACAAAGCCTGTGCCTTTTTCATCTTTTCGATCCGGATACGGTTCTCAAAAAGCTGGGGCAGTTCATCTTCAAAGTCAGAAAGACTCGCCAGATATTCTTCCCTTATCGACAGGATAATCTGGGTATTTAAATCTTCCCTTGATAAAATGTCCTTCAAAACACAAACCCATTCTGTTTTTTCTTCAGACTCGCCAAAGATGAACAGTTCTTCAAACTGGTCGAAAATAAGGTATAGGGGGGTAAGGTAATCGAGGTAGAGGGAATATAGTTTGTCCGGGATTGATTTTTCTTTTTTAAATGGGGTGATGGCCTGTCTGTCAAGTTCAGCGTGGATGGATTCAAGAATATTCTGCCGCCGGCGGATAAAAACGGGTTTCCAGTTATGTCCGCCCATACGGTCAGACACTCCGCATTGCAACAGACTTGTCTTACCACTTCCTGAAGGTCCGTAGATCAATAATAACTTGCTGTAAAACAAACGGGAATGGATCTCTTCTGTCTCTTTTTCACGCCCGAAGAAGATGTCTTTATCGTCAAGTGTGTAACTATCGAGGAATTTGAAGGGGATCATACTCAACAAGCTTTAATTATGTAACCGGATCGGTTAATGAAAATGTCTTCATGACCTCTTCAAATTCTTTAACCAGGGTATCATAAAAAGAAACAAGGCGCATATCTGGCTTTTCAATGGTTTCCGTGCCGGTATAATGGATACGTTGCGTGTTTTTTTCCCATTTAGAATAAAGGTAAACGTCTTTTTTCAGTTGGGTAAGCTTTTCCCGTGATTCCATGATCTCGAAATGGGTATCAATAATGAGGGGTGAAAGATTCAGGAATTCATTGGGTGCATTCTTCAGGTTTTTTACAAGGATTACCGAATGTGTATCGGTAAATTTCTCAAATTCCTGGATCTTCGCCAGGAAACTTGAAGAGGAGCTGTTCAGGAGAAGCATATTATGTAAAAAATGGACATTCTCCCTTTTGTGCTTTGATAGCTGAATTTCAGTGATGGTTACCAGCGGATAATTGATCAAAAATGCCAGTTGAGAAAGGATGTCTTCCAGTTTATCAATGTATTCATTACACCTGACTTCTATTTCCTCATCGGTCAGGTTGATGAGGTAATGTCCTATTTCGTTTCGCCTAGGGACCCAGAAATCCAGTTTTTCCAGAAACCTCGGCTTGAGCGTATCCCTGAGTTCTTCCATAAACGGGGTTAGCTGATTCTTCCGGAATATCCCGTCGATGGAACGGATCAACCAGGTAAAGTCGCCCATTGACAGGGTTTCGAAACGTCGTGAAAACTCTTTGTTAAAATCAGGATCAGGTTCAAGTTTTTTATTGATAGTCTCTTCCAGTAGCTGAATGAGCATAACAAAAGAGAGGTATTGCATGCTTCGCTCTATGGTTTTCAACAACTGATCGAGCCGACCCCTGTCGAGATGCTCCATGTTGCCCGAAAGCAGTCTACGTAATTCAATACCGATGGGCCATGGAAAAGCTTTAGTCAGGTTGTTTGAAAGTTCCCGGATGTCAAAGTCGTCATCATTTTCATCGAGTAATGCCGACAATTTCGGCTTAT
The DNA here is from genome assembly GCA_026391855.1 of Bacteroidota bacterium. Classification (GTDB taxonomy): domain Bacteria; phylum Bacteroidota; class Bacteroidia; order Bacteroidales; family CAIXZF01; genus JAKLIX01. The sequence continues at coordinate 500 of JAPLDE010000207.1, read as the reverse complement.
AAATGATCATGCTTTTGAAGACACCCAGGATAAACTTTTCGTTGACCAGCATAATAACCAGGTTGACAACATAATAATGTTGTCAAATATAATAATTATTTTCAAAAAACGATTATCCGAAAAGTCCTTCAACGGAGAGGTAACGTTCTCCGGTATCGTAGCAAAAGGTGAGGATTTTAGAGCCGTTGGGGAGTTCGGGCAGTTTTTTGGCTACGGCTGCCAGGGAAGCTCCTGAACTGATGCCGGCAAAGAGTCCTTCGTACCTGGCGGCTTTAATGGCATATTCAAAGGCTTCTTCTCTGGTAACGGTGATTACGCCGTCGAGACACGCGGTATGCAGGTTTTTGGGGATAAACCCGGCGCCTATACCCTGGAGGGGATTAATGGTGCTAACATAACGATGTTATTATTTATATTTTTTGTAATTTCCAAGTTTAGTGATTCGTTTAAACTTTCTGTTTGGTTTTCGGATTTGTAGCATTTGTTTCAATATTAACTGG
>JAPLDE010000075.1:31520-32672 GCA_026391855.1 Bacteroidota bacterium | reverse complement strand
AATACGATACTAAGGGTTGAAAAAAATGGTGGTAAAATAATAAAACCGAGAACAAAAATTCAAGTCGAGGGACGGGGCTATTTTTCAATTTTCATGGATTGTGAGGGGAACAAAGTCGGTTTATACGGAGAGTGAAAAAATTTTACTTTTACTTCATATAAGATTGTCGTGGGTTATCATATTGCAAAGCCATCATATCCTTTATCCCTTTTTGTAAAGCATTACTGGGCTATTGACAATTGCCTGCCAGTTGGTTACAAGCATATACAGCGAATAGTCCCAAACGGATTAATGGAGCTGATGTTTTATTTATGTGACAAACCAAAGGCATTAGATGAAACCAGGAATTTTTCAGAAAATACATTTTTGTCCGGTCAGCAGAGCGGGTATTATGATATACTTGTTACAGGGAAGCTGTCTCTGTTTTCAGTTTCATTTCAACCATTCGGAGTAAAGATGTTTTTTGATATACCTTCAAATGAGTTTTTTGACCAAAGCATACCATTAAAGGATCTTGTTAAAGGTATGGTTAATAAATTGGAGTCAGGTTTGTTTGAAGCCAACTCCTTTGAAAGTAAAATCCGTATTGTTGAAAAATTTCTCAGGGAACAGTTAAGAAATAATTCCAGGGAATACGAAACAAACCGGATTGCTCATAGTATTGCTCTGATTAACAATGCAAGAGGATTGATTACCGTTGAACAGTTATCTTCAGCTTCGTGTTTAAGCAGAAAACAATACGAACGGACATTTTTAAAATACATTGGCGCCCCACCCAAACAATTTCTGAGAACAATAAGGTTCCAAAACACATTACACGAGAAACAACATAATAGGAACATGTCGTTAACGGAATTGGCATACAATTGTGGATATTACGATCAGTCGCATATGATAAATGAATATAAAATATTTTCAGGAAAAACGCCAACACAGTATTTTAACGAATGTGAACCCTATTCCGATTATTTTTTATAGAGTAAAGAAACAAAGCGAAGCCTACTGAAAGTGCAACTTCTATTGGCAAAATGGGCCAGGAAGAAAGTACCGGCTAAACGAAATACGTTGTTCGGTTTTTATTTTAACGGAAACATCATATAAAAATTATTATATTTGCTTTGTATTTCAGTTAATGCTCACCTCGGCTAAATA
>JAPLDE010000075.1:16228-31483 GCA_026391855.1 Bacteroidota bacterium | reverse complement strand
ACGTTTTCAAATGCGTTGAGGGTAGTTATGAAAAAGACTCTGACAAACTGAAATTTACCGAATGAAGTTAAATGAAAAAGACCAGCCCATTACTTTTTGTTTCAGTCATAATTATGTCGGTCATTCCAACTTTTATTGCTGGTCAGGTATTAATTTTGTCCGGGAATAAGACATATTATTACGATGCTCAGTATTGCGACTCCGTCAATCATCTTTTTCTGAAAGACAAAATTCAATTCATCACAACTGATATTCCATGGAAATCTCAACCGGACAAGCAAACATCAGCCATATGGAGATATCCGCATTCAGAACAGGACTCACTATTAAGAGCAAGAATAAAAAGCATAGGGTGGATAAGGGATGATACGACAGGAGTTATTGAAAATGACAAAAAGCTCTGGATTCATCCACCGAGACATTGTCAATATACTATCACTGAAATTGCCCCTTTCCCTGACGTTGAATTTCCCTGTGAAATTAACAAAAAGTATGGTAAGATATTATATATTGGAAACGGATGGGGCGAATGGGATAATTTAAAGATTAAAAGTAGTTATGAGATCGTCGGGAAGGAATCAAGGAAAATCGGAACAAAAAATTGTGAATGCTGGATAATCGAATCAGAAAGCGATTCAGAGTTAGGAATATCTCACCTGACAACGGCGTATAATGAAAAGATCGGTTTTGTGGAATTCATTTACAGTTTTTACAATGAGGTAAAAATTAAAATTGAACTTATGAGAATTGAATAAATAACCTCGGAAACCATATAAAACATGACAAGACGGTGCATTTTCGGAATTTTGTGCCGGTAGATTTGAGAAAGGACTAATGAATAAGGACATTAAAAACAGATCATACATTAAAACATTAGATGACCTGATGGTAGAGATCCCGGGGGGTGAAATTATATTAAGAGATGACAGGATAAAGCATAGATGGACAGTAGAGATACGCCCATTTTTACTGTCTAAGTTTCCTGTAACTCAGGAATTGTATTTCAACATTACTAAGGAACGACCCAGCATTTTTAAAGGAAATGAAAGACCTGTTGAAACCGTATCGTGGAGAGATGCCATAAATTTTTGTAATTCGCTCTCTGACAGAGCAGGATTAAAACGATGTTATTCCTTTAATATTGGTGGTGAAGAAATTACTTTCGACATAAAAGCAGATGGGTTTCGGCTACCAACCGAGGCTGAATGGGAATATGCCTGTAAAGCCGGAACGACAAAAAGCAGATACGGAGCCATTGATGAAATTGCATGGTATAAGAAAAATTCAGGAGGAAAGACCAATGATGCAGGAACAAAAAAACCGAATGTCTGGGGAATGTATGATATGTTAGGTAATGTTTGGGAATGGTGTTCTGATATTTATGATGAGGCAACTTACGGCTCATACCGGATTTTTCGCGGAGGGGGATGGAATGATGAGGACAGAGGTTGTCTGGCAACGAATCGCAGACGAAGCCATCCTGATGTGTTCAGGATTGATGATCTTGGATTCCGTATAGCCAGAAGTTTTGCAGAAATTTGATTCCTGTTCATGATTTCCCCGGTGAGTAGTTGATCGAGATTTACGATCAGCGGATGAATTTACTACGGACAATTTGTCGGAAAGATCAATAAAGGTTTGATGATTCACCATTCTGTGAACGGAAAACAATATAATTATCCTATTGACATGACATTTTCATTATCATTCCAAAGGTGTTATTATTGTCAGTATGTTAATCGGTGTGCCCATATTCAAAACAACAAACCATCAGGAAAACCCTTTCCAAGCTGATACCGGACGGCGGAACCCCGGGGTAGACAGGAGTATTACATGCCCTGACAGATCAATACCTACATTCTATTGACGCAGTGGGTCTGTCAGATTAATTTTGACCTGCAAACCCTAAATATCTGCAGTCATGAAAAGAAAAGTGTTTTTCCCCGGTTTTATCGGCATCCTTCTCTCATTATTCCTGACATCAGGAAATCCTGTTCTTGCGCAGGCACCACAATCATTTAAATATCAGGCAATTGCAAGAAATTCATCAGCTGATCCTCTCATTAATCAGGCAATATCCCTGAAGATTAGCATACGACAGGGTACAGCTTCAGGTACGGTGGTTTATGCCGAGACGCAAGCCCAGACGAGTAATCAATTCGGCCTTATGAATCTCGAGATTGGAACCGGAATAGCGATTACAGGAACTTTTTCCAATATTGACTGGAAAACAGGACCCTATTACATTGAAATAGATATGGATCCTACCGGAGGGTCATCCTATCAGACAATGGGAACAACGCAACTGGTTTCGGTTCCCTATGCCCTTTACAGTGAAAGCAGCGGGCAGACCTTTACCGCCGGTACCGGGATAAATATCACGGGAAACGCCATTACCAATACGTTGCCTAATGAAAACCATACGGGCGATGCCACGGGCGCTTCAGTACTGAAGGTAGAAAAGATTCAGGGAATGCCGGTTTCTCCCAATACTCCCGGGGTGGACCAGGTGCTGAAATGGAGCGGATCGCAATGGATCCCTTCGACAATTTCAACAGGGACTGCAGGTTGGTCGCTTACAGGTAATGAAGGAACCGATCCGGCGGCAAATTTCATCGGTACAACCGATAACCAGCCTCTCATTTTCAAACAAGATGGTATTAATGCCGGTGAGATTAATCTATCCACGCGCAATACACTGTTTGGCGTATATTCCGGATACCTAATGTCAGGAACGCATAATACGGGATTTGGCTGTATGGCACTTAATGTTGGTTCGGGTGCATACAATACTGCAGTTGGTGATGGATCACTGGGAAATATGTCAGGAGATTTTAATACGGCTTGTGGCTATTTGTCGCTACAGGGAGAGGAAATGCTCGGTGGAACTGGTTCGCATAATACAGCGAGTGGTGCTTATGCATTAAATGAGAATGCTGATGGCAACGACAATACTGCGACAGGTTTCGCCGCACTTCAGCATAACGGTTCCGGCAGTGATAATGTAGCTGTAGGTGTTGAAGCCCTCTCATCAAATAATAATGGTTCAAGAAATACCTCTGTAGGGAATCATGCCATCGGATTTTTACAGGGAGACTATAATACCGGGACCGGATATGGATCAGTATGGGGTTGGACATTATCGAGCACAGGATCCTATAATACAGGGACTGGTGTCTTCTCATTATATAACGTTGATGGAGGTGTAAATAATACCGCCCTAGGGGCATATGCCCTGTACGATAACCGGGGAGGTTATGATAATACAGCTGTCGGGATCAATTCGCTAAAAAACAACCAATATGGGAATTATAATACCGCTTTCGGCAGGTCTGCCCTTTTGAACAATACAGGATCATTAAATACAGGCCTGGGCGCCAATGCCCTTGGTCTCAATACTATAGGTGAAATGAATGTGGCAGTAGGTACCAATGCCCTTTATAACAATACCCAGGGCACTCACCTTGTGGCAGTGGGTTTTGAAGCTTTGTACAGCCAGGGAATAAACGAGGATGGAAACTATTATAGTACTGCAGTTGGTTCAAGGGCACTACATTCCAATACATACGGAATAAATAATACTGCTTTGGGAGATGAGGCGCTTTTTACTAATAACACGGGAAATAATAATACGGCAGTGGGTGTTAATTCATTAAAATTCAATCAGGGTGGAAGTGAAAATATAGCGATTGGTCGCAGCGCTTTGTTAACTAACTCTTTTGGATATGAAAACACTTCAGTTGGAAATAATTCATTAATAAATAACAATAGTTACCAGAATACAGCTATTGGCTTCGAAGCATTAGCAGACAATACCGATGGATACCAAAATACGGCCATGGGCTATTATGCAGGAATAGGTAATTTTTACGGTTGGCATAACGTCTTTATTGGCTATGAAAGCGGTTCCGGGGGTGATTTATACAATTCCGTTGGAGTAGGATACAATTCCTGCCCCTGGGTTAATAACATGATATTACTAGGCAATTCCAGTACATCTTTTGCGCTTTGCTGGCCTGAGTGGAGCTCGGTGTCGGATAAAAAATTCAATAAGAATATTGTGGACTGTGACCTCGGACTGAATTTTATTATGAAGTTACATCCTGTGAAATATGAGCTCACCGGTGAAACCCATGAAGGGGTTATTGATGAGGGATTTATTGCCCAGGAAGTTGAACAAGCAGTAAAAGAGCTGAATACGACGTTTCATGCTTTGCACACGCCTCAAAATGACAAGGACTTATACTCCTTAGCTTATGGAAGATTTACAGTGCCCCTTGTGAAAGGAATGCAGGAGCAACAGGAGATGATTGAAAAATTGACAACTTTAAACAGAGAATTAACAAAAAGAGTAGAGGAATTGGAGCAGAAAATCTATGAAATCAATGTTTTTATGAAAGAGTAAAAACCAACGCACATAACGTTTTGGCAGGATAATATTCTTTGTATCCCTGTGGTGTATTTGCGCCTGATAAAAACATTTGTAACTTTGAGTAATATTTACAGGGAAGATACGAAAATATGAAAGATGATACTGTCAGGTGCAATGATAAAGATGAAACATTTGCAGCATTTGAGAAAGGGGTGCATGCAGCACTGGAGACTTATTCCAATGTTCACCGGGGTAGCGGGCACCACTCGGTTGTAACCACTCATTTATACGAGCAGGCCAGGGATATTGTTCTGGAATACCTGGGACTGCCCAAATACAAATACATTGTCATTTTTTGCACACTCAGGAGAGAAGAAATTTTAAAGGTACAACTTAAGCCAAACAGTTGCCAAAGTGTTTCAAGTCAGGACATTGGCCTGTCACTTGGTATAAGGGCGCTGGTTGTTAAGCGGAAAGACCTGCCCAAAGGAATTCCATTTCAGACCGGGGGAGGAACGACCAGGCTAGTTTCTCCGGGATGGGTTATTTGGGCCGGTGCGCCTGACAAGTTTGAGGCAGGTACACCTGCTATCATAAACGTTATCGCGTTTGCGAGGGCACTGCAGTTTATCCGGCAATACGGGAATGACGCTTTCCGGGATGCGGTCACTGAAAAGCTGACAGCCACTGACATTCTCTGGACCGATGAAATGGAGAAATATTCCGGAAAGGAACTGTTGGATGCACTCAGGTTGACACAGATAGGTCGTAATGTTCTTGTTCCAACAGTGGAAGGTGACAGGCCCTTTATAAACCTTGATAACGGAGCCAGCACACCCACTTTCAAGCCGGTATGGGACGCTGTCTGCCGTCCATGGCGGCAGTCAGCGGAAGCCCAACAAGAAGTTGTCAATGAGGTCAGGACCATTTGTGCAGGGTTTCTGGGTGCACCTCTGACTGACTATGAGGTGATCTTTACATCCAACACTACTGAAGCCATCAATCTGGCAGCCGAAAGTCTGGGCCGTGAATCTGAACCGGGCACCGAATCCGTTTTGCTCGGCACCCTGCTCGAACACTCATCGAATGATTTGCCATGGCGTATGGTTCCCGGCTTTTCGCTGATCCGGCTGACGGTGGATAAGGAAGGTTTTGTGGACCTTAACGGGCTGGACACGCTCCTGTGCGCATACAACCAGAAGGGTGAATTCGGAAAGAAGCGGATCAGGCTGGTGGCAATGAGCGGTGCTTCGAATGTCCTTGGTGTATTTAACAATCTGGAGGAAATCAGCCGGATCGTTCACCGGTATGGGGCGCGACTGCTGGTGGATGCGGCACAACTGGCTGCACACCGCAAGGTTGATATGCAAGGATGCGGAATTGACTACCTGGCCTTCTCTGCCCATAAGGTATACGCACCATTCGGCTGTGGAGTACTGGTTGTAAAAAAGGGAATGCTTAAATTCAATTCCGGTGAAATAGAGCTGATTCGCTTATCAGGCGAAGAAAATGCGGGGGGCATAGCCGCATTGGGCAAGGCGATGATCCTTTTGCAACGGATAGGTATGGACCTGGTTCAGGAGGAAGAACAAGCATTGACCAGATACCTTTTGAACGGTCTTTCAGGGATAACCGGGCTGAGGATTTACGGGATAAAGGACCCGAACTCGCCAAGGTTCCACCAGAAGGGCGGTGTCTTAATTTTTTCCATGAAGGGAATCATGCCCAACAGGGTGGCCAAAGAACTGGCCGGGCAGGGTGGAATCGGTGTGCGATACGGTTGTCACTGCGCTCATATTCTTATAAAGCACTTGCTTGGTGTTAATCCTTTTTTCGCGCGGGTCCAGGGACTTATGCTGACCTTTCTTCCTAAGTTAAGGCTGCCCGGACTTGTCCGGGTAAGCCTGGGCCTTATGAACAGCGGGGAAGATGTTGACAAATTGATTCAGGTACTGGGAGAAATGGCCAGTAAACCCAAGTCAGATATACAAAAGCAGATGAACGATTACACAAGGGATTCGGCCATGAGAGTCTATTCCCAAAGTTAACAGCGTCGTATTCAATGGCATCAGGTATCCGGAAGTAAAAAAAGACAGAAAAATGGGGTATATACAGCATCATAAATTATCGTATCTTAACCCAGGTTAAAATATTATAAAATGTACATTGATTATTATAAAATTCTGGGGATTGAAAAGAATGCTTCACCGGAGCAAGTAAAGAAGGCATATCGAAAATTAGCCAGAAAATATCACCCTGATATCAATCCGAGTGATAAAAATGCCAATGCTAATTTTCAGCAGATCAATGAAGCCAATGAGGTTTTAAGTGATCCGGAGAAGCGTAAAAAGTACGATCAATATGGGAAGGATTGGCAACATGCTGAACAATTTGAGAAAGCGCAGCAATATCAGGAAAAATCATCAGGTTACAACCAATCAGGATATTCAGGGGCGCAGGATGAGGGTGATTTTTCTGATTTTTTCGGGTCTATGTTCGGCAGGGCTGCAAATGCCGGCAGGAGCAGGCAGGTAAAATACAGGGGAACGGATTATACTGCTGAGATCCATCTCAATCTCACCGATGCCTATGAAACCCACAAGCAGACCATGACAGTAGACGGTAAGAACATAAGAATCACCATTCCTGCAGGAATTGAAAACGGGCAAACGATAAAGATTTCAGGGCATGGTGGTCCGGGAAAAAACGGAGGGCCCAATGGTGACCTGTATATTACTTTTTTAATCGCCAACCATCCGACATTCAAACGTTCCGGTAATGATCTGTATACAAAGGCAGACCTGGATTTATATAAGGCGATTCTGGGTGGTGAAATCACTATCGAGACTTTAAAAGGAAAAGTCAAACTAAAAATTAAACCCGAAACACAAAACGGGAGTAAAGTAAAATTGAAAGGAAGGGGATTCCCGGTTTACAAAAAAGAGGGGCAGTACGGAGATTTATATGTAACCTTCAGCATCGCAATCCCAACGAATTTAACCGTGAAACAAAAAGAGTTGTTTACTGAATTGTCGAAATTTTAACGATTAACCGGATAGACATATGAAAAATCTAATCCCTGTAAATGAATTTTGTACACATCACAACATCGGGATCTCCTTTATTCACTCCCTGCAAGAAACCGGATTGATAGAAATCAAGACTGTTGAAGAATCGGTATATATTCATAAAAGCAGGTTGCCGGAGTTGGAGAGAATTGTCCGCTTATATTTTGAACTGGATATTAACCTGGAGGGCATTGAAACCATCAACTATTTATTAAAGCAGATATTTATAATGCAGGATGAGATTACGATGCTCAGGAACAGGCTTCGTCTTTATGAATCAACTGATTGACAAAACCGAATGCAGTTTATAATACTAATAATGTAATATATGACGACGATCAAGCAAAACGATATTGATCGTTATATTTCAGCTTTCCCTGAGAAAACGCAGGTGTTGCTTGACCAAATTCGTACGGTCATCAGAAAGGCTGCTCCGGAAGCTGAAGAACTGATCAGTTATAAGATGCCCGCTTACAAATTTCACGGGATACTGGTATATTTTGCCGGGTATGAGAATCATATCGGGTTTTATCCGACCTCTTCCGGAATAGCGGCCTTTAAAAAGGAATTATCCATTTACAAGGGAGCGAAGGGTTCGGTTCAATTTCCGCTGGACCAACCGCTACCATTAGAACTGATAACCAAAATAGTGAAGTTCAGGGTCAGTGAAAACGGACAAAAAAAGCCGGAATGAAGAACATTACCGGCTTAAACATCGCTGATGTTGATCAGCAGGGGCTTGCTTGCTTTGCGATGTTATTTTTTCAGCAGATCCCTGATTTCGGTAAGTAGTTGTTCTGAAGGGCTGGGAGCAGGAGGTACGGCGGGTTTTTCTTCTTCCTTTTTCTTCATATGGTTAAAGGCCTTGATCACCATGAAAATAGCGAATGCGATGACCAGGAATTCGAAAATCACCTGGATAAAGTTTCCATAATTGATAGTAACCGGTTTATCGGACAGTCCACCTATACAAAATTTCAGGTCGGTAAAGTTGACATTGCCCAGTATCAGCCCGAGCGGGGGCATGATGATGTCATTGACAAGCGAGTTAATTACTTTTCCAAAGGCAGCACCGATGATTACACCGACGGCCAGGTCAAGGACACTTCCCCTGTTGATGAATGCCTTGAATTCTTGAACCATTTTTGCCATAATAAAGGGTTTTAGGTTAAAACATTGTCTATTTTTCTTTGAACTGGCTGAAGCTGTAAAGAATACCGAGTGAAAAGAACTGGCTGTACTGAACCTTGCTGTCCATATCGAGGTCGTTGAGTACAACAAGTGCGAGGTTCACATTGATAAACTTATTTACTTTGGCGGTAAGGTTTGCATCGAGGCGGGAGACAATTGCCCCGAGGTTTTCATAGGCAGACAGCGCTGAGAAGCGAGTCTTAAAGTTGAGGTTTTTGGCGATATCGCGGTCGAATGAGGCAATGAACTGGAAGGCTATTTCATTGCGCAGTGTTTTTCCGATTTTGATGCCATAATTTTTAGGTACTGTTCTATATAATGTGGTATCAATAACAAAAGTCTGACGCAAGGTTCCTACACCGAAACGGGTCCAGAAATATTCGACGGGTTTATATTCGAGGCCCAATGAGCTGGTGAGGTAGCCGGGAGCCATGAATTTGGAGATCAGGGTTTCGTGATCGATGCCAACACTATCATTTTTATATTCGAACCCTGCATCGAACTGGGAGGCGAAATTCATGGAAGCGAACAGATTCCACTTTGCAGCAATTTTATAACCAAGTTTAGAGTCGAAGAAGATCCTGTCGGTTGATTTGCGTGAACTCTGGCCTTTGTTTTCAATAAAGCCATAGGCCAGTTGGAGGTCGTTGTCCCAGCTGATCTTATTATTATCGGAGTATGCTGCTTTGGCATTAAAGAAGGTCCCCAGGGCAATTGAATTTACCCCGCCGCCCTTCCAGTTATCGCTAAAGGAGGCCTGGTTAATGTTGATGCCCGTTTGCAGGGCCTTTTTCCATCTAACGTCATCGGACTGGGCATTGAGAATGGACAAGAAGAAGCACTGTCGCAAGGAGTAGTTTATTAATCATAGATTCATTTTTTAAGTTAATAAGGACTAACACCGTTCCATATGTATTGTTCATGCTTCAAAGGGGAATTTCACCTGTATTTAACAAGTAAATATACAGAGAAAATCAAATTTTCAAAATAAAGCAATAGTAATCAGAGAAATCTTAATGCCAGTAAAGGTCGGCGATCACAAAGCCGGCAAAGACAAGGCTGGCGATACCATTGGTGGTAAAGAAGGCCAGGTTGATCTTACTCAGGTCGTTGGGTTTAACGAGCAGGTGCTGGTAAAAGATGAGGAGTGAAAAGATGACGGTTCCCAACCAGAACAGCCATCCGAATGCGTCGGCAAACCCAATCCTTACGATAATCAAGACTGTGATTACATGAAGGATGGAAGACAGCCGGAGGGCTCTTTTTTTACCCAGCCAGGCAGGCACAGATTTCAGCTTCAAGGATTTATCAAATTCTTCATCCTGGAGGGCATAAATAATATCGAACCCGGCGACCCAGCAGAGCACGCTGAATGAGAGCATCACAGGGATACAGTCAAATTCTCCGGCTACTGACAGGTAAGCACCGACGGGGGCCAGTGAAAGGCCTAATCCGAGGACCATGTGAGACAGAGAGGTGAACCGTTTGGTAAGGCTGTACCCCAAAATTACCAGCAGAGCAACAGGAGAAAGGTAAAAGCAAAGCAAGTTAATAAAAAAGGTGGTGGCCATAAACAGCAGGGCATTGGCTATTGAGAAAACCAGGGCAGTTTTTGCGGGTATAATCCCGGCCGGGATCTCTCTTAACCATGTTCTTGGATTCAGTTGATCGAACTCCCTGTCGGTAAATCGGTTAAAGCTCATGGCTGCATTCCTGGCGAAGACCATGCATGCGAGAACCTTTACAAGCAGCCAGATATCCAGGCCAAAGGGTCTTGAAGTGACAGCCATGAAAAAGCCAATCATAGCAAAAGGGAGGGCAAAAAGACTATGCGGGAATTTTACGAGTGAAGAATATTTCGATACCGTATTAATCGCCTTGTTCATTTATGAAGCTGTTAATGTGACAAAAATACCAATTCCTTTTTACCTTTAACCGCAAAAAATAACCTGGGACCGTTTATCGTTTGTCGTTTTTCCAGTCATCAGATGAAGAATGCATTCCAACCCGATATTCCGTATTCTTTTATTCATTTTGCTTCGAAGTATTTTATATTTTGTTTGTCTGCGGGCAATGCCCATTCAATCCATTCTCCTTTTTTGTTCCAGTTGTACACCAGGGTAATCAAAAGAAAAGTTAAAGACAGAAGGGAGTTTATTTTTAATGAGGAGAAAGGTGGTGTATCAAGGGAAGGTAAGGCCAGCCCGCGACAGTTGGTGAAGCGTCATTCGGCAGGGATCAGGAAGGGTAAGCTTCTTTACAAGTTGGTAAACCATTTTAAGCCTGGGAATCTGCTGGAACTTGGGACTAACCTGGGTGTCAGTACTGCATTTTTAGCCCTGGGTAACAGCAGGGGAAGGCTCATCAGCCTGGAAGGTTCCGGTGAGCTTGCCGGGATAGCAGGACAAAACCTTGACCATTGCGGGTTTTCAACGGTTGAGATAATGGAGGGGTGTTTTGAACAGATTTTACCCAAAGTTTTAGGTCTCCTGGATCATGTTGATTTTGTATATTTTGACGGAGACCACCGGGAGATGTCTACTTTCGAGTATTTCAAGCTATGCAGCCAGCATGCGAACGATTTTTCGGTATTTGTGTTTGATGATATTCACTGGTCGCCGGGGATGGAGAAAGCCTGGGGGCGGATCTGTTCGGATGAGAAGGTAAGCCTGTCGGTTGACCTGTTTTTCACAGGGCTGGTATTTTTCCGGAAGGAGCTAAGTAAACAACATTTCTGCTTAAGGTTTTAAAAATATTATACTTTTGTAAATACTAAAACACCGGGACATGTCATCAGATATTATTCAGTTAACCAACATTGCCAAGCATTATAAGGTAGGAACGCAGGTTGTTCTGGCATTACGGTCGATTACCATTACCATTGAAAGAGGGGAGTATGTAGCTTTGATGGGACCATCGGGCTCCGGGAAGTCGACCCTGATGAATATACTGGGGTGTCTGGATACACCGACCCACGGGCAATATATATTGAACGGAACGGATGTGAGCAAGCTGGATGATAACCGGCTGGCTGAGATCAGGAATAAGGAAATAGGGTTTGTTTTTCAGACCTTTAACCTGCTGCCACGGTCGTCGGCACTTGAAAACGTGATGTTACCTTTGGTTTATGCCGGAATGAACAAGCAAAAGCGTATCGAGCAAGCCTCGAAGGCCCTGGCAGATGTTCATCTTTCGGACAGGGTAGAACACAAACCCAACGAACTGTCGGGAGGACAGCGTCAGCGGGTGGCTGTAGCCCGTGCCCTGGTCAATAATCCATCTATTATACTGGCAGACGAGCCGACAGGGAACCTGGATTCGAAGACCTCGATCGAGATGATGGGGCTTTTCGAGGAGATCCACAAGGCAGGGAATACCGTTATCGTAGTGACGCATGAAGAGACTATCGCCAAGCATGCACACCGGATCATCCGGCTTTGGGATGGAGATGTGTCGGCAGATGAGCAGAATATACATATCCAGACTATGGCTGATTACAAACTGGCTGTTAAGGAATAAACTTACAATACGCCATGGGCAAGGAGTTCAAGATCTATACCAAGACAGGTGACAAGGGTCAGACTTCGCTGATCGGAGGCAGGAGGGTTGCGAAATACGATCTTCAGATAGAGGCCTATGGCACTGTTGATGAACTGAATTCTTATGTCGGGCTGATCAGGGAGCAGGAGGGAATGGCCCCAGAAGCCAGGGCAGTATTATTGGAGGTGATGGACCGGCTTTTCACCCTGGAATCCCTGTTGGCTGAGGACAAGTCGCCGGACCCTGAGGGCAGGAGACCAAAGCGGGTATTGCCATCTCTGTTTGAAGAAGATGTTGAGTTATTGGAAAGAGAGATTGACCGGATGAATGAGCGGTTACCCCTGCTTCAATCCTTTATTCTTCCAGGCGGGTCTAGGGCTGCGGCTTTGTGTCATGTTGCCCGGACTGTTTGCCGGCGGGCGGAGCGGACAGCTTTGAACCTGGCTCAGCATCTGCCTTTCGACCCGCTGGTCATCAAATACCTGAACCGTCTTTCTGACTATCTTTTTGTATTGGCCAGGCATTGTAATCAGGCGGTGGGAGGAGAAGAAATCTTATGGAAACCCAAGGCATAGTTAACCCGGGTTACCTGCAATATTTTTCTATTTCGCGATTAACTTGTTTTAAACCCAAGTTTTGGGCTTTGGCAAAGTCTGCGCAGGCTTCGGCTCTCCTGTTAAGCCTGATGAGCGATAATCCGCGCATACTATAAACCAGGGCATCCTGTGTGCCATGGTTAACGGCCTTATCGAGATCGGTGAGGGCAGCAGAGAAATCACTCATGTTGAAGTTGGCAAATCCCCGGTAAATAATGGCCGCCAGATAATCGGGACTGAGGTCAGTACAACTGTTGAAATACTCAATGGCTTTATAAAAATCTTTCAGGTTATAACAGGAGAATCCTAGCTCAAAGTACAGGTCAGGATTACGGAAGCCCAGGCTGAGGCTTTTTTGGAGGTCATCCAATGCACTTTTAAAAGCGGCTTGCTGGTTTTTACATTTTCCACGATTGGCGTATGTTTTAGCCAGACCGGGATCGATTTCCAATGCCTTGTCGAATTGAGCCATTGCCTGGGGAAAGTCGCCTTTCCGGGCGAGTATCATTCCTTTATTGCTGATCGCTTCGGCAAAACGAGGATCATTTGAGATTGCTTTTTCAAAATCTCCGGCTGCTTCGTTGAGTTTGCCCAGCGCTTCAAATACCAGCCCCCTGTTGTTAAGGACCCGGGCATTGCCGGGTTCAACAGAGAGCGCTTTGTTGAAGTCATCCAGGGCCAGATCAGCGTTGTGCATCCTGAAGTACAGTGAACCGCGGTTCGCCCAGCCCCTGGATAGACCGGGCCGGGTTTTGACAGCTTTACTGAAATCGGAGAGTGCTCCCTGGAGATCACCTGCATTCTGCTTTTCAATTCCGAGTGAATTCAGGGCAGGATATACATCGGGGTGATTCGAGAGGATGTCATTAAGGAGGGTGAAGCTGTTTTTCCATATGCCAACCCTTTGATAACTCAATGTTCCGTACCCTGTGAAAACGATGATCACCAGCAAGAGCGCGGGAATTTTCCATTGTTTTACCTCCATCAGCCTTGAAAGACCCGAACCCGCTATGAAAAACAGCCCGACCGATGAAATGTAAGTGTATCTGTCGGCAATAATGTAATTAGAAACAGGTATCCATTTCAGGAAGACAATGATATTAATGATAAAGAACATAAGCCCGAAAAACACCATATGACATTTTCTATATGTTCTGATAATCAGGAAGATGATAAAGAAAACCAGGAGGAGGGAAAGGATTAAAGCCAGAACGGGTAAAAAGCCGGATAGCGGAGGGTACGGGTAATAGGCTGACAAATGGAAGGGGAAGGTAATTTTAAAAAGGTATAACGCGAAACTGTAGCAAGAAAAGAGGAAGGTTTCAGGGACAGATTGGAAACCGGCTGGATCGCCCATATAACCGGTAGCTTTCTGGGCAAAGAAGGCGACAATACCAAAAGCCAGGGCAAGAAGGAATAAGGGAATTTTATCCAGCCAGGTATTCTTATCGTTCAGTTTTTCACCTTTGAGGAAGTTCAGCAACACCAGACAAAATGGCAGAAACACGGCCTGAGCCTTTGAAAGGACCGATAAAATAAAGAAAAGCAGGGCGATAACGTAACAAATTCTCTTGTTTTTCAGTTTATAGGTAAGGTATGAGAACATGGAGAGCAGGAAAAACAATGAAAACAGCACATCTTTCCTTGCTGTGGCCCAAGCTACAGCTTCCACATGCATTGGATGGATGCCAAAGAGCATGGCTGTAATACCTGCCACCCAGGTTTTTCCATCCACTCTAAGGACGATGAAGAAAATAAGAATAATGTTGATCAGGTGGAGAATGAGGTTATGCAGATGATAAGCGGTGGGGTCCGTTCCCCAGAACTGGTAGTCGAGGGAGAGTGACAGCAGTGTAAGCGGATGATAATGGCCTTCAAAAGAATGAGAGAACATGAAGGACAGGTTGGCGGCTGAGAGATGCTGGATAAGGGTGTTGTTTGTGATATATACCGTATCGTCCCAGCTGACCAGTTCATTTTGGAACAGTGGTGAGAAAACGAAGAGAGCTGTTGCCAGCAGCACGGTTATCCAGGCAAGGGCGGGATTTTTTTTCAGGAAGAGGGAAATGCCAGGCATAAGACAACGAAGATAAGCAAAGGTAGTAAAACAGTTATTTACTCTTCACCAGGCAACTCTTGATCTGTCTTTTTGTCAATAATATTAAATATACGTGAGTCGGAAAAATAACTACTTTTCAACAAATCAATACTTTTAGTCACAAAAGTTGACTTTTTTTCAAAAAGGTATATTTTTGCAGCAAAATTGAAACCTAACTAAACTCTCAAGCGATGTATTGGACTCTGGAATTGGCCTCGAAACTGGAAGATGCTCCGTGGCCTGCCACCAAGGAAGAACTGATTGATTATTGTCTCCGTTCGGGTGCTCCTGTGGAGGTGATTGAGAATCTAAGGGAAATAGAGGATGAAGGCGAGGTCTATGAGAGTATAGAAGATCTTTGGCCTGAATATCCTACCAAGGAGGATTTCT
>JAPLDE010000075.1:0-16183 GCA_026391855.1 Bacteroidota bacterium | reverse complement strand
AATATAGATTAAACCGGCCCGTTTTACAGGCCGGAAGATCCCGGCGAAGAGGGTGCAGTGATACTGTGCCCTTTTTGTTTGACCGATTGCGGCACCCTTTTTGAAAGAAATGGCTACCTTTGTGATTAACCAAACATCATATTTATGTTGGGAATTTTTAAGAAGTTCGTAGGAACAAAAGCAGACCGTGACCTAAAGGCCATTGATCCATTATTGGAGAGGACCAGACAAGCCAATGAGGAAATCAGGAAGCTCAGCAATGATGAGCTGAGGGGAAAGACAATTGAATTCAGGGAGAAGATCTTTGCTTATGTGAAGGAAGAGGAAGAGCTGATCAGGGAATTAAAAGACAAGGTTGAGCTGGACCCTGACATGGATGTGGATGAGAAGGAGAAGCATTACCAGGAAATAGACAGGCTGGAAAAGAAGCAGTATGACAAGACTCAGGAGATGCTGGAGGAGATACTTCCTGAAGTGTTTAATGTGGTAAAGGAGACAGCCAGGCGGTTTGTGGAGAGTGAGTGGGTAGAGGTTACCGCCACCCAGATGGATCGTGACCTGGCTACGCGGAGGTCGAGCATTGAGATAGACGGAGATAAAGCGCGGTGGGCAAGTAGCTGGCTGGCAGGCGGGAACCTGATCCGTTGGGATATGGTGCATTATGATGTACAGCTTATCGGAGGAATTGTTCTTCACCAGGGTAAAATTGCGGAAATGGCCACCGGGGAGGGGAAGACGCTTGTTGCAACCTTGCCTGTTTATCTGAATGCATTACCCGGCAAGGGTGTACATATAGTAACCGTCAATGATTACCTGGCCAAGCGCGACTCTGAATGGATGGGTGTCCTTTATGAGTTCCACGGGTTGAAGGTTGACTGTATTGACCGGCATGAGCCCAACTCAGAAGAACGGAAGAATGCCTACCTGGCGGATATTACTTTCGGGACCAACAATGAGTTTGGTTTTGACTATCTGCGTGATAATATGGCCAGGAACCCTGATGAATTGGTTCAACGGATGCATAATTATGCGATAGTTGATGAAGTTGACTCCGTGCTTGTTGATGATGCAAGGACACCTCTTATTATATCAGGGCCCACCCCAAAAGGAGATAACCAGGAGTTTGATTCATTAAAACCCCAGGTTCTGAAATTGTACAATGCGCAGAAAAACCTGGTAACTAAAGTATTAGCAGAAGCGAAGAACCTGTTGGGGAAAGAGAATCCCAGTCCGGAAGAAGAAAAAAAAGGTGGAGAGTTGTTATTAAGGGCCCACAGAGGGCTGCCAAAGAACAAGGCTCTGATCAAGTTTCTCAGCGAGCAGGGTATGAGGGCTTTGTTGCAGAAGACAGAGAACTTTTACATGGCGGAGCAATCAAAGAATATGCATCTTATTGATGATGAGTTGTTTTTCGTTATTGATGAAAAGAATAACACGATAGATCTATCAGAACAGGGTATCGATCTGATCACGGAATCATATGAAGATTCGAAGTTTTATATTATTCCGGATATTGGCGCTGTACTGGCTGCGCTGGAGAAAATGAAGCTGCCGGAGGTTCAAAAAATTGAGAAGAAGACGGTGATGATGCAGGATTATTCCGTCAAGTCGGAGCGTATTCATACCGTTAACCAGTTATTAAGGGCATATGCTTTATTTGAGCTTGACGTAGAATATGTGATCATTGAGAACAAGATCAAGATCGTGGATGAGCAAACCGGCCGTATATTGGAAGGCAGGCGGTATTCCGACGGTTTGCACCAGGCGATAGAGGCAAAAGAGAATGTAAAGGTAGAGGCTGCGACTCAGACCTATGCGACGATCACCCTTCAGAATTATTTCAGGATGTATAAGAAGCTGGCGGGGATGACTGGGACTGCAGAGACCGAAGCGGGTGAGTTATGGGATATTTATAAGCTGGATGTGGTAGTTATTCCGACCAACAAGCCTGTTGTCAGGGATGACATGGAAGATCTGGTTTACAAGACCAAGAGGGAGAAATTCAATGCTGTAATTGATGAGGTAGTGAACCTGACGACACACGGGCGACCTGTACTGGTAGGAACTACTTCGGTTGAAACTTCAGAGTTATTGAGCAGGATGCTAGCCCGGAAGAATCTGAAGCATAATGTTTTGAATGCAAAGTTACATGCCAGGGAAGCAGAAATCGTAGCCCATGCGGGAGCACCGGGCGCCATTACCATTGCCACGAATATGGCCGGTAGAGGAACCGACATAAAGCTGGGCCCGGGAGTTAAGGAAGCGGGGGGATTGGCTATCATTGGTACAGAAAGGCACGAATCGCGAAGGGTTGACAGGCAGCTAAGGGGAAGATCCGGGCGTCAGGGTGACCCCGGAAGTTCGGCATTCTTTGTTTCACTTGAGGATGACCTGATGCGATTGTTCGGATCGGAAAGGATTGCCAAGGTAATGGACAGGCTTGGTTTAAAGGAAGGTGAGGTTATTCAGCATTCGATGATCACCAAATCCATCGAAAGAGCCCAGAAAAAGGTTGAGGAGAACAACTTTGGCATCAGGAAAAGATTACTGGAGTATGATGATGTAATGAATGCCCAGCGGGAAGTCATTTATAATAAGCGGAGACACGCCTTGTATGGTGAAAGACTTGCCCTGGATATTTCCAATATGTTCTTCGATATTTGTGAATTGTATGTTGCTGAATATCAGAGTAGTTATGAAGGGTTAAAGTTGGAATTGCTGAAAACACTGGCGATGGAGCCGCCTTTCAATGAGAAGGAATATTCCAATTTGAATGCCGAGGAGCTTACCGAGGCATTGTTTGCGTCATTATCAGAGCAGTACAAGAAGAAGAAGGAATACATTGCCATGCATGTATACCCGGTTATTGCTGATGTTTATGAGAATAACCCGCGGTTTGAGAACATAGCCATTCCCTTTACAGATGGAATAAAGACCCTTCAGGTGATCGCCAATTTAAAGAAGGCTTATGAGGATAAGGGCAGGGAAGTAAATCTTGCAATAGAGAAAGGGTTGACCCTGGCACTGATTGATGATGCCTGGAAGGAGCATCTCAGGGAGATGGATGAGTTGAAGCAATCAGTTCAGAATGCCACTTACGAGCAGAAGGACCCATTACTTATCTATAAGTTTGAGTCATTTGAGTTGTTTAAGACCATGGTACAACGGATCAACAAGGAAATTTGCTCCTTTTTGTTAATGGGGACCCTTCCAGGGTTGGAAAACAATATTCATGAGGCGAGAATACCGAGGCGGACGGATATGAGCAAGCTAAAGACCGGCAGGGATGATGTGGCTACTCCGAACCGGACAGCTGAACCGCAGAAGGCTCAGCCTGTAAAGGTTGAGAAAAAGGTTGGGAGAAATGACCCATGTCCGTGCGGCAGTGGGAAAAAGTACAAGCAATGCCACGGCAGGGGGGTGGCTGTTGAATAAGAAGTCCAAATAAAAAAGGCTGTTACCCAATAGATAACAGCCTTTTTTTGATCAAACCGAAGGAAGGATTATTTCTTAGGTTCGGGTTTCACTTCTTTCTTTTCAGGAGCTTTGGCCGGTTCTTTTTTCATTTCTTTCTTTTCTTCTTTCTTCATTTCCTTGTTTTCGGCTTTTTTAGCTTTTTTCACTTTTTTTACCGGTTTGGCTTCTTTCTTCTCAGTAGTAGCCGTGGGTTCTTTCTTTACAGCCGGAGCGACGTTTGTTGCCGGTTTCTGAGGTTCTTGCTTTACAGTAGTGGTAGTAGCAGGGGCTTTTTTAACTTCTTTCTTCTCAGTCTGCTGACCTGTTTGAGCGAATGTGGTGACACCCAGGAACACGAGGGTTAACACACCTAACAAAACTTTTTTCATTTTTAAATTTTTTAGTGATTATTGAATTAGAAAATTCAGTGAGATAATGCAACATCCACGCCATGATTGTATAAGCAGTGTTAACAACTGTTAAACATTCTGTTAAATAACGTTAACCGGAGGGGGGATTCAAGGTCAATAGTCATTGACAAGAGGCCTGTTCCGGGTTTTTTTTACTGAAGAATTTTGAGTATGATATTTTTTTTCAGAAAAGAAGGTGTGATTAGCCAGTGAATTATATCTTTGAGATATTCTTGTAAAGAAGTAAAGAGCCGAATGGATTCCAGATTTTATGATGTAATCATTGTTGGTGCAGGACCTGCAGGTTCACTGGCTGCTTATCATTTAGCAGAAAGAGGTTACCGGGTGATGATCCTGGAGAAGGATTTTTTTCCAAGATATAAGCCTTGTGGGGGAGGATTGACTTATCGTACGCTAAACCTTATTCCCTTCGATATAGAGTCAGTCATTGATTCAAGGATTTACCGGTTCAGGTTTTCGCATCGTTTCAAGTATGAGTTCATCAGGTCTTCGAAAGAGCCACTGATGGTTTGCACGATGCGGGACAAATTTGACATGCTGCTGTTAAATAAGGCAAAGGAAAAGGGTGCAGAATGTATTCATGGTGTGAGGGTTACGGGTTTTACCGAAACTTTTGACCAGGTACTTGTTCACACAGAGGAGATTGAATATGCTGCGAGTTTTGTGATCGGGGCCGACGGAGTAAACAGTATTACAGCCAAGAGTTTTAATTTAAATGAGAATATTAAGAAGGGTATTGGGATAGAGAGTGAGATCAGGGTGCCTGAGAAGTATACCGATCAGTTCAGGGAGACTGTATACCTTGACTGGGGAACATTTATGGAGGGATATGCCTGGGTTTTTCCTAAGCGTGACCATCTTTCGATAGGTGTTGGAGGCCCTATTTCACTGGCCAGACATTTAAAGACCTATTTTTTCAGATTTCTTGAATCTTTACAAGTAAGCGATGTTGAAATTCTTTCTTTCCGGACCTTTCCGATTCCATACCGGACAGGATTCAGCCGGGTCCAGGCTTCCCGTGTTCTGGTGGTTGGTGATGCGGCAGGGTTGACTGATCCATTGACTGGTGAGGGGATTTATTATGCCTTAAAGAGCGGAAAAATTGCCTCTTCGGTCATTATGGAATTTCTGGAAGGCATAACCAATCATCCTTATCAATACAGGCAAAGGCTGGAGAATGAAATTTCCACTGAATTACTGGCTGCTTTTCCGATCAAGCGGATCTTCAATACTGTTCCGTTGCTGATCCATCATCAACTGAGGAAGAGTGACAGGTTATGGAGGGGTTTTTGCAAGGTACTGACAGGGCAGGTGAACTATCTGGACTTTAAGGAAAGGATGGGGAAATACCATTTGCTTTGGAAACCGATGATCATAACGGCCAAACTCATTGAGAGTTTAAGGAAAGCCAATTATAAAGCCAGGAAGTTTTAGCTTTACCGACCTAAGCTATTAATTACCAAGCAGTTCTTTAACAAACCCCGCAATTGTCTTATTGTCAGCTTTACCTGCCAGGGAAGCTGCAGCCGCATTCATAACTTTACCCATATCCCTGACGGAGGCAGCGCCGGTTTCTTTAATGATTTGCTGAATGATCGATCTGATCTGGTCGGGGGGCATTTGTTCAGGGAGGTATTTTTCGATAACTTCGGCCTGAAACAACTCATTCTGAGCGAGATCCTGCCGGTTTTGAGCGATATAGATCTCAGCTGTTTCTTTTCGTTGTTTAACCATTTTCTGAAGGAGCTTTATTTCATCTTCTTCAGTAATTTCCTTTTTACTTCCATCCTGTGTATTGAATAAGAGGATGGCAGATTTAACGGCCCTGAGTGCTTCGAGTTTTTCTTTTTCCCTGGCAAGCATAGCCGCTTTGATATCCCCATTGATCTTATCGGTAAGGTTCATAGAATCAGATAAATAATTGATTATCAATCAGTTGAATTAATCCGGCTGGTCGTGAAGGTATGAATTGTTTTGTTTCAATTCGATTCCTCCTTTGGTATCTTCAGCGAGGGAGTAATGAGAGACTTCAGATTCAGAGGAATGGCGTGGTTCGGTAAGATCGACCTGGAGGCGCATATAGGCGGGTTCTCTTTCAAGCTGGTCGATCCCATCCGGGGTTTTAAGGCGAAGGCTTAGTTCCCTGAGCCTGTTTTTCCGGTCGTTGGATGTTTTACCGGCATCAAGGCTGGCAGAAATGAATTCGGGATGTTCTTTTTTCAGGGGTTCGGGTTCGATCCTGACAGGAGGAGGTGTAACATACTCATTCACGATCTTCCGGAGCTCATGGTCAGTTTCCGGCTCTGGTTCGGCATCAGGATTATTTTGATACAATTCGAAGACTATGGGTTCGCTGTTTACTGTATTAAAGGGTTCGGGCTGATGCTCCGGTTCTGCATCAGGGTCTGATTCCGGATCGGTCTCTGAATCAGGTTCTCCGGGTTCGTTGTTGCCTTTATCCGTGATCAGTGAAATTTCCTCCAATATGGGACTGATCTGGGGCGGAGAATATGGCAGTGGTTCGTCGATTTTCATTCTTGAAAGATCGGGTTCACCAAGGGTACCTATCAGGACCTTGTTCGATTCGGGTTCTTTTTGGTTCTTTTTTTCAGATCCGCTGATTTCGAAACCGGTAGCCACAAGGGTTACTGCAATTTTTGATTCGAATGAAGGATTACTGCCATTACCCCAGATTATTTCGGCATTCTGACCGGCTTTGGCCTGAATATAGTCGGTAATAACGGACACTTCGTCCATGGTAACTTCCTGGTTTCCGGAGGCAATATAGAGGAGAATATTTGAGGCTCCGTCGATGTTATTGTCGTTAAGCAGGGGAGAGGTCAGTGCTTCTTCCACGGCTTTGAGTGCACGGTCTTCACCTTCTGCCAGGCCGGAGCCCATAATGGCAACGCCGCTGTTTCTCATGACCGTTTTAACGTCTTCAAAATCAACATTGATATATCCCGGAACGGTGATGATCTCTGCTATTCCTTTGGCTGCGGTTGTAAGGATGTTATCTGCTTTACCGAAAGCCTTTGAAAGGGGAAGGTCGCCATAGAGTTCCCTAAGTTTATCGTTGCAAATGACCAGCAGGCTATCGACATGTTCCCGAAGTTCCTTGATTCCTTCATCGGCCTGTTTGCGGCGTTTGCTGCCTTCGAAGCTAAAAGGGATAGTGACGATCCCGACGGTAAGGATATCCATTTCTTTGGCGACGGCAGCGATGACCGGGGCGGCGCCGGTACCTGTACCGCCGCCCATACCTGCAGTGACGAAAAGCATTTTGGTATCGCGTTCCAGCAGGGCACGGATATCTTCAATATTTTCAAGTGCAGCATTACGACCAACCGAGGGTAATGAGCCGGCACCCCTTCCTTCGGTAAGGCTCGCGCCCAGCTGAATTTTTAACGGGATCGGACTCTGATTAAGCGATTGAGCATCCGTATTGCAGATAATAAAGTCAACACCCTGAATTCCTTCGTTGAACATATGGTTGACTGCATTGCAACCTCCACCACCCACGCCAATCACCTTAATAATGGATGTATCGTTCTTCGGCAAGTCAAATCTGATCATGCTTGGCGTATAATTTTGATTCCCAGAATTAGTCATAATTATTCCTCCTCAAATTAAATGATTTTTATGCTTAGATGGGATGTTTCTCAAGTTTTTTTATCAACCGAAGTCAGAAGTTATTCACTTAATTTTTCTTATCGCCACCATCATTGAACCAGACTTCCAGTGCTTTAAGCAAGGTTTCACCACCCAGGGAGAAGGGTCCGATTCTTCTGATTTTAGGTTTTTTCACCTTTGTGAACTTGATTTCATCACCTTCTTCAAGGATTAATTCCTCCTTATTTTCTTCGGCAGGAGCAAGGGTTTCCTCGACCACTTCCTCGTATCCCAGGAGTTTTCTTCTTTCTTTCTCTGATTTCTCGAGACCAAGGAAAACGAGTCCAACACCGGTAGCATACATGGGGCTGGCCATTTCGTCGGGGACTTCTTTTCCGAGGTGTTCATTGGGGTAGCCGATACGGGTGTCGAAACCGGTCATAAATTCCGTAAGCTGGGCCAGGTGTTTCATCATTGCTCCGCCGCCGGTAAGTACGATACCGCCGATAAGCTTTTTCTCGTACCCTGAGTTTTTTATCTCATTGATAATGAAATGGATAATTTCTTCCATACGGGCTTCCACGATCTTGGCGAGGTTACGCAGCGATATTTCCCTGGCTGGTCGGCCTCTTAACCCTGGGATAGCTACAATTTCCTCATCTCTGTTTTCGCTGGCCAGGCAGCTTCCGAATTTGATCTTCAATTCTTCCGCGTGTTTCCTTATGATGTGGCAACCTTCCCGGATATCATCGGTAATTACATCTCCGCCGAAAGGAATTACGGCCGTATGCCTGATAATCCCATCCTGGAAGATGGCGATATCGGTAGTTCCTCCGCCGATGTCAACGAGGACAACCCCGGCTTCCTCTTCTTCTTCACTGAGGACAGCTGCAGCGGAAGCCAATGGCTCAAGCATCATGCCCGTCACTTCAAGGCCGGCTTTACGGATACAGCGGTAAATATTCTTGACTGCGGCCGTCTGACCTGTGATAATATGGCAGTTAGCTTCCAACGACACACCGCAGATGCCAATGGGTTGTTTTATCCCCTGTTCGCCGTCAACGATATATTCCTGGGCAATGACCTGGATAATCTCCTCGCCAGGCGGCATCACCAGTTTATACATGTTTTCATTCAGTTTATCAAGGTCTTCCTGGGTGATCTCATCCTCTCCGCTGTTGCGTATGAGGCTGCCCTTGTGCTGCAGGCTTTTAATGTGTTGTCCCGCTATCCCGACATACACATTTTTTATCTGGACGCCGGAGGTTTCTTCAGCTGTCTTCACAGCCGCACTAATTGAGCGTACAGTATCCTCGATATTAGAAACAACCCCTCTTTTGACACCTATCGACTCGGTTCTTCCATAGCCAAGGATCTCAATCTTTCCGTATTCATTTTTGCGGCCGACAATGACCGCGATCTTGGTTGTGCCTATGTCCAGGCCGACAATAATATCAGAAGCTTCCATATTAGTTAGGTTTTAATTTTTTGAACAGATTACCTGGTTCTTATATTTAATATTTATTGTTTTGTATGTATTCCAACCTGCAGTTTTTAAGCCATTTAAGTAAAAACAAATGAGTTTATTGAATTTCTCCTCCAGGTCATTTGCATTGCCAAACAGGATAATGTGGTTTCCGACTATGGGTACCATTTCAAATTCACCGTCGGCATTAACATAGATTTGTGCGACCTGGGCTGACAGGAATTCGTTGCCGGATATGTATTTCCCAAGCAGGTAAAGTTTCTGGAGTGTGGTGATCTTATCATTCAGATCGGCGGTCAGTAATATAGAAGGAGTAAGATCGGTCTGCGGGTCAAAGGATTCGGAGATGACGCCATTGGCCAAGGGCACCCTGGCAGTATACTGGTAACTGACAGGGATCATCCTTCCGTCGTTGCTGATATAAAAACTCCGGCCATTGGCTGCCTGTACCCTGAGGATAGGTGTTCGCTGGCTGATCACTACTTTCAGTATTCCATCAACCGTTGAATACACCAGTGCTTTTTTTACATACTCATTTTCCTGCAACCTGTCGCGAATAAGACTTATACTAATCTGTTTCAGTGGTTTACCTTTGACAGAGTCGCCGAGGAGCTGTTCGACGGTATATTTTATCTCGGCCTTAGTCAGGAAGGAATTTTCGTCGGCCTGGTCGAGTGTTATCTCAATGCCCTTACAGATGACTTTTTGCTGTTCAACCTCGATGAAGCCGACCATTACAAAGAGACTTGAGGTAAAAAGGACCCAGGCTGATATTTTAAGGAATTTCTTCATGGTGGCTGTCCTTTATTGTTTTGAATGTGTGAGCAGGTCGACCAGTGGTCCGACGACCGTATCAATATCACCGGCGCCCATTGTCAGCAGTACCTCTATCTGCCTGGAGGCAATTTCATTAACCAGGTTTTCTTTTGAGCAAAGTACTTTATCGGGGTGATGTATTTTATCGAGCAGGAATGTTGAATTGATGCCTGTTATCGGGTTTTCACGGGCGGGGTATATCTCCAGCAGAATAACACTGTCGAGTTTTTCGAGGCTGCGGGCGAAATCGTCGGCAAAGTCGCGTGTTCTGGTGAAAAGGTGTGGCTGAAAGACCCCGGTTATTTTTTTTTCGGGGTATAACTCCCTGACGGAGAGGATGCAGGCCTTGATCTCTTCAGGATGATGAGCATAATCATCGATATAAGCAGTAGTATCATCTTTGTATTTTAAGTCTAAACGACGTACAACACCTTTATAATCAGCAAGTGCCAATGACAGATTTTCGTACTGAATTCCGGTCAGCCATCCGACAGCGAGTCCTGCAGTAGCATTTTCGAGGTTGATCAGACCAGGGATCTCCAGGGTTAAACCCTTCATCGTTTTACCTGGAGTTTTCAGATCGAAACGGAAAATTCCGTTTTCAGTATGTGTGTTAACTGGATGGAAATCAGCAGATTCGTCCAATCCGTAAGTATATTTGATGACATTTTCCGGCAACTCAGCATCCGGCAAAATGCCATATTTTATCACCAGGTGGCCTCCATTCCTGATTTGGCTGATAAAGCTGCAGAAAGCATTCTCCAGGGCCTCTTTGGTCTTGTAAATATCCAGGTGGTCGGGATCAACTGAGGTTACCACTGCCAGGTCAGGAAAGAGCTTTAAGAAAGAGCGGTCATATTCATCGGCTTCGGCCACCATCCATTCCGGTTTTTTGTCGGAGATGTAATTTGTTCCGTAATTTTTCGAAATTCCCCCGAGAAAAGCGCGGCAGCCTTTATCTGAAGAATGAAGAAGATGGGCGATCAGTGTGGAAGTAGTTGTTTTTCCGTGTGATCCGGCCACAGCAATACATTTCATACCGCCGGCCAGCCAACCCAGGACCTCTGAACGCTTAACCATCGGGGCTCCCATTAATACCAGCGTGACGTATTCAAGCAGGTCGGACGGAACAGCGGGTGTATATATGACCAATTGTGTCTTTTTAGGAATGCGGGATGGGTCGTCGGTGTAATGCACCACAATTCCCTCCGCTTCGAGTTGATCAGTCAACGGGGTCCTGGTTTTATCATAACCAGCCACCTTAATGCCCAATGAACGGAAATACCTTGCAAGGGCACTCATCCCGATACCTCCTATGCCGAGGAAGTAAATTTGTTTTAAGCCTTTAAAGTCAATCATTCCTTTTCGGTAACGATAAGTCCAAGTATTTCATTAACAATTAGTTCTGTTGCATTTCTATGGGCCATATCCCCAATTCGCTGAGCCAGTTTATTCATTCTTTTTTCGTCTTCAAAGAGCGAGAGGATGGTTTCACCGAGTTTTTCGCGGGCCATCGGGTCAGGGATGAGGATGGCAGCTTCTTTATCGACCAATGCCTGTGCATTTTTTGTTTGATGGTCTTCGGCGACATTGGGTGAAGGGATAAGAATGCAGGCTTTAGCGGTGATACAGAGTTCGGAGATGGCTATCGCCCCTGCCCTGGAGACGATCATATCAGCTGCGGCATAAGCCATGTCCATCCTGGAGATGAAAGGGAACACCCTTACCATAGAGGAGAAAGAGTTATTTACAATTGTCTCAGCTTCAGTGAAATATTGCTTTCCTGTTTGCCATATTACCTGGATATCCTTAGCCAGAAGGCTTTCCAGGCAATCATGGATGCTTTCATTGATGGTTCTGGCTCCGAGGCTCCCACCAATAACGAGGATTGTTTTACAGTCATTCCGTAGGCCGAAGAAGGCCAGTGCCTCGTCCTTTTTGCCTTCCATATTCATGATGTCCTTGCGGACGGGGTTCCCGGTGAGTATGATCTTTTCTGCCGGGAAATATTTATCGAGTCCTTCGTAGGCCACGCAGATCTTGTCGACTTTTTTTGATAGGATTTTATTCGTAATGCCCGGGTATGAGTTCTGCTCCTGTATCAGCGTCGGGATTCCCAGCGATGAAGCCACTCTCAGGGTGGGACCTGAGGCATACCCGCCGGTACCAATCACTACATCGGGTTTAAAAGCCAGGATGATTTTCCTGGCTTTCACCATACTGGAGATCACCTTGATGGGGAAGCTCAGGTTTTTCAGGCTTATCTCCCGCTGTAACCCACTGATCCACAGTCCTTGTATCGGATAACCGGCAGCAGGAACTTTATCCATCTCCATTCGTCCCAATGCTCCAACAAAGAGGAATAAGGCTCCGGGGAATTTTTCCTTCAGGGCATCGGCAATAGCGATAGCCGGGTAGGCGTGACCGCCGGTACCTCCGCCACTGAGAATGAATTTATGCTGGTACTGCTCCATTTTCTGCCTGTTTTTCCGGATTATTTTCCAATTCTCTGCTGACACTTAGAATTACACCGATGGCGATACTGGTGAACCAGATAGAGGTGCCACCCATGCTTACAAAGGGCATTGGCTGCCCGGTCACGGGGAAAAGGTTTACCGCTACCGCCATATTGATCATAGCCTGGAAGACCAGGCTGAAACTCACGCCTATCGCGAGGAAAGCCCCGAAATTGCCGGGGCTTTTCACCACGATTCGTGTTCCACGGAAAAGAATTATCAAATAAAGCAAAACGAGTAGTATACCTCCGAAGAGTCCGTACTCTTCGATGATGATAGCAAAAATGAAATCAGAATAGGGATGCGGAAGGAAGTTACGCTGGGTTGATTTTCCGGGCATTTTCCCAAAGACACCGCCGGTTGCAATGGCGATTTTACTTTGTTCAACCTGGTAGCCGTCTTCACCGCCTTTTTCCCCGTTAACAAAGTTCTCGATCCTGTTTTTCCAGGTAAGTATCCTTCCTTTGTCGGGTTTGGTAAAATAAATAATTGATGTTAATATGACAAGTGTGACAAGGCCGGTTCCGATCAGCGAGAGAATATACTTCATGTTTACTCTTCCGATGAACATAAGGACCAGGCAGGTAGCAAACAACATGGCTGCCGTGGAGAAATTTTCGGGAAGGATAAGGGCACAGATGGCAATGATAGGCCACATGATAGGCAGGAAGGCTGATTTGAAATCCTTGATCTGGTCCTGTTTTTTACTCAGCATACGGGCCGTATACATGATCAGGGCCAGCTTGGCGAAGTCGGAGCTCTGGAAAGTAAGGTTGATCACCGGAACGGTAAGTGAACGGGAGGCTTCATTGATATGGGAACCAAAAGCAAGCGTCAATGCAAGAAGGAACAGCGAAACAATCATGGCCAGCTGGGAAATTCTCGAGAAATAGGTGTACTTGACCTTGTGAGTCAGCCACATCAGGAAGAACCCGAATGCCAGTATGACGAAATGCTTAAACAAGTAATACTCAGTATTTCCCCCCTGCTTTTTATATGCCAGGGTACCTGTAGAGCTATAGACGGCCAATAATGAGAAGATGGATAGTATCACCACCACCACCCAAAGCACCCTGTCACCCTTTATATTTCTCATGGATTTAAACATCCTGTTAATCAATATTTTATTAAAGTTTTTTCACTGATTTTTTGAACATTTCACCTCTTTCTTCATAATTTTTAAAAAGATTAAAGCTGGGGCAGGCAGGAGACAACAGGACGAGGTCACCTTTTTTGCCGATCCGGTAGGAAGCCATAACGGCTTCATCCATGCTGACGGTTTCGCAGATATTCGGCTGGATGCCAATGAAGGCATTGATAAAGTTTTCATTTCTGCCACCCAGGTAAATAATTGCTTTTACTTTTTTTCTTACCAGTTCAAGCAACGGGCTGTAATCATTCTCGTTTTCCATTGCACCTGCAATCCAGATCAGTGGTTTGGACATGCTTTCCATGGTAAACCAGGTAGAATGTATATTCGTGGCGCGTGAGTCGTTGATGAACTCAATTCCATGAATATTTGCGACAAATTCGATCCGGTGCTCAATGTTAGTGAAGTCGGACATGCTTTCTTTTATGGATTCTTTCCTGATATCAATAACGCGGTTACCGATACCGGCCGCCATTGAGGAGAAGACCTGCTCCCTACCTTGTAATGCTAAGGCTTCTAATGTCATAGTTTGGTTGGTTTAGTCGTTTAACAAGCATGTTTACCTCAATTTTAATGTTACTATCGTCATGACAGCCAGCATCAACCCGATGATGAAGAATCTCATGACGATTTTTGGTTCAGCATAGCCCAGCACCTGGAAGTGGTGGTGCAGGGGTGACATTTTAAAGATCCTTTTTCCCTGGCCGGATTTCTTTTTAGTGTATTTGAAATAGCCGACCTGAAGGATAACGGAAAGGCTTTCGGCCAGGAAAATACCGCAAAGGATAGGTATAAGCAGTTCTTTGCGGATCATAATGGCAAACACCGCAATGATCCCTCCCATGGCCAAACTGCCTGTATCACCCATAAACACCTGGGCAGGGTTGGTGTTGTACCAGAGAAAACCCACGCAGGCGCCTACAAATGCACTTATATATATGGTAAGTTCGCCGCTGTTCGGGATATACATTATGTTTAAGTAGTTCGAAAACACTGTATTGCCTGATACATAAGCCAGTATGCCCAGTGTTACTCCGATAATGGCTGATGTGCCTGTCGCCAGCCCATCCATGCCGTCGGTCAGGTTTGCGCCGTTTGAGACGCCGGTTATGATAAGGATCACAATCGGGATGAAAACCAGGAAAGCCCATTTCCGGTAGTCACCACCCATCCATCTCAACAACAGGGCATAATCGAACTCATGGTTTTTAATGAAGGGGATGGTTGTACGGGTCGATTTGATGGTTTTCAGGGGCAGAGTTCGTGTAACATTCTCGTTTTCAATATTGAAGGCTGTTTTTGAGATAACAAATCCCCTGTCTGACGATTTTTCCTTAATCACCACATTGTTATTGAAATACAAGGTTGATCCGATGATTATCCCAAGTATGACCTGTGCCAGAATTTTGAACTTCCCGGCCAGTCCTTTTTTATCTTTTTTGAAGACTTTGATATAATCATCAAGGAAGCAGAACAACCCAAGCCAGACAGTAGTAAAAAGGATAAGGATGATGTAGATATTATCGAGTTTGGCCAGCAGGAGGGTAGGGATAAGAATGGCGCCGAGGATAATCAGACCTCCCATGGTAGGTGTCCCTTGTTTTTCCATCTGGCCCTGAAGACCGAGATCCCTTACTGTTTCCCCTACCTGTTTCTTTTTCAATACGTTAATGAGACTTTTGCCATATATCATGGTGATCAGTAGCGACAGGATAGCTGCCGCAGAGGCACGGAAGGAGATATACTGGAATACTCCGGCACCGGGGATGTTGAAAGCTTGGTCGAAATATCTGAAAATATAATAGAGCATTCGCTTAACTATTTCCGGCTGATTCCTGTTCAGCCAGTATTAAATTTTCTTCGAGTATCTTTTTGTCGTCAAAAGGCAGTTTAACACCTTTGATCTCCTGGTATTTTTCATGGCCTTTACCGGCTACCAGGATGATATCTCCGGGTTTAGCCAGGTGACAGGCTGTGATGATGGCTTCTTTCCTGTTTACCAGAGTGATCACTTTTCTTTTATCTACCGGGCTGAGGCCGCTTTTCATTTCTTCGATGATGGTTTCGGGTTCTTCAGAGCGCGGGTTATCGGAAGTGAGTATGACTGTGTCGCTCATGCTGCAGGCTATGCTGGCCATCAGGGGTCTTTTGGTGCGGTCCCTGTCGCCGCCGGCACCGATTACAGTGATCAGGTTTTCCTGCCCGGTACGGATCTCGGTAATCGTGCTCAGCACATTTTTAACGGCATCGGGCGTGTGCGCATAGTCTACAATACCGGTGATTCCCTGTTTGCTGTAGATGCAATCGAACCTGCCTTCTACATGTTCGACACGGCTCAGGTGAATGAGCACATCTGACTGGTCCTGGCCAAGCAATTCTGCCGCTGCAAAAACCGCTACCAGGTTATATGCATTGAACGTACCTACCAGTTTTGTCCAGATCTCTTTGTTGTTCAAGCTAAGCTTCATTCCATCGATCTGATTTTCAAAGACTTTTGCCATGAAGTCGGCCATGGAATGCAAGGCGTAGGTGAAGACCCTGGCCCTGGTATTCTGGACCATGACCATTCCATTACGGTCATCGGCGTTGGTAAGGGCGAAAGCTTTTTGAGGGAGGGTATCGAAAAAAGTTTTTTTTGCTTTCAGATAGTTTTCGAAGGTTTCATGATAGTCGAGGTGGTCATGGGTTATATTTGTAAAAACACCGCCTGTAAAAG
>JAPLDE010000108.1:370-4085 GCA_026391855.1 Bacteroidota bacterium | reverse complement strand
CATCGAATTTATAGATCAATCGATCATATTGAGACAATCTTCTGCACCAGAAACCAGACATTTCATATTTCAGCTGTTCAGGTTTTCCGTATCCTTTGTCTGGATTTTCTCTTTGCATTTCTTTTAATATTCTGCAAAGATTTTTATGAAGCTGTTTATCTTTTTCCCTCAGGTTTTCGTAAACATTCCAGGTGTTTCCCTCAAATACGATTGATCTCATCAATTTGTTCCTGAGTAGGTTTATATCCTGTTTTAGTCTGATAAGTCCCCATTGATTCGCACTTACAACAATAAAATCCTGCCCTGACCGCCGGTTTACCCTGATAGCCTTATGCTCTGAAATTACTTTATCCACGAATTCTTTGAGGTTGGCTCTGAATTTATTTACTGACAGCTCGAGCATAGTGTTTGTCTTTATAATGCAAAATTACGGTAAAAATGGTGACGAAGTGACGAGGTTACGAGGTGACGGGGTGATGGGGTGACGAAGTTACGGGGTTACGAAGTTACGAAGTTACGGGTTACGAAGTTACGAAGTTACGGGGTTACGGGGTTACGAAGTTACGGGGTTACGGGGTTACATGGTTTGAATCCGGTTTAGTCTGATGGGTTCCCATCGATTCAGCCACATGGCTCATCAGTGAGTTGTTTCGGAGTATATACAGGGTTTCCTGCTCCCTTTCCCAGTCTTCGGCACTGACAACAATAAAATCCTGTCCTGACCTCCGGTTTACCCTGATGGCCTGATGCTCTGAAATTACTTTATCCACGAATTCTTTGAGGTTGGCTCTGAATTTATTTACTGACATCTCGAGCATAGTGTTTGTCTTTATAATGCAAAATTACGGTAAAATTAGTGACGAAATTACGGGGTTACAGAGTGACGAGGTTACCAAGTTACGAGGTTACGTAGCGACAAGATAACAAAGTTCTGATATTTATTGATTATTGTCTTTCTTTTCGATGCTTTGGATAAGTCGGGAGAGCATGACTCTGATTGTTCTGATTTTGCCCTGAAAGTCTTCATCGGTTGTAATATCAATATAATCAAGATCATATGATAGAGTGACGAGGGTTTCTATCTCAGACAGGCTCCCCTGAGAATAATAAAGGAAATGAATGAGTTCCCTGGAGTGCCTTCTTCCAAAACCCTCCGCAATATTGGTGGGAACAGAAACAGACGCTCGTCTGATCTGAGAAACAAGTCCATATAATTCCTGTTTTGGAAAATTTTGTGTCATTTTGTAAATTAACTTTACAAGCTCTCTCGACTTTTTCCAAACTTCCAGATCTTTGTGAGACCTGATTTTTTCTTCATTATCATTTTTCATAATACCTTTTTACCATATAGATGATTTTCAATCGCAAAATGGAAACTTTTTCATGAAAAAATTCAAAAAATTATTCCTTATTTTTTATAATGTATTAAATATCAGCACACTACTATATCACTTCCGTCACCTCGTAACCTCGTCACCCCGTCACTTCGTAACCTCGTAACCCCGTAACTTCATACCAACCATGTTACTTCTTCCGCCTCCCCCCTGGCCCGACTACCAACTCATCGATACCGGTGGTTTCGAAAAGATTGAACGCTTTGGAAAGTATTTCCTGGTACGTCCTGAGCCTCAGGCTGTTTGGGATAAAAGTCTGACTGAAGAGCAATGGGAAAAACAATGTCATGCCAGTTTTAAGAAAGAAAAAAATAACCCTGAAAAAGGAGAGTGGGACCTGAAACCAGGCATGCCTGAACAATGGTATGTGGATTATTCGTCAGGACCCCTTAATTTTCGGATGAGGTTAGGTTTAACAGCCTTCAGGCACATTGGTATTTTCCCTGAACAAAGCAATAACTGGGATTATATCTACCATGCCACCAGGTCATTACAGACAGAAAGGCCCAGAGTTCTTAACCTTTTTGCCTATACCGGAGGGGCCTCCCTGGCAGCCTGTGCTGGTGGTGCGGAAGTTGTCCACCTGGATTCCGTAAAACAAGTGGTTACCTGGGCAAGGCACAATATGGAAGCAAGCCACCTGGACAATATACGCTGGGTGGCGGAAGATGCCATGAAATTTGTTAAGCGGGAATCCAGACGCGGTAACCAATATGAGGGGATCATCCTGGATCCGCCTGCATATGGAAGAGGCCCGGAGGGGGAAAAGTGGCTTCTTGAAGAAATGATCAATGATCTTCTTAAACAATGTGCTTCCCTCCTGAAAGAGGGACCTTCTTTCCTGGTGATCAACCTGTATTCAATGGGCTTCTCGGCACTTATCCTGGAAAGCCTGGTCAAATCTGTCTTCCCGAAACAGGTGGAAATGGAGTTCGGGGAATTTTTTATACCGGATTCTTTCGGAAAGAAACTTCCACTGGGAATTTTTCTAAGGTTTAAAAGAAGTTAAAGTTCTATAAATGAGCGCATATTACTTCAATAGGCACATAGGGCACAATAGAACCTCAATAATAACTATTGTGCCCTACTGTGTCTGTTGTAGTTATCTTTTCCTCTGCCTGGTCCTTAATCTTTTCAGTACAGACAAGGCCTTTTCACAATCCATTTCCACTGAATCAAATCATTATAAGAACAACCTTTCTGCAAAATATTTTCAAAATCTGCTAACAATCAAAGACTTACCTGTTCCGGAAAATTATCAGCGGTCAACTTATCTGCCTCCTTTGGTCGATAATTCAACCCTGCCTTACCTGCCGCCGGTTTTTGAACAAACAGGTGCCAGCTGCAACCAGGCCGGAGGCATTTACAATAATTTCACATACGAAATCAACCGCCTGAGAGACTTGAGCGCTACACCTGAGCATCAATATCCTACTCATTTTATGTTCTGTTTTCAGAATGATGGCGGAAATACGGCTACCAGTATTGCAGAGAGCTGGGAACTGATGAAAAGCTGCGGCACACCAAACGTGGTGGATTATGGCGGCATCTATGCTCCGTCACCCCTGACAAATACTCAATGGATGTCGGGCTATGACAAGTATTATAACGCCATGAAAAACAAGGTGGAGGATTTTTACCGCATTAGGATCAATACCCCGGCAGGGCTGGAGGTGCTGAAACACTGGCTGAATGATCACCTGGATAATTCTGCCGTTGGAGGAGTGGCCAATTTTTATGCAGAACTTATTACTTCTGAGGTGCTTCTGCCAACGGGAACTCCCTGGGCTGGAAGTCATGTGATTACACAATGCGATACATTGCCCGATCACTGCATGACAATTGTGGGTTATAACGATCTGATCGAATATGATTACAATAATGACGGACAATATACCAATACCCTGGATATCAATGGAGACGGGATAGTTGATATGCAGGATTGGGAGATTGGTGGCGTGAAGATCGTGAACAGCTACGGGACCGGTTATGGAGACAACGGGTTTAGTTACCTGATGTATAAAGTTTTAGCTTCCCCGGTTAACCAGGGCGGAATATGGAACAACAGTGTTTATATTGTGATCCCTGAAAAGGATTATCAGCCGACTCTTACCTTCAAAGCCGACATAACTCAAAATAAAAGAAACAGTATCCGGTTAATCGTGGGGATTTCTGATAATCAGGAAGATACAGTCCCTCAGCATAGTTTTATATACCCCATTTTTAACTTCCAGGGTGGGCCTTTCCCTATGCAGGGAAGCTCAAAATCTGCCGGAAAATCTGAAAAGAACAACCTCCTGGACAACGATTTTCTGGAATTC
>JAPLDE010000108.1:0-356 GCA_026391855.1 Bacteroidota bacterium | reverse complement strand
AACACCACTTTTACAATATACCCTGCCCGGCAAACCCTCCCGTTTCTTTTTATCGGTTGAGGAAGCCGATCCTGATTTTACTGCTGCGGGGTTGATCAACCAGTTTTCACTTATCGATTATACATCTGGTATTCAGGAGGTTGCATGTCTTCAATCAGGTGTTCCCTTGGTCAATTATACAAAAACGACCTTGTTTATTGATAAAAGTGTGGATTTTGTCCCTCCGCAGATATTGGATGATCATTTTAACTCAGCTACCGCCCAGCAGCCTTACTATTACCAGCTTTCCGGTGCTTTTGGTACCCCTCCGTACCGCTGGGATGTCCTGTATTCCTTCGATTCGGCGTCGGGTTCCG
>JAPLDE010000209.1 GCA_026391855.1 Bacteroidota bacterium | reverse complement strand
TGGGAGAGGAATCACCGGGACCGCATGGTACAAAAGTAATACACAATTTACATGAATCGACATTATTACGAAAAAGTTTTTTCTACAGAACGGATGCAAAAGTATTTTCAAAAATACCCGCTCGACGAACAGAAAGCTATCCTGCACTACCACTCGAATATTGAGCTTTCAGAGGCCTTCTATCCAGTCCTGTCAATGTTTGAAGTCGCATTAAGAAACAGCCTGAACAGAGAGCTGACAGATTATTTCGGGACGGAAGACTGGTACATCAATCTTGCCTCTGTTCCGGGATTAATTAATTTACGACAAGAGATAAATACAGCAAAGCGACATATCGCAAACAGGAATGAAACAATAACTGGGTCTAAAGTTGTTGCAGAATTAACTCTTGGGTTTTGGGTACGTCTATTAAACTCTGAATATGAGAGGGTTCTGTGGAAACCATTAAGAAAAGCTTTCCCGTTTCTAGAAAAAAACCTAAGACAAAGGCATAATGTTTCTGCACCTGTCAATAAAATCAGGAATTTTAGAAATCGGATATTTCATCACGAACCTGTTTCATGGAATCTGGGTGAGCTTGAAAAAACGCATCAGGAAATCATTAAGGTAATGGGTTGGCTTAATAACAATTTGCCAACAATAACCGACTCAATAGACCGAGTTTCTATTGTTCTCAGTCAAATCCGGGAGAAACTGCAATAAGTCTTCGTTATATAGTATCATATAGGTTTCTATTGAAAAACTAAACAGGAAAGCCTGACCGTTCCATATCATGCCGGCAAAGAGGTTAATAAGGGATTATTTCAGGCATTATTGAAGCAAGCGAATATTAAAACGACTAAAAAATGAGAAAACCTAGAATCAACATGACCATTATAAAGGAGATTTCCGGTTACAGCGCTACTGCCAAAGTAGGAAACAACTTTATTGCAACAGAGGCAGAGAACTATGAAGAACTGAAATCCAATGTGCTTGAGGCGGTTAACCTTACCTTTGAAGAAAAAGGAATAATATATAAACCGGAGGAAATCAGGTATTGCTATGATCTTGAGAGTTTTTTTTATTTCTATAATGTTATTAATGTAAAAGCGCTCTCCGAACGTATCGGGATGAACCAAAGCCTCCTGGCACAATATATCAAAGGAATAAAAAAGCCTTCCCAGGTTCAGACAAAACGTATACTGAACGGTGTTCAACAAATAGGAAGGGAATTATCTGAAGTCCAATTCCTTGTATAATTAATTTATTATCAATTACTTAGTAATTAATTCTAACTGCTTGTCTCCTTCGATAAAGCAAAGTATTTTCATGTCCACATAACTCGTTTTAGTAAGCAGATGAATAGAATATTGATTAAATTGCCTGATTGTGAAAATTTCATTTAATACATGAAAGAGACAAAGTGCTTTTTGGAAAAGCACTTTACCGGGAAGGGACTAAATCCCGGGCAGGCTATGGAGAATCAATAGAATATTGATAATGTCACTGCCTGCCTGGGATGGAGTCCCTGACCTGAGATACTGCCAGTTTGTTAGGTTTAACTTCAAACCGGGAAAGTATTGAAAATGAGATTGCTGTGTGTGTTACAGGTTGCATTTTAGTTGAGCCCCGCTCCGGGGTTCTGAAAGCTTGGGTGCTTTGTCCCCGGGATTGCATCCCGGGTTACCTGCCTTTAACTCCTTCGAAGTAATCTCACTGTCCCAGGTTATCTGTTTTATTGAGCCATATGAATATTTCAGGAAGTTCGCCCCATATCAAATTCATCAAGCTTTGCACATTTCACCTGTTCCGGTAAAACATTTTCAAAATCAACTTGACTAAAGGAGACAAGT
Source organism: Bacteroidota bacterium (assembly GCA_026391855.1). Lineage (GTDB taxonomy): Bacteria > Bacteroidota > Bacteroidia > Bacteroidales > CAIXZF01 > JAKLIX01. The sequence goes on along the minus strand of JAPLDE010000209.1, from coordinate 3,303 downwards.
AATTAATCCTAATATTTTACACAGAGTAACATCAAGGGGGAATGAAGGCAGGTGACAGATTGCTTCTGAAATAGTCATAATGGTTGTTTGTTTTGAATAATCAACTGCTCTGTGTTATCGTTCGCTTTTAATGCAAGAAGGCGGAAAGGCCAGCATGTTAGAAGGCGGGAATGAATACGTATAACGGACACAGGCGCATACGTTCAAACGTACACATGTACTAACGTTTCCTGTCAACCTATTGATTTTAAAGCACATACTACTTCGTGTTATCAGTTGCGTTTAATGCAAGAAGGCGGAAAGGCAAGCATGCAAGAGTGCCAGAATGATTTTACAACAGTTCCATGCAGCAGGACCGCTGTATTGGGTTCTGAGGTAGGAGCAACCCCGGTGTATTGCCGTAAATCCAGAATCGCATCCTGCCATTCGACATTTTCACTCAATATCTGGGTTTGAAGTGGGTTGCTTCAGTCCACTCCTGGTATGATTCGGCTAATTCTGATTCATTTTGTGGAACCATTTGGTTTTGTTGTTGTTCCATGAATATTTCTTTCATTTTGCCCATATAAATCGGGAATTTGGATTGTGATTAATCATCAGTTTGATGTTGTGGGAGCATGCGTATGACTTATATAAAACAATGTATTTCAATAGGTTGTAGGAAACAGGATTACTTTTTAGGTAGCCGGGGATAGAAGTGAAGGGATTGAAGTTTCCTTAAAAAGATTCTGCTTTTCTTAAGAGAATTTGGTAATGCAAATATTTTCCTATATTCGCTACTTATAATCCTAATTTCTAAAACAGGTTTATAATGGCATTGGATGATGCCTTTTTATCTGAAAATCAATATCTTAGCGATATGAAAACAGCGATTACATTTTTTTTGGCGATGTTACTGGTTGGGGTAACTTTTGGGCAGATTTCTACCAATGGATTAGTAGCATGGTATCCATTCAATGGTAATGCTCTGGACATGAGTGGGAATGGGAATAGTGGTACTGTTAATGGCGCAACCATTTGTGCTGATAGGTTTGGGAGTCCCAATAGCGCATATAATTTTGACGGGATGAATGATTATATAGGCATTCCATCTCTGAGTACTTTAGATTATAAACCCATAACATATTCCGTTTGGATTAATCTCAATGAATATATTAGTATTTCAGAGGGTTGGCAAAGCATGGTTATTATAGGAAGGGACAGAAGGTTTTGTGGATCATCAGGAGCTATTCAGCTATTTAGTAGTATCCCTGAAAATATTGACAATGAAATAGACTACTATACCGGTAGTAGTGGTTTTCGTTCATACTATAAACCAAATCTTAATGAGTGGGTTAATATTACTTTCACATTGAATGAACAGGATTCTGCAAAATTATTTATCAATGGAACATTAGTCAATAATGGATATTTTGCAGCAATCTCAGATTTAGTTATCCCATTATTAATCGGTTGTAGAGATAATGGTAGCGGTGGATACCAATACTTTTTCAAGGGTAAAATAGACGATATCCGCATATACAACCGAGCTTTATCACAGTCAGAAATTACTGCTCTTTATAATGAAAGTTCTTGTCCGGGAGAAACGGGATCAAAAATATCAAGTACGCTCAGATATAACAACAATGCTCAGACACCTCTCTCAAATTCAACAGTTTACCTTAAAACCCAAACTGGAGTAATTCTAGATTCAACCACAACCGACCTTCAGGGAAATGGCCAGTTCTGTGGTGTGGAGAATGGAGATTATTTTCTCACGGCAAGAACAACTAAACCAACAGGAGGTATTAACAATACAGATGCTTTAATCATTCTCAGGCATTTTATGGGGTATTCCCAGTTAACCGGTTTGAAGAAGAAAGCAGCAGATTGTAATGGTTCAGGTTATATCAATACGACGGATGCTTTGCTGGTTCAGAAGAGATTTATGGGTTTAAGCCCTGATTTTTCCGGAGGAAACTGGGTGTTTGAAGAGCCAACTATTACGATATCAAGTTCTTCCACTTATGTGGTCAATATTAAGGGATTATGCATGGGAGATGTGAATGGTGATAATACTCCGCCTGTTTGCTATCCTTTACCGACAGTAGCGAATGCAGGAACAGATCAATTGAACATTGAAGGAATTACTGCCCTGTTATCAGGAAATACTCCAGGTTCCGGTGAGACCGGAACCTGGAGTATTTTAAGCGGCACAGGGGGTTCATTTTTAAATATCCACAATCCAACTGCCTCATTTACAGGCAATCCTGATCAACCATACACCTTACAATGGATGATTAATAATTATTGTGATACTACCTTTGACAACGTAACTATCTCATTTTTTGCAATAATGGGAATTCCCTGTCCCGGGATTCCTTCTTTTGAATATGGAGATCAAACTTATAATACGGTTCAGATTGGAAATCAGTGCTGGATGAAGGAAAACCTTAACATTGGCAATATGATTGAAGGGAGTGCTGACCAAACTGATAACGGAATAGTTGAAAAATACTGCTTTAACAATGAACCTGCAAATTGTGTTATTTATGGAGGTCTTTATAAATGGGATGAAATGATGCAGTATATTACTACCCCTGGTGCGCAAGGCATTTGCCCATCCGGGTGGCATCTGCCCGATAATGATGAATGGACGTCGATGGTGAATTATCTCGGTGGCAGTTCGGTTGCAGGTGGTAAACTGAAAGAAACAGGAACTGAATATTGGTATCTCGACAATGGAGCTAATAATGAAAGTGGATTTACTGCCCTAGGAGCAGGATATTATTATTGGAATTTTGACGGTTTACTTTTGGCGGCAGGATTCTGGAACTCCTCAGAGTACAGTCTGAACAATACTTACGCCTGGTATAGTGTTCTTAGTTGCAACGGGGCTGTTATTGAGCAGACAAGTTACGATAAGATTATGGGTTTGTCAGTACGCTGCCTGAAAGACACCCCTTAAAGAAAGCCCCAAACATATAAAACTTCCTCGAGACTGTTTATCCTACTGATAATAAATATGTTATGTGATAGAACCCTTCTGGAAAGTTTTGTTTTGCAGATTCATAACGATACTTAAACCTTGATTTAGAATTGACTGGAAAATATTAACATTATCAGCTATTATCTGATTCTATGGCAAAAAAAACCCGGGTTCATACACCAGCATCTGATATCTGGGAGAGGAATCACCGGGACCGCATGGTACAAAAGTAATACACAATTTACATGAATCGACATTATTACGAAAAAGTTTTTTCTACAGAACGGATGCAAAAGTATTTTCAAAAATACCCGCTCGACGAACAGAAAGCTATC
>JAPLDE010000140.1:25118-31901 GCA_026391855.1 Bacteroidota bacterium | reverse complement strand
TCCAAGCTGATCATTGATTAGTTTGGAGTCTGGTGGGAAAATTGGTAATGATAGCTGCATAGGCAAATTTACCGCATTTTATTTTTGCGATAAAATACCCTGAAACTATTATTTTTACTTCATGATGTCAGGAGTTCTGAAATTGATAATTGATAATTGACAATTGACAATTAATAATTGACAATTTTTAATTTTTAAATCTTTCCCTATTCCCTGTTCCCTCCAGCATACTGGCTGATATCGTGAGCAAAAGGTCACGATATATCGTGACCCTACAAAATCATACTGCCAACTGCCAACTGCCGACTGCCAACTGCCGACTGCCAACTGCCAACGGCCAACTGCCGACTGCCAACTGCCAACTGCCAACTGCCAACTGCCAACTGCCGTCTGCCGACTGCCAACTGCCAACTGCCAACTGCCAACTGCCGACTGCCAACTGCCGTCTGCCGACTGGACGGATGTTAATCAACGACCAGTTTCATACTCTTCGGGTATTTTACCACATATTTGATTACCAGCTTTTTAGCTTCTTTTGGAAGCAGGTCGAGTTCCCAGTTTACAAGGCCGGTTTCTTTGGTTAGTCTTCCTCCTGAGAGGTCTTCTACCTCTACCTGTATGTCGCTTGAATTGGAAACCGGGATCTGGTCGGCCAGGTTAATGTGGATCTTCTGGTTTTTATTGTTTTTGATGCCCAGTTCCCACTGACGGGTTTCTATGCGGTTACCGCCAAGGAACTGCTTCTGTGTGAAATTCTTCACCCTGGTCCGCGAAAGCACAACACCCTTGTCCCTGCCCAGTGAAAGTGTAAGCGTATCAGAGATTGCACTCAGGTTCAGGCGGGATTTCCCGACATAGGTGTTCTCAAAATACAGGTTTACCTCTCCTTCAATCAGGTTGTACTGTTCCCAGTCTTTAACCCTGGCTGTCAGGAACCCTTCTTTATCCAGTTTGGGCAGGCCCCGGTAAAGATATTCGGCGGGTAATTGCAGTCTCTGGATTTCCATGGATTGGGGCTTGCCGTCGGGAGCAATGGTATAGATTGCATCAACTTCAAATTCAATATTGGTCTGATTTTCATTGATATTGACCTGAAGGGGTTGTGATGATTCATTAAATGGTTTAAAATCAGAGCTTTGTACACCTCCGACTTGCATTTGCCCCGGTTGGGCAGATTGGTCTTTCGAAGTCAGGGGTCTTTTATAATCAGTTATTTCATAGATAGTGACCACCGGAGGATAAAGGTAATAGGGGTTCAGAACAGGCAAAATACCCGATTGGAAAGGTCTGGCATTCGACAGGGTCAGATGAACATTTTTCCATTCCACCCCGCTCCGCTGGTAAACATTGGCTTTATAAACCAGGTTTAAGGGTTCATCCAGTTTGTCAACCCGGATATCATACGAAGGGTACCAGCCTGCATCATTCACCAGGTACGACAGCTGGAACCTTGCATTACCGGGGTTTTTGGCGGTTACGGTGATGATTACTTCGCCGGTTGCCTTGCTGGTTTTACGCATCTTATCATTGAGCTGGTTCTGGATCTTTTCCATTTCCTCCGACAAGTCCTTCAGCTTCCGCTGCTGGTCGAGGATATCCAGTTTCACCTGTTCGATATTTCGGGAAAACATTTCCCAGTGCAGGCGGTACTGCTCGGCATTCACAGCCTGGTCCTTGCCGCTCACCACCTGGTTGTTGTTCAGAAAATTTTCTTTGGCCTTCAGGATCTCAAACCGTTTGTTGACGTCTTCCGTCTTTTTCCGGATATCCTCCAGCTTCTTCGACAGGTTTTCCCTTTCCTTTGATTCTTCCAGCGAATCCAGGTAATTGACCTGGAAATTGACCGATTGGATGGTAAAGGCCCCATCTCCTTTCACCTGGAGACTGTTTGGATCTATCTGGGGTGATAACCTACTGATTTTCAGCACATTTCTTCCAGCCTGTATGGGCGATTCCGAACGCATGGTTACCTGTGCTCCCTGGAGGAAGACGGTTACTTCAGAGATGCTTGCGCTGAGGGTCTGCTCCTGGCTGTAGCCGGAGAAGATCAGCAAAAATAATCCTGTAAAAATTAAAATGATCTTACGCATAACTGTTTTTTTATTTGAAAGATGCCTGAACAGGAAAAATTCCATAAATATTTGCTAAAGATGACAATGATTTATGACTTTTTAAAATTCTGCAATTCTTATGTCACAATAATGACTATCTTTATCATAAGCTGATTTGATCTTTCCGCCGGGTTAACAATAGGAAGCTAATTAACTGAATATCAATAAAATGAAAAGAAAATTAACGATTTTTGCCCTTATTTTAATTACTGGTTATAGTGTAACGGCACAATATTACCAAGGTGGAATTATAACCGGGCAAAGCTATCCAGATTCTTCTCACTCACCCAAGATTGCCTGTGATACCCTCTTTTCTTTTACTCCTCAGGAAACCTGGCCTGCCGGGCTGGCCTTTGATGGAACAACCCTGTACATAAACGGTTTTGATGGTATGCTCATCTCAAAGTATAACCTGAGCGGACAATTAACCGGTACGATTCCCAGTCCCGGAAATGGTGCCAATAATGGCGGAGATATGGATTTTGACGGTGTTAATCTGTGGGTGGTCATTGAAAATGAAGGGAAGCTATTTAAATTGGATCCGTCAAACGGGACTGTTCTTGATTCGTTTTATCTGCCGGGAAGCTCTTTGGGCGATCCCAATAATTACGGCTGTGCCTATGAGGACGGAAATGTCTGGACAACTCAATACGGCTGGAGAACTTTAATGAGAATTAATATCACCAATGGGGCTTTGGTTGATTCCTTTGCCATTAACCGCATGGTATTGCCTTTGAAAATTATTCATGGAGATCTTTGTGGAATAGAGTTTTTAGGTACTACCGGTTTATATCAGATAGACAAATTTGACAAAGCAACCGGAGCAGTTATCGATTCAATGCCCTGGTGCCTGCCTTTACCGGTTGGATTTGTCATGGTTGAAGATCATTTGTGGGGAGTGAGTTCAAAAATTGAGTATGGCGGAACCCAACGGATTTACCAGTTTGATTCACTGATATTTTCAACTGAAAATCTGAATGTTACTGATATTCCCGTTTCCGTTTACCCAAACCCTGCTGATGACAGAATATCAATTAATTATAATGGAAATCACAAGGTGGAAATATCTGTCTTTAATATCCTTGGAGAATGTGTTTTACAGGGAGAATTGACCAACGGTATTCATGAAATCAATATAAGCTCCTTAGAAAGAGGTCTTTATGAAATCAGAATAACAATTGATCAATGGACTGAGATCCAGAAGCTGATAAAGAATTAAACAGAAGAGAAACGGGTAAATACGCAGGTTACAGAACACGCATATGTCTTTTCCTGAAGGCAAGGGTCCCGATGATAAAGTATAATATGGTAAGAATGACCAGAGCCATCATTTCCGGCATAATCTCCCTCCAGCCATAGCCCAGGATCGTAACTTTTTTCAGGGCTTCAATGGCAGGAGTAGGCGACATAAAGGTTTGCCACGTTACGTGATACCCGAAAATACTGAAAAGCGTTGCTGACTTTATCGGGAAAGCGGCCCCTGTAAAGAACATGAACAGGAACATGGGGAAATTGCCGATGATCAGGACTTCGGTGACTGTTTTAGTCAAAGCGGCAATAATCATGCTGAAGGAAATTATTGAAAGACTGGTTAAGATGGTTATTATCAATAAGATACCATACGATCCATGGAATTGGAAACCCAATAACCCGGCAACAAGCAGGGTAAGAAAGATAGCCAGCATTCCGACAAGGATCTGAACAACGCTCACACCGGCCAGCCATTCCAGGGTTTTCAGCTGACTCAGTTTTAGCCTCAGCACGGTTTTGTTTTCAACTTCTGCGACCATAGCGATAGTAGCTGTGAACATCAGCATGATCAATGAAAGGATCAGCAAACCGGGAACATAAATGTCAAAATCTTTGATGCTGGCTGATGAACCTAATGGAATTTCTATCAGTTGATAAAGCCTGGCCGAGGAGGTCGTTTTGAGCAGGAATTTGTTTATTTCTTCTCCTGCCCATATTCCGGCCAACAGGTATCCATAATTGGTCAGGTCTCCTTCAATGACAAAAGTGGGAGGTGGTTGCTTGTGATCTTCCCTGAAAGCCAGCAATTTACATGAAAAATCTTCCGGTATATAAACAAGGATCTCCGCTTCCTTCTGCTGAAGTTTACGGATGCTGCCCGAACTATCATTAATAATGGTAACGGTAACCGGGATATGAGAAGAACTTTTTATGGAAGATACTAAAAAGGTTTTCAATGAATCTCCGTAATTGAGAAAGGGGGAGGTGGCAGTCCCCTTGTCAGCATTCATTACCAGTACCTTGAAGTTGGGCTTGGTGGTTTCGTTCAGCAGGTAGTAGATAAAAACGAAAAATGGGGCCATGCTTACCGTAAGAATGAGGATCCAGAAGTGCCGGAGTTGTTCTTTGATTCCTTTTATGATGATGGAAATAATCTTCATGACCTTAGGTTTCTGCCGGTTAAGTTAATAAAGACATCTTCCAGGCTGTTTTCCCTTAAACGGATTTCATTGATATTCAAATTGTTGTGTTTAAGCAACTGGGTAATTTCCGTCATTTTTTCCAGTATATTTTTAGCCCTGAGGAAAAGGGTGGGCGGGTGAAAGCTAACCAGGCCGGCCAATTTCTGTAAAGAAACCAGGATATCTTCATTTAGTGCTTTTATTTCAGATGACAGCTGGACTTCAAGCGTGTCTCCCTCTCCCAGTGATCTTTTCAGGTTGTGTGGGGTATCCATCTGAAGCAGTTTGCCATGGTCGATGATGGCAACCCGGTCCGAAAGTCTGTCGGCTTCATCCATATTATGGGTGGTAAGGATGATGGTTTTTTCGCTGGCCAGCGACCGGATATATTCCCTGACAAGGATACGACTCTGAGGGTCGAGTCCGGCTTCGGGCTCATCGAAAAGGATGATCTCCGGGTCGTGCATCAGGGCCAGGCAAAAGCTCAGCCGTCTCTTCATCCCTCCCGAAAGTTTAAATGCCAGCGTGGTGGCTTTTTCTTCCAGCCCCATCACCTGCAACAACCGACCGGCTCTTTTCCCGGCCACCTTTCCATCAACTCCGTACATTTTTCCCATGAATATCAGTTGTTCCTTACAGCTGAGTTTTGGCCAGAAGATATTCTCCTGGGGGCAGATTCCGATTTTCAGTTTGATATCCGATTGCTGCCTGATCCTGTGTCCGAAAATGTGGACTTCCCCTGCGGTTGGGGCCAGCAGTCCGCATATCATATGGATGGAAGTGGTTTTGCCGGCCCCGTTGGGTCCGAGAAAGCCAAAGACTTCACCCTGGTACACCTCGATCGACAGGTCATCTACGGCCGTAAGATCCCCAAATCGCCTCGTAAGGTGGCTGGCCCTGATAACGGTTGATGTTTCTTTAATCATGGTAGAATCCACTGGTATTCCAGGCCAAAATTCATCATTTATATTTTCTTATTTTAAATTTTCAGTAGAAATTTTCATCTTCATAAGGTCTATGTGCCTATGTGGTGAAAAAATGAACCACAATAGGAGGCACATAGTGTACAATAGAAATATTAAGTACGGAATCATCTTAAAAGTTATTTTTGAAGTAAATTTGAACGAAACCATAAGTTCAGGGAAAGGGATACCATTGGAGCGATCGACGAACTTATTGATTTTCTGAATAATAAGGGATCCTGTGATGTATTTTATTGTCCACGCTGCAGTAAGGTTGAGTTCTATCTTATATAAAGGGTTCAGGCTGATATCCGCAAAAATCCCTGATCAGCTGCAACAGTTCTTCCGGTGCGTCAGCGTGTACCCAATGACCTGCCTTTTCAATGGTTTTTACCTGGTTATCAGGGAAATATGTGTTGATGATCGGGATGTCATCCAAACTTAAATAATCGGAAAGTCCGCCGCGAATAAACAAGGCAGGGCCCGGAAAAGGCCGGGGCAGGGAAATATCAGCACCCATCAGGTCGGGGTTTTCACGGATGGCATCGAGATTTACCCGCCAGGCAAAGGTGTTACGGGTAGAGCGGTACAGGTTTTTCAGGATAAAAAGGCGTATACGGTCGTCAGCCACAGATAATCTGATCAGACTGTCGGCATCAGCCCTGGAATGCACCCGGCTGAAATCGAGACCGGACATGGTTTGTAGTATATCAAGATGCTGATTACGAAGATCATACCTTTTAGGACTGATGTCAACCACTATGAGTTTATCCACCGGTGAAGGATACTCGGTGGCATACAACATGGCCACTTTTCCTCCCATGGAATGTCCGATAAGAATGGGTTTGGTAATATTGTTTTCGCTGATGAACTCATCAAGGTCACTGACCATGGCCGGGTAGTTGTGAACATGGGAGTGGGGCGACCGGCCATGGTTGCGAAGGTCGGGCAGAAACACATGAAAGCTCCCTGACAGTTGCTGGGAGAGGCTTACCCAGTTGTCGGACATGCCAAATAAACCATGAAGGATGATCAGGGGTTTTCCCTGGCCGAATGCGCGGAAAAAGAGCTTCATAAATAACGCTTTTGGGCTAAAAGATGGTGAAGTTAGTCAACTTTTCTACCTTTGTCAAAAATCACCTCCATGACCCGTTTAAGTGTCAATATCAATAAAATTGCAACAATACGAAATGCCCGTGGCGGGAATCTTCCTGATTTGCTGAAAGTTGCCGTTGATTGCCAGACATTCGGGGCCCAGGGGATCACCGTTCACCCACG
>JAPLDE010000140.1:0-25113 GCA_026391855.1 Bacteroidota bacterium | reverse complement strand
ATATACGGTATGCCGATGTGGTGGACCTGCGCCCCCTGGTGAAAACGGAATTCAATATCGAGGGATATCCTTCAACACCTTTTATTGACCTGGTTCTCAGAGTGAAGCCTGAACAGGTTACTCTGGTACCGGATCCTCCCGATGCCATTACTTCCAATGCCGGCTGGGATACTCTGAAGAATGAACACTTCCTTGCGGAGGTAGTGGCTGCCTTAAAGAACGCGGGTATCAGGACTTCGCTTTTTATTGAAACAGATGCCAGGATGATTGAAAATGCAGCAAAAACCGGCACCGACAGGGTGGAGTTGTACACGGAATCGTATGCGAAAGGCTTTTCGCTGGATAAAAACAAAGCCGTAGCCCCATTCCGGTCTGCCTCCATTATTGCCAGGGCCTGCGGACTGGGCCTGAATGCCGGCCACGACCTGAATCTTCATAATTTATCGTGGTTTGCTGCCAACATCGACAGCCTGGCAGAAGTATCTATTGGCCATGCATTAATTTGTGATGCCTTATATTTTGGACTGGAAAACACAATACAAATGTATCTCAGACAGTTAGAATAAGCAGACCCGACGGAACTTACCGAAGGCTTGTTTGTAATACTAAAACTACTTTCACACCCTATGATCGCAAAAGAACTCATCAATGTTAAGATTCCTGCACTAAAGACCTCGGATTCCGGGTTGGAGGCAATGAGCATGATGGATGAATACAGGGTGTCGCATCTGCCCATCATCAATAATGAACAACTGCTCGGGATCATCTCTGATGAGGACATTATTTCGCTGAATCATTTTGAAGAACCTATCGGCAACCACAAGCTTTCCCTTTCCCGCATCTTTGTCAGCGAGGACCAGCATATCCTGGAGGTAATACGGATCATCGGGGAGAATAACCTGACACTGCTCCCGGTCCTCGATGCTAAAAATAACTATCTGGGCGTGATCACCTTACGGCGTTTGGTGGCTAAATTCACCGATATCCTTGCTGTCAGCAATCCCGGTGGTGTGCTTATACTCGAAATGAATGAGAGAGATTACAGCCTGAGCGAAATCGCACAAATTGTGGAATCCAATGATGCCCGGATATTGAGTGTTTTTCTTCAAACCTATCCCGATTCTACAAAACTGGATATCGTACTAAAAATCAATAAGATGGATTTATCTGCCATCATCAGTACATTTAATCGGTATGATTATATCATTAAAGCCACTTTTTCAGAGGGGAATTATGATGATATGCTGCGCGACAGGTTTGATTCCTTTATGAGCTACCTGAATGTCTGATCTTTTTTTTCGTAACCTTCTTATCATCCTGGTATTGATACCGTTAGCGGGTTTTTCGCTAACGGAGTCTCCATTGCCGGGGTTTCAGCCGACAGGGACTTTTCCCCCGGCAGCTAAGGATTCGGTACTAATCATCAGCGAGATCACCTTTTCAGGGAACCGAACCACCAAAGAGAACATCCTGAAAAGGGAGCTCCCTTTTGAGGCAGGTGATACAATACTCCTTTCTGATTTTCCGGGGATGGTAGGTAAAAGTCGGGACAACCTGCTTAATACCTCTCTTTTCAACTTCGTTTATGCCGATACGGTTATTTCTGCCGGTTCTCCCCCAAAAGCAAGCATTACCTACCGTTTTGTTGAACGCTGGTATTTATGGCCATTTCCTGTTATCAAACTGGCTGACAGGAACATAAATACCTGGCTACAGCACGGGGATGCAGACCGCTTCACCTATGGATTCTACCTTCAGAAAGATAATTTCAGGGGAAGAAGGGAAAAACTGGTGTTGTCCTGGATCACCGGGTACGACAGGGCTTTCGGGTTTATTTACGAAGTTCCGTATCTTACCCGGAAACAGCATCTGGGTCTCAGTTTTTCAACACAATATGTTAAAAACCATTCTGTTCCGTACGACAGTTACAACAATAAACTTGTTGAGATCAAGGATAAGCGTCTTTTCCTGAAAACCAGCCTGATCAGTTCCCTCAGGCTTTCATACAGAAACGGCATCCATTTCTACCACTTTCTTACAGTGACCCGTTCCCGTTATGATTTTACGGACACCCTGCTCATCCTGAATCCGAATTACTCCTTCCCGGGGAACAGGCATCCGGAATTTTTCAGCATTTCATACAGGTTCAAGGCCGATTTCAGGGACTACCAGCCATATCCCCTGACCGGTCATTTCTTCGACATCGAGCTGACCAAAGATGGACTGGACCTGACAGGTAATGACAAACCAAATCAATTGACTGCCCGTGCTTCTGCCCGTAAATACTGGGAGGTAGTGCCCAGGCTGAACCTGGCGGCCGGAATAACCGTGAAAAGGACCCTGGAGAACAACCTCCCCTTCTTTATGACCAAAGGACTGGGCTATGAAAATGATCTTGTCAGGGGTTATGAATATTATGTCATTGACGGTCAGGACTATTTCCTGGTCCGCACCGATCTGAAATGGAACCTGCTCAGGCAAAAGGTTGGAAATATCAAAGCCCTTCCACCGTCGATAGGGTTGATCCATTGCAGGGTTTATCTGACTGTATTTACCGATGCAGGATGGGTCCATACCAACAGACTCGATAATCTCAACATGCTGGCAGACAGATGGTTACTGGGGACTGGTGTGGGTTTAAACGTGGTTACCTATTATGACAAAGTGTTCAGGCTCGAAGTTTCTCACAACCAAAAAGCTGAAACCGGTGTTTTCCTCAACTTTGTCGCACCCATCTGAGGAATTCTTTACTTTTGTCTGTTATCAAAAACGAAAAACATGCAATTTGCTGTTTATGGAAAAATGCTGGCCCCGGAATCTGTACCATACCTGGTGAGCCTGATTGATAAACTGGACAAAAGCGGTTGCGGGATATTGTTCTATGAACCGTTTTTCAGGGTACTGAAAGACCATATCACACCTCCTGCTCATTTCGGGTTGTTTTATCATAACGATGACCTTCATTCGGCGGCAGACATCCTATTATCGATAGGTGGTGACGGTACTATGCTGGATACCATTACGCTGGTAAGGGATTCAGGAATACCAATACTGGGTGTAAACATGGGAAAACTCGGTTTTCTTTCCAGTTTGCCAAAAGATGATATCATTGCAGGGATCGATCGTATTTTGCAGAAGAACTACACCCTTGACCGTCGCACATTATTAAGACTGGAGTCGGAAAACAAACCATTCGGTGACCTGAACTTCGCCATGAATGAATTTACCGTCTCCAAAAAGGGCAATATGACCATGATCACCGTACATACCTATATTGACGAGAAGTTTCTGAATTCATACTGGGGCGACGGCTTGATCGTCAGCACCCCCACCGGCTCAACCGCTTATTCGTTAAGTTGCGGGGGCCCCATCATATCGCCGGGTTCCGAAACCTTTGTGATCACTCCTGTGGCTACCCATAACCTTACCGTCAGACCGATGGTGATCCCTGATCACAGCAGGATACGCATACGGGTGGAAGGCCGCAATGACCTGTTCAACATCAGTCTTGATTCCAGGTCTGTAGGAATTCAGGGCACTTCTGAGTTTACCATCTGCAAAGAGGATTTTACCATCAACCTGATACAGATGGAAGGTCAGGATTTCATCCGTACCATACGGGCAAAGCTTAACTGGGGTGTCGATATAAGGAATTAAACCCGGGATCGTTGATTTTAAGAGGGAAATGCACTATTTTTACATGGGGAAATGTATATATACCTTCATTTATTCACCTGAAAATCATACTGTTGAGAACTAAAAGCCTGATCATCGGGTTATTGTTGATCCTCTTTCTGGGCCAGGAAGCTTCCTCCCAGATCCGGTCGAAGTATTTGCGCCGTTTTCGCAGCAGGGAGGTCTCTTTTTCAATCGGGGCCACCAACCTTATCGGTGAATTAGGTGGAGCCAACCGGATAGGTTCGGAGGCATTCAGCCTGAGAGATTTCGATTTTCCTGCGGTAAGGCCTACTATCGGCGGGGGATACGGTTTCCAGATTCTGAATAGAGCCAGCCTGAAGACCAACCTGGTAATCGGTTATATGAGAGGGAATGATAAATTTACTCAGTATGCCAGCAGGAGGCAGAGAAATATCAACTACAGGTCTATCCTGATTGAATTTTCCCAGCAGTTTGAATATATGCTTACCCAGGGAAAACAGACCAGGACGGCCTATAACCTGAGGATGCAGCGAAAGAAATTCTCCCTGAAGAATATCCCCTTTACCACCTATCTTTTTGCCGGGGTTGGGTTTTTCTATTTTAATCCTCAGAATATGGACAAACACGGGGTCTGGCGAAATGTTAAACAGTATCACACTGAGGGTGAGGGCTTTGTGCCTACAAGAAAGAACTACAGCCTGTTTCAGTTTTGCATACCAATGGGGATAGGGATCAAGTACCCGCTGGGCAAGGGATATTCATTGGGTTTTGAATACGGGTTCAGGAAAACCTTTACCGATTACCTGGATGATGCCAGTATGACCTATTTTGATGAAGATTTTCTGCGTCAGCATTACGGGCAGGTAGCGGTTGATCTGTCAAACCCGGCTTCCAAGGAAGCACTCTTATACCTGAGGCCGGGACAGCAGCGTGGAGACCCAAGGGATAAGGATTTCTATCTGTTCGCTTTGATCAGCATTTACCGTGACTTATCAAGGGTCAGCCGTATCAGGAATTTCAGGTTTTAATTTTCTTCCCATGAAGAATTGGATAGGGTTTCTGCTTGTCATGTGCTTCTCAACGGTTGGCTTCTCACAGCAACCGGTTGAGATCGGGCTGATGGCCGGAGGAAGCTTTTATAACGGCGACCTGGGAAATTTCATACAAACCGGGATTGGTCCTGTCACCGGAGCCTTTGCCAGATACAACTTCAACTTCCCGCTGGCAGTCAGAGCCAACCTGGCCTATGGGTCAATCAGCAGTAAGGATAAGGTACATCCCACCAGCAAGCTGTTTTTCAAATCACCCATTTTTGAGTACTCCTTCCAGATTGAAGTTTTTATTACACGACCAAAATCAGGGTTTAAAAACTACAGTGTTAAATACGGACGGAGAAATTATTATGTTTATAATTTTCCGGTAACAACATACGTTTTCGTTGGACTTGGAAAATTTCACTTTAACCCGAAAGCCAAATATACGGATGGCAGCTGGCACCGGCTTCAACCTTTATGTACCGAAGGGCAGGGCGTTTTTGTTACCAGGGACGGTCCTTACAAGCTGTCTTCAATGGTTATCCCTATAGGAGCGGGAGCCAGGTTCCCGCTCAAAGGCTCTTATTCCTTTGGTTTTGAAATAGGGGTAAGGAAAACTTTTACCGATTATTTTGATGATGTCAGCCTTACTTATGTCAATACTCAAGTCCTTGGAGTTGCAAAGGGCCCATTATCTGCTTACTTTGCTGATCCCTCAGCGAACCCGGACCTTACAACCACTACTCCTTCGGCTGCCAGAGGAAATCCCAAAAACAAGGACGCTTATATGTTTGCTTTCGTAACTTTGCAGTATGATTTTTCCAAAGTTAGAAAAAGAAAATCATTCCGTCTTTAATGTTAAATAACCTTTCTGCATGAGAAAGACCCTAATACTGAGCCTTTTACTCATTTTCATTTCAATATCCTCCTTTGCCCAACGGTCAGAAGCAGGCATTTTTGCCGGCGGATCATATTACCTGGGAGATCTGAACCCAAATAAGCACTTTGCTAACATGAGTCCTGCTTTTGGTGCCGTGTACAGATATAACTTTTCTACCCGCTGGGCCTTGAAAATGAATGCGATATACGGATGGCTGGTGGGAGATGACGCCTCTGCAGCAGGTTGGGACAAACAGAGAAACCTCAGCTTCCGTTCGCATATCATGGATCTCTCCAGCCAGTTAGAACTCAATTTCTTTCCCTATTATACCGGAAGTGAAAAGTATGTATTCTCTCCCTATATTTTCACCGGGATCTGTATCTATAACTTCAACCCGAAGACAAAATACGAAGGACAATGGGTCGAACTTCAACCCTTAGGTACTGAGGGTCAGGGAACTACAGAACATCCTTCCAGAAATTCTTACGCGCTTACACAATTGGGTATCCCTTTTGGCGTTGGTCTGAAGATCAGTCTCAGTAAATTAGCCTGCCTTGGATTTGAATGGAGCTTTAGAAAGACTTTTACCGATTACCTTGATGATGTCAGTACGACTTATCCTGATCCGCTTGTTCTGGCAGCGGAAAAAGGCAACCTGTCTGCTGCCTTATCGAACCGTTCTGTCGATGTACCCGGTAAACCACCCGTCATTGCCGGTATGCAAAGGGGTAATTCGGCTACAAAGGACTGGTACTCCTTCATTGGAGTTACCTTTACAATTAAGATTATCGGGCTCAAAGACAAGGGGTGCAGAGATTTTCAGCAAAAGCACAGGTATGATGAATTCGAGATGGGGAAGTAATGCAATTAGTCTTAATTTTGCGGCCTAAATCAAGGCTCTGAAAATGAGTAGGAAGGAACAGATAGATCTTAACCGTCTTCCCAGGCATATTGCCATCATTATGGATGGGAATGGCCGTTGGGCTAAGCAAAGAGGACAAATGAGGATCTTTGGTCATGAGAATGGTGTAAAACCTGTGAAAGATGTTGCCGAAGCCTGCACCGAACTGGGTATTGAATACCTCACGCTCTACGCCTTCTCAACCGAAAACTGGAACCGTCCTCAAAATGAAGTGAATGCCCTGATGAATCTACTGGTTAAAACCATACATGCAGAAATTAAAACATTGCAGGACAATAAAATACGGCTGTTAGCCATTGGTGATCTTAAAAGCCTGGGAGAAGAAAGCTATGCTGAATTAATGCATGCCATTGAACTAACGGCATCCAATGAAAACCTGGCCCTTGTTCTTGCCCTGAGTTACAGCTCCCGTTGGGAGATTGTTGAAGCAGCAAAAAATATCGCCATTAAAACCAGGGAAGGTTCAATTGAGCCATCTGACATCGATTCAGCGATGTTTTCCGAATACCTGACCACCCGGTCTGTTCCGGACCCTGAACTGCTTATCAGAACCAGCGGTGAAAGCAGGGTCAGTAATTTTCTGTTATGGCAGATCGCCTATACAGAGTTGTTTTTTACAAATACCTTATGGCCTGATTTCGGCAAGGAAGACTTGTATGAAGCCATCATCGATTACCAGAACCGGGAAAGAAGATTTGGCCTGATCAGTGAACAAATTAACCCACTTTGAACAGATGAACTTCAGACTTTTGCCGGCTCTATTCCTGCTACTCCTTTTTTCAATACCCTCCCTCGCCCAGATCCCTATCGGTGAAGAACCCGAGGTGGATTATACCAGCCCACAAAGCTTTGAGATCGGAGGGATCACCGTTTCGGGTATCCAATACCTCGACCATAACCTGATCATTGCCATGACAGGGCTGGCTGTGGGTGATGCCGTAAAAATCCCCGGTGACAATATCACCAAGGCCATAAAAAAACTCTGGGACCAGGGGCTCTTCGAGAACATAGCCATTTCTTTAACAAAGATCCAGGGGAACCAGGCATTCCTTAATATACACATTACCGAACGGCCCAGGCTGTCAAAATTCACCTTTACCGGCGTAAGGAAAGGAGAAGCAGATAACCTGAGAGATGAAATAAAACTGCTTACGGGCGATGTCATCACCGATAATGTTCTTATCCGTTCCAAAAACAAGATCAACCAGTACTTCACCAAAAAGGGTTTCCTTAATGTTGAAACCGATATTGTACAGAAGAAAGATACTGCCAAAGAGAACAATGTAGTACTCTTTATTAATATCAGGAAAAACGGGAAGGTGAGGATCAACAAGATCATTATTCACGGGAACGACCATCTTTCCGATGACAAGGTTAAGAAATCCATGAAAGATACCAAGGAAAGATGGGTCTTTAAGCCCTTTGACGTGATGGATACAATTATCAACAACAGTCCCGGTTATCTTGTCCGTGGAAAATTTGTGGGGTTGCGACAAAATGTTGAAAATACTTTCCTTGACAAAGTGAAACTCAGGATCTTTAAATCTTCCAAATTCATCAAAGAAGATTATGAAGGTGATAAACAGAAACTGGTCGAAAAATATAATGAACTGGGTTACAGGGATTTCATGATCGTCAGGGATAGTATTTACAAGGTTGATAAGAAAGGTGTTAACATCGATCTTTATATTAATGAAGGGCATAAATATTATTTCAGAAACATCAGCTGGGTCGGAAATACCAAGTATTCGAGCGAGATCCTGAACGGGATACTGAAGATAAAGAAGGGTGATGACGGATACCTGTTTTTTAATATCGATCCGGTAGAGGTAAAGGTTGAGAATGATTCGATCGATATTGAGCTTAGGATCAGAGAGGGTAAGCAAGCCAGGATCAACAAGGTGAGTGTGAAGGGGAACACCAAAACAAACGACCATGTTGTTATCAGGGAGATCAGGACGAGGCCGGGGCAGCTTTTCAGCCGGACCGACATTATCCGCACCACCAGGGAGTTGGCCCAGTTACGGTATTTCAATGCAGAAAAGATCAACCCCGTACCTAAGCCTAACCCGGCCGATGGGACCGTTGATATAGAATACGAGGTTGAAGAGGCTTCTTCAGACCAGATCGAGCTTTCAGGAGGATGGGGTTATGGCAGGGTGATGGGAAACCTGGGACTTTCATTTAATAATTTCTCGTTAAGGAACGTCCTCAACCGCAGGGCGTGGAATCCGATTCCCTCAGGCGACGGGCAGAAACTCAGCCTCAGGGTATCTTCATACGGAAAGGGGTATATGAGTTACACCGCCTCTTTCACCGAGCCCTGGCTGGGAGGGAAAAAACCCAATGCCTTCAGTGTCACCTATATGCACAGCCTTTATTCCAACGGTTTACCCAAATCCGACACTACACGGTCGGCCTTTATTATTAATGGTATTGTCATCGGATTGGGCAAAAGACTTACTTGGCCGGATGACTATTTTTCCATTTATCACAACATCAGTCTTCAACGATACGACCTGGATAATTATTCACAGATATTTGCCTATAAAACAGGTTATTCCAATAACCTGAGCTACGGGATCAGCCTGTCGCGCAACTCTGTTGATGCCCCGATATACCCCCGTTCCGGATCGGAACTGACCCTTTCCCTTCAGTTGACTCCGCCTTATTCCTATCTGGACAACCGGGATTATAAAACCCTGTCGGTGAGTGAGAAATATAAGTTTATTGAATATCACAAGTGGAAATTCATAGGAGCCTGGTATACAAAGGTTTATAGCAATTTTGTTTTATTTTCCAGGGTAAAGACCGGCTTCCTCGGGGCTTATAACAGCGACATTGGTGTAACGCCTTTTGAACGGTTTTACCTGGGTGGTGACGGACTCAGCGGGTATAATTCACTCGATGGCCGGGAAATCGTCGGCATGAGGGGTTATTCAAATGAGTCGGTGACAGCCAATTATGCAACCAATTCAAACGAGGGCGGAACCATCTTTACGAAATATACCATTGAACTTCGCTATCCTATCTCTCTGAATCCGAATTCAACCATTTATGCCATGGGTTTCCTGGAAGCGGGAAACTCCTGGGCCGGGTTCAAAAATTTTAACCCATTTGTTGTGAAAAGGTCGGCCGGCTTGGGATTAAGGGTTTTTCTGCCCATGTTCGGTATTCTTGGACTGGACTGGGGTTATGGATTCGATAAAATTCCGGGCCTTCCCGGGGCCAATGGCGGACAGTTCCATTTCTCCATCAATCAATCGATTGACTGATGCCGGGACTCCTGATTTTGGCAGGTTTTTTGCTGAAAAAGATTAGTATGTAATAATTTTATATTTGGAGGATAATCTTATGAAAAAAATGGTGCTGACCCTCATTGCCCTAATTAGCTTTGCTGGTTTTTCAATGGCTCAGAAATATGCGTATGTTGATACTCAGTATATTCTGGATCAGATCCAGGAATATAAAAATGCCCAGGAACAGCTGAATGATATCTCGGTTCAGTGGCAGAAGGAGATAGAACAGAAATTCACTGAGATCGACCAGTTATACAAGAATTTTCAGGCTGAATCTGTTTTGCTTCCTGAAGATATAAAGAAGCAGAAAGAAGAAGAGATCACGAAAAAGGAAAAGGAAGCCAAGGACCTGCAAAAGAAAAGGTTCGGTAAAGAAGGAGATCTCTTCAAAAAAAGGCAGGAGCTGATCAAGCCTATACAGGACAAGGTGTATAATGCCGTTGAAGAAGTCGCCCAGAAAAAGAACTATTCCTTTGTTTTTGATAAAGCAGGCAGTATCAGCATATTATATGCCGATCCAAAGCTCGATATCAGTGATGATGTATTAAATGCCATCAGTGGGGTCACCAAAACCAAAGAGAAATAGGTGAGATAAGGGTTGATACTCAGAAAATATTTGTACTTTTGCGCGCACACTTCATTCAAAAATTATATATGAAAAAGATAACCGTAGTTTTGTTTGCCCTGATCCTGGCCATAGGATCGACCTCTCTGAAAGCTCAGAAATCCCCGAAAATAGGCCACATAGATTTCGCCGAACTTTACGGTATGATGCCGGGTATGGACTCAGCCCAGAAAAAATACCAGGATTATGCCAAAAGCCTTAAAGGACAGCTTGATGCCATGCAAAACGAGTATGATGGCAAAGTGAACGATTACCAGGCTAACCAGGCCACCCTTTCGGATCCCATCAAAAAGGTGAAAGAAAAAGAAATCCTTGATTTACAGGAGAGGATTCAGGCTTTCCAGTCTTCAGCCCAGGAAAGCTTACAGAAAAAGGAACAGGAACTTACCCAGCCAATTATTGAAAAAGCCAGGCAAGCGGTTAAAGATGTTGCCAAGGAGAATGGGTATACCTACGTCCTCAATACGGCCGAAGCCCTTGGAGTGGTCCTGTATTTTGATCAGGGTGATGACCTCATGCCCCTGGTGAAGAAAAAACTGGGACTTAAGTAATTATACAGAGGCTGCCTGATTCAGACAGCCTTTTTTATTTCACTGTACCAGCCGTCCCTTTCAACGGGATTCCTGCCGGCCTCCCTGATTACCAGTTCCATTTCAGTCACCGTCATGCTCGGATGCTGATCCTCGGCCCCGGCCAGGGAATAGATCCTGGTCGAGTCCTGTATGGTGCCGTCAAGGTCGTCAACACCAAAGGAAAGCGACAACCCGGCAATCTGTTTTCCGAGCATGGGCCAGTATGATTTGATGTGTGGAATGTTGTCGAGGAAGATACGGGATACGGCAAAATTCTTCAGGTCTTCAATAACCGATACTTCCCCGATCTCGCCCATAGGGTTGTTCATCTTTTTGTATTTCAACGGGATAAATGTATTGAACCCCTTAGTTTGGTCCTGTAATTCACGAAGCCGGTTGAGATGGTCGATCCGGTGATGGTATTTTTCGATATGGCCGTATAATATAGTCGCATTGGTTTGAATACCGAGCAGATGAGCTGCCTTGTGGATCTCCAGCCAACGCGCTGAACCGGTCTTGTCGGGACAAATCTCCGACCGTATCTTTTCATCAAATACTTCCGCTCCTCCGCCGGGAATACCATTCAATCCCGCCTCTTTAAGCAGCGATAGTCCTTCAGAAAAGGTCATGCCGGCCCTGGTGATCATATAGTCGAGCTCAATGGCCGAATATGCCTTGATATAGAGATCAGGTCTTACCTTCTTTACTTCAGCGATAAGAGTGGCATAATGATGAACATCCCTTGACGGGTGAACTCCGCCAACGATATGCAACTCCTGAATGGTTGTATCCAGGTTGCGGACCTGATCCAGCATTTCTTCAATGGTGTAATCCCAGGGATTCCCGGTTTGCCTGGCCGAGTATGAACAGAATTTGCAATTATAGACGCATAGATTGGTTGGTTCAATATGGAAGTTCCTGATATAGTATGCGTTATCCCCGTTTTTATTTCTCCTTACATGATCAGCCAGCATGCCCAGCAATCCCAGCCCGGCTTTTTCAAAAAGGAGCAGCCCTTCTTCGCTCGTGATCCGGATGTCATCCAGCACCTTCTGTGAAATGTCGCGGATACGTCCGTCCATTCCAGCCTGGGTCAGTAAAGTATTCAACATGTATTATGAGGTGAGGACTATAAATCAATGGTTTACGATGAGTTTTTCTGAACCTGAAAAGCCGCCCGCTGAGACCCTGACCAGATAGACTCCGTTGGGAAGGGTTGACAGGTCGAGGGGAAGCTGATGAACGGACAGACGTTGAGGGGAAGTTTGTGAGAGGACTTCCTGCCCAAGCAGATTTAAAATGCTGATTTTCAGTACTTCAGCACGAGGTAATAAAATGTCAGCCCTGACAATGTTACCCGCCGGGTTTGGATAAAGGGTTATCTGTAACGGGTGCAATATTTCTGCTATACCGGTACTTGGGTCACATCCTTTGCTGGTGAGAAGCTGCGGCCTGTATGTGTTAATGGTAGCCAGCATGCGGTCGCGCTGACCGTAAGTAAAGATATTGAAACAGGGATCATCCACATAAACCATATATAATCCATATAATTCATAAACATCTCACCTGTATCGTTGCAGGCTGAGAGATGAGGCTGGCTGGGGCAGTAGTAGTTGGCGTCCGCCGCATTGGGCGTATCGTCTACATAGTCCGTTCCATCGCAGGATCCGCCGTCATCGCCCCAGATATGGTAAAGGTCAAGCCAGTGACCGATTTCATGAGTGGTGGTTCTTCCTAAGTTGTAGTGAGGGTTTAGGGTGCCGACTTTTCCGAAGACGCGGTAATCGATCACCACCCCGTCAGTGCTGTCGGGTCCGCCTGGCATCTGTGCATAACCAAGGATGTTGCCGGCCATGTGGCAAACCCAGATATTAAGGTATCTTTTTGCATCCCAGGCCTTGCTGCCTCCGGCATATGCGCTCTTAACGGTATTATCCATGGGGAACTGAACGGTATCGGTATGGACCCTGACAATACCGCTGGCAGGCAGGCTGTCTGGTGTTCTCCTGGCCATGCAAAACTCAATCCCACAGTCGGCCGCCACCGGTTTAAACATGGCAGGGGTATGAATAGTATCGGGGTTCAGCCGTCTGAAATCTTCGTTTAAGACAAAAAACTGAGACCAGACCTGCTCATCGGGAATATTTTGTTCTGCTGTGTTCCATACCACATGCACCACAACAGGGATAGTGATGACCTCTTTCGGGCTCCTCTTTTCATGAGGCATAGAGGCAAGGTATGCGTCTAACTGCCTGTGAAAGGCCTCCCTGGCCTTTCCTATTTCGGGATGATCCGTTTCCAGCTGACGGTTGTATAGTACAGTTCCGCAATGGTCTGTATGGGTAAGTTCCTGGGCTGGGAGAATGATTGAAACCAGCGTCAGTAAAGTGAGTGAAGCAATTTGAAAGATTGATTTTATCATTGTGTTCTGATCAGCATGATCTTTTTATTTAGGTTTAATCCTGCAGCTTTTATTTCCAGGTAATACATTCCGGGTACATGGTTTGAAATATAAATACCATAACGGGTCCCGGGGGTTATTTCTTTTATGATGAACTGGACTTTCTGACCCAGCAGGTTGGTAACATCTGCCTGAAAGTCATCTGAAGGTTCATCGCCCAGGTCAATGGTGACATAATCGCTGTGCGGATTTGGGAAGATGTGGGGTAACACGGTAATGTATCTTTTCTTTTCCAGGCTGTCGGCACTGGCATTATTGGCGGATCTCATTTTTACAGAAAAGACCCCTGTTTTTTTATATTGGATGCTTTTTGGGTTCTGGTCTGTTGAAAGAGAAGGAGTTGCACCATCGAAAGCCCATTTCCAGATGGTTGGCGATCCAATAGTCAGATCGGAGAAATTCACGGTTGAACCAACTGTAACGGTATCATTATCTGCGGTAAAGTTAGCAATAACATAAGGGATGTCGGCACCCAGACCACTCAGTTCAAGCTGGTTGGTGTTGTCGGGATCGAGCCAGTGGTGAAGGCTGTTGGATGAGTCAGACCCAGAAGGCTGCCAGGAATAGGAAAACTTACCGTAAAGGTCGATCCCGTTAAGGGCGCTGCAGGAAGATTCTCCACCGCTAAGCTGGCCCACCAGCAATCCCAGGTTATTGAACAGGGGAGAGCCTGAGGAACCTCCCTCGGTAACCCCGTTCCCGCTTTGGGTCTGGACCCATTTTACAGCCCAGTGGGTGTTGGGTGTGGTACCCCAGGTTGAGGAGACCACGGGTGCCGAATAGGTGGAGATCTTTTTAATGTCGCCCTCTGGGTGATGAATTCCTATCCCGGAAGGACTTGGTGTATTCTGACGGTTCCAGCCCGAGTAAAAGGGATTATAGGCAGCAGGGACAGGGTTTTTAAGCAGCACCAGGTAAAGGTCGGAAAAGACAACCTGCCCGTTTCCTCCGCTGGCGGCTTTTTTTGAAGCGCCGGTAAGGGTCTTATGAACAGGTTCCTGCAGCGGATCACCACAATCAAGACCTTCATAATTAAAATAAAAGACCCATTGGCTCAGGTCGCCGGCTGTGGCTGTCAACCCACAGTGATCAGCCGTGAGGACATATGGGGAGTAATCCTGTTTTACGTTGTTGACAAGGGTTCCTGAACACCAGTAAGATGATCCACCAACCTTTATCCCGATCATCACCACAGCTCGCTTCTGAAGCTGCCAGTTTTGGCCTTCCGGGCAGTTAACATTCACTTCGCAGGCACCTGAACCGCCAAAACCCCGGATGTCCCCTGAAGGGTCATAAGCGGGTACTCCTCTGTAAGCATAAGAGATCTCGGATAATTCAATAACAGCCTTACCCCGCTGTGAAGCCGGCTCAAAATATTCCAATACAACGGATTCTCCCGGGATCAATTCGGTGGCAAACCGGCCGTCCGTCTGGTTGTTGTCGCTGGTAAAGGCACCCAGTATGTGACGATGTGAGTCATCATAAAGAAAAAGCCGGGCATCAGGCGGAAGATAAAATTGATCGAAATAGCAGGCCAGTGCCAACGCTCCTTTGGTTGTCACTTTCATTCTCCATAACCTGTCGCCATTGGAAAGATCCTGCCACATCCCCTGCTGTTCAGGGTTTATGTTCACCGGTATGTTGATGGCATACCTGTATGGATTGCCCTGTTTATCAAGAGAATCATCTTCTGTTTTTATCGGCTGCAGTCCGGGGTTTGCCAGCATGAGGGCCGGAAGATTCTCTTCATTCAGCTGATATTTTATTGAGAACGGGATTCCACCCCGGCTCAGCTGGGAATATGCGGTCACAGGAATCAGAAAACCTGAAAGAGTGATCGCGATGAGCAGGATTGTCCTGAAAGTACTATTCATACCCCAAAAGTAGTAATAATGTCAATAGGGAAAAGTGATGCGGTGAAGGTTGCATCAATACCGCCGGTTCCCTAATATTGCAGAGCCGTAAGCAGGGTCACTGAAATCAAAAAAAATACCTTATTTAATCAGGGTCAGCTTTCCGGTGGTTCTCTTTCCCTGCTGATCGATCACTACCAGGTACAAACCTTCCGGGAGCTGCGACAGGTCGATTCCCGTGTCAGATGGAGAAAGTGTTTCCCTTTCAGATACTTTTAATCCACGACTATCAAAGAGCTGAAACCGGAAACCGGCATAATTACCTGAACCATTTTTAATATACAGCATACCGCGTGTGGGGTTGGGATAGTATTGAAGGGTAGTGCGGTCATTTTCAGGAATCCCGGCACAACTGCCGAAAGAGAGCCGGACAGAATCTTTGTTCCAGCATCCTTCTGCTGAAAGGATCTCGACAAAAAATTTCTTTGAACCATAACCGATCCCGTTTGAATCGACAACGATAGTCTGGGTGTTAGCCCCGGTTGACCATATATATGAGGCACCCGGATTTCCGGCATCAAGTGTAATGCTTTGATTATCACATAGTAAGGTGTCTTCAGGGAAAGTACCGTAGGGTTTGGATTTGGTTTTGATATAGTTTGTTTTGGTAAGGGAATTGCTGGAAAAGCTGTTGGTGACAGAAAGAGTTACATCGTGCTGGCCGGGAACATTATATATGACCAACGGACTTTGCAGGGTTGATGATGAAGGTGTTCCTCCCGGGAATGACCAGTTCCATGAAGTGGGGTTACCTGAGCTGGCATCGGTAAATTGAACGGTTGTTTCAGAACAGATGGTAGTGGCGGAGGCTGTAAATTGCGCCGTTGGGGCAAGGGAAGGGGCAATATGAACAACAGCAGCCTGGGCACTGTTAAATGTCCCATTTCCCGAATTCATGTTATCGAGATAGAAGTAGCCGTTGTTCCAGCCGCTCCATCCCCAGTTGAAATGGAAATAGTTGGTTCCCTGGTAACCGTCGCATACGAAGCAATGGCCGAAATCAGGGTCCTGGCCGCTATAAACGATTGGCCGTCCGGCATCCAGGTCGCCCTTGAGCAGGTTCTGCCATCCGGTGTTGCTGTATGACATCCGTTGAGCGTACAGAGTGGTTGAAGAGTAGTCAAAGAAGGTGACCAGGGCGGTCCTTACGTCTGGGGTATAGGCGCCTGAACCATTGGTGCCGTAATTCATATTTACGCTGATACCACAGTGATACAGCAGGGTGGCAACAGCTGTGTTTGATCCCCAGAGTGCATCGGGCATATTGGCCCAATCGTAAGTAGTGGCGCCAAAGTTAGCCGAAAGCGTACCATACTGACTGGGATAGCTGTGAGAACCTGTTCCCTGGGGCGGGTAATTATTATATTTCATCACCATACCCATGGCGGTAGCCACACATCCTGCCCATACCCTGTTGCAGGGGCCCCCGCTGGCGGTGGGACACATCGCGTTATAATCACAACCCTGGTCCCACATAGTGGTAACCAGCGGATTAACATTTAAAATACTTTTTTCAGGGGTGAAACTGCCGGCTGAATATTTTTTCCATTGGGTCTTAACTTCCGGGTCCGTAGGAAGGTTTTCATCCAACACCCTGGTGATCTGCAATTTATACTGTGACATCCAGTTGGAAAGATTCTCCGGCTGATCGTCGAGCCTGAAATTTCCTTCAAAAGAATAACCCATTACAGGAACCACCTGGTCGGTAGCTGATACCAAAACAAAACCCTTGTTAATATTGATGGAGAAGATATAGAACAGATCTTTTCCGTTTTCATTAACAATTTGTAAATCAGAAATTTGAACTTCGCTCTTTTTCAGGTGCATCACCCGGGAGGCTTTTTCGAAATAGAAATTACAGGCTACCTTTCCGGCCAGTTTAGGAGATACATGTTCTGCCAGTGAAATCGCAGGAAGAATGATTACAAGAATGAAAAGGAGACGGGAAATTGTTCTCATCGGTTTTATTGGGTTAAACTTCGTAAAAAACGTACAAAAGTACCTATTTTTTTTATAAGACTAACGGTTTGTTTGATAACCCTGAATAAGTTTTTTACGGAATACTGCAACGAAGGTTATTAACACCTTTCATCAAATGGTGTTTTAGGTGGAATTGATTGATCATCTTTCCTGGTAAAATTGTAATTTCATAATAATCAGGCATATATAAAGAAAATTTAAGTAGAGGAAAGGAAAACATGATAACTTCAAATAAATCAGTATTTTTGCGGGCTGAAATTTTTTTTAAAGAACAATTATTATGACCGAAACACTGAGAAGAACCTTACGCGATTCCAAAGCAGCCCGCTGGACGGCCATGCTCGTAGTAGCTTTTACCATGTTTGCCGGATATTACCTGGCCGATGTGATGTCGCCCCTGGAAGGGATGCTGGATAAGCAACTGCATTGGAACAGTGCTGATTATGGCTGGTTTACAGGCGCATACGGGTGGTTCAATGTATTCCTTTTCTTCCTCATTTTCGGAGGGATCATACTGGATAAGATGGGAATACGGTTCACAGGACTGACCTCCGCCATTGTTATGGTTGCCGGTGCTGCCATAAAATATTGGGCTATTTCCACTCATTCACTCGATAATATGTCGTGGCATATCCTGTTTTGGTCATTTCCGGCACAGGTCTGGATTGCAGCACTTGGATTTGCGATCTTTGGGGTAGGGGTTGAAGTTGCCGGGATCACAGTGTCGAAAGTGATCGTTAAATGGTTTCAGGGGCATGAACTGGCGCTGGCCATGGGACTTCAGCTGGCCATCGCCAGGCTGGGGACCGCTCTTGCGCTGTCAACTTCACTGCCACTGGCTAAATGGATGGGCCATGTATCCTATCCCATCCTTCTTTGCCTGATCATGTTGTGTATAGGAGTGCTGGCTTTTTTCGTCTACACCTTCCAGGATAGAAAACTGGATATTTCCCTGGCTGATCTCAATGCTGAAACAAAGGCTGAACCTGAAGAAGAATTCAGCTTCAAAGATATCCTGTTCATAATCAGGAACAAAGGCTGGTGGTATATCACCATTCTTTGCGCTTTGTTCTATTCCGCCGTTTTCCCCTTCCTGAAGTATGCAACTGGTTTAATGATTATAAAATATGGAGTGGCTGAGAACTGGGCCGGATCCATACCGGGATTACTTCCGTTTGGAACCATTTTGTTAACTCCTTTCTTCGGTAATCTTTACGACCGGAAAGGTAAAGGGGCCTCTATTATGATTATCGGATCCCTTATCATCATTGCCGTTCATTTACTTTTCTCCCTTCCTTTCCTGCATCACTGGATCATTGCCATCATCCTGATGATCATACTGGGGATTGGCTTTTCCCTGGTGCCTTCAGCCATGTGGCCTTCAGTGCCGAAAATCATCCCCGAACGACAGCTGGGTACTGCCTATGCCCTGATCTTTTGGGTACAGAATGCCGTTGCATTGATGTTCGTTCCGGCTTTGATCGGATGGATCCTCAATGAATACTGTATCATCGGAAAAGTTATGGTTGACGGACAGGAGGTAACCCAATACAATTACACCGTTCCCATGCTGGTGTTTACTTCTTTCGGACTGCTGGCCATTGTCTTTGCCTATTTGCTCAAAGCTGAGGATAAAAAGAAGGGTTATGGTCTTGAACTGCCCAACATCAAAAGCTAGATACTTTTTTAACTAAAACATTTATTTGTTTACCGTACAGAAAAATTAATAGTATTTAACAAAACCCCTGATTAGTTGTTAGGTTAATAAATTTAAATTATACAGTACCATGAAGAAAGTATTATTGGTGGTTGCTACTGAAAAAGAAGCCGATGTTCTTAACATTTCGAAAGTTAAAGGACTCGAGGTGACCAAGCTGGTTACCGGCCCGGGTATGATGGCTACGGCCTTCGAATTAGGAAAGGTTTTCTCAAAGAATTCTTATGACCTGGCCATCAATATGGGAATTGCCGGTTCTTTTTACAAAGCCCTGTATCCCGGCAAAGTGGTTGAAGTTACCGCTGAAGCCGTTACCGATATCGGAGCTGAGGATGGCGATTCATTCCTGTCCGTTTTTGACCTTGGCCTGGCCGATAAAAACACGGCTCCATACCAGAACGGAGTATTGGTCAACCCGACAGAATATACCTGGAATGCCACCAAAGACCTGGCAAAAGTAAAGGGAGGAACCGTTAATACCATCCATGGAAGAGACAGCTCAATCAGACAGGTCATTCAGCAGTTCTCACCGCGCATCGAAACGATGGAAGGTGCTGCCTTTTTCTATGCCTGCCTGAAGTACAATGTTCCTTTTATTGAGATCCGGTCGATATCCAATCTCATCGAAAGGCGTAACAAATCGGTATGGAAAGTTGACCTGGCACTGGCTTCCCTGGCTAAAATCTGGAAGGAAATAGCCAAGGAAATTTAGTCAGGAGCTCAGGCTCATTAATTCCCGACCCGTCATGCGACTCGGATTCTCACCCTGTCCGAATGATACTTTTATTTTCGATGCCCTGGTAAACCACCGTATTGATGGTGAAGGATTCGAATTTGAAATGTATATTGCTGATGTTGAGGAGCTTAATAAAAGAACCTTATTGGGTGTCGCTGAAGTAAGCAAAGTCAGTTTTCACACTTATCTTCATGTATATCAACAATATGTGTTGTTGAATTCAGGTTCTGCTCTTGGAAGGGGATGTGGTCCCCTCATAATCGGTAAGGAGGATGTGAGGGGAGACCGGCTTTCGGAAAAAACAATCGCCATTCCCGGTGAAAACACCACAGCCAGCTTATTACTCGGGTTTGCCTTTCCTGATCTGAAAATGAAAGAGATTATACTCTTTTCAGATATTGAACAGGCTGTATTGGATGGGCGGACAGATCTGGGGTTGATCATACATGAGAGCCGGTTTACTTACGAACAAAAAGGGTTGAAAAAGATCGCCGACCTTGGTGAAATATGGGAGAAGAGGACCGGCAACCCCATCCCGCTGGGAGGCATCATTGCCAAAAGAAGCCTGGGTACAGCAGCTTTACAAAAAATAGACCGCCTCATCAGGAAAAGCCTGGAGTATTCTTACCAATATCCTGAAGAAGGTTGGCCCTATATTAAATCCCTGGCGCAGGAGACCGATGACGAGGTGATCCGCCAGCATATCGGCCTGTATGTGAATGAGTTCACTCTTGACCTTGGTACAGAAGGAAAGGCAGCTGTGGAAGCCTTATTTGATTATGCCTACTGGGCGGGGATTATTGCTGAAAAGCCGGGGGATCTTTTTCTGAGACAGTGATTCAGTTATCCGGTGTACCGGTGTACCGATGTACCGGTATACCGGTTAATTTTTAATGCAACGAAGATTACTGGAAGCTGCTATCATTAATGCAACGAACAGAAAAGCCGTAAAATTGACTGCCTTTGCCGCGGCTTATTTTAGGGCTGTTATAGCTTAAACCCCTATCTAGGGCATTATCAATATTATAAATAGATGAAGACCAGAATATTGCGTTAAATTTCATATTGTAAAAATAGCCATCTTGAGAACGATAACCACCTCCAAGAGCATAAAAGCTGGTTTCATTAGTTGCACCGTTATTTGGTGATATCCAGTGTATTAATCCGGTTTCTTTAAGTTTCCCACCAACTAAATTTCCACTATTCCCATAAATATTACAATCTATTGTTGGTTCAAGATAAGTCATCAAACTACACCACTCAGCATCAGTTGGTATGTGCCAGCCGTTTGGGCAAATACCCTGATTACCAGGCGTATTTATATATTTCATCATCTCATTCCACTGATATAATCCTCCAAATTCGGCGCATTTCGCCGGATCATTGTTATAGCAATACTTTTCAATTGTATCATTATTTGTTTGATTTGCTGAACCATTGATAGTTGTTCCAATATTTAGGTTTTCCTTCATCCAGCATTGAGATCCAATTTGAACTGTGTTATAGGTTTGCCCACCATAACTATAAGTGGGTAATCCCAGGCAGGGCTGACCAATTGGTGCTGTAAATGAAACGTTTATTGTATCATTACTGTAGTTTGCACAAGAATTAGTAATTCTCCAAACTAATAAATAACTATGGCTGGGTTGTCCTGTAAACAAGGAGGTTGGATTGTTTGAATCAGCAAGGGTACCCCCTGTCCCTTCGGCAATGATCCAGGTACCAGTTTCTGTAGCGGCTGGATGGTTGGCTGCCAGCATTATTGTTATTCCGGGAATACTGAGCTGGTCTGGTCCTGCAAGGGAGATAGTTGTTGCCGGACAAGTGAAACTAATTACAACCTCATCAAAGTTACTAATGCAGTTATTGGTTATAGTCCACCTTAATGTATAATTACCTCCGGCCAATCCTGAAAATATGCTGGTTGGGCTGTCAGGAAGATAAAAATGACCACCATTTCCACTTTCAATACTCCATGATCCTAATCCATATTGAGGAGTATTTGCTGCCAGCAAAGTGGTTGTGCCTGTATTTGTCTGATCCGGGCCTGCATTAGATTGGGTAGGTGGCTGACTACAATCATTTTTCAGGCAACGGACTGATGACCCTTCATTCTGTAAGTGGAAATTACCTGCATTTATACCGAGGGAGTTGTAACATAATTCGAGTTCCCATGCGTCATCGACATAACTCTTTGATGAAGACCAGTAGTGATTGTAATTTTTCAGATTGCCCATTGCTCCAGTGTAGAAACGATTGCCAGTTCCAAGAGCGGTAAACCCGCTCTCATTAGTTGCTCCCTCATTGGGAGAATTCCAATGGACAAGTCCAGTTTCTTTCATTTTACCTCCGGTTATTTCCAATCCACCAAATATTTCACCAAGAGTTTTCCATTCAGTAAAGGATGGAAGGTGCCAACCTGGAGGACAAATTCCCTGACCAGAAGGGGTATTTGTGTATTGCATCATTTCGTTCCAGTCATATAAACCACCATATATAGCACAATATGCCGTGTCATTATTGAAACAATACTTCTCGATAACTCCATTATTACTGCAGTTTGAATGAGATGAACCAGTAACAGTACTGGTAACCATTGTCCCAATATTTAGATTCTCCTTCAACCAGCATTGATTACCTATTTGCACTGTATTGTATACTTTTCCATCCCTGGAGTCAACCAATTCCGACCCACAATAAAAGCCATCAGATGTCAACCTAATTACAACACTATCTAGGCTACCTGCGCAAGATGTTGTTATTGACCAAACCAGCGTATAGGATGTTCCAATATTCCCGTTAAATTCAGTTGATGGATTGTTTGGTTGGGTAAAAACTCCTCCTGCTCCTGAAATAATACTCCAGGTTCCGGTTCCATGTTGAGGTGTATTCGCCGCCAGCGTTGTTGTTGTTCCGATAACAGTCTGATCCTGACCGGCATCTGATTGTGAAGGTAGCTGGTTGCAGGCAATCTTCATGCAACGGACCGAATAACCGTTTAACGAACCTGCACCGTATGATGTAATACTTTCACTGTAATTACCTAATCCATAGAGCAAAGAGCCTTCATATGATCCTGTCGATGTCCAGAAATATGA
Source organism: Bacteroidota bacterium (assembly GCA_026391855.1). Lineage (GTDB taxonomy): Bacteria > Bacteroidota > Bacteroidia > Bacteroidales > CAIXZF01 > JAKLIX01. The sequence continues at coordinate 2,216 of JAPLDE010000140.1, read as the reverse complement.
AATGTTATTAAGATCATAAAACATATTATTACTGGGATTTCTACATCCACTGCCAAGCGCTGTGAACCCGCTTGAGTTTGAAGCACCAGTATTAGGTGAATTCCAATGTGTTATACCGGTCTCTTTCATTTTGCCACCAGCGTTAGTGTAATCCCATCCAAAACTACAATCAACGGTTGGGTCAAGTAAATTAATTAATGTGCACCACTCCATATCTGAGGGTATATGCCATCCGTTGGGGCAAATACCCTGTGAATTGTTCGTATACTGCATCATTTCATTCCAGTCGTACAGTCCTCCATAAATTGTGCAGTTTGCCTGATTATTGTCATAGCAATATTTTTCAATGATTCCATTGTTGGTTTCACTATTTGAACCAATAACCATCGTTCCAATGTTCAGATTTTTCTTCATCCAGCATTGGGTCCCAATCTGAATGGTGCTGTATATTTGACCATCCCTTATATCTGTCAGTATTGAGCCACAAATAAAAGGAGATTCAATAAAAGAAATAAATACAGTATCAGAAGAAGAACTTCCACAAGCATTGGAAATCGTCCAAATTAATGTATAACTCTGGCTATATTGTCCTGTAAATGTGGAAGTTGAACTACTGGAATCGGCAATGGTTCCACCCATTCCGCTGATGATGGTCCAGGTACCGGTTTCGCCTATGGCTGGAGGGTTAGCTGCCAGTATTGTAATGGTATCCGGCAGATCAAATTGGTCAGGCCCGGCATCAGAAGTGCTGGTATTGGGGCAGTTCTTCAGGCAGCGAACAGAAAAGCCATACGTCTTTCCTGTCTCATATTGAATAATACTCCCGTTTTCATAATCAATATAACAGCTAAAGGCATTTTCAACTGTTGCTTCATGAGATGTCCACAAATAGGTTATTATCTTGGAACCCAAAAAGTTACCTCCTAATGTGCGGTAACCGGAACCCAAGGCAGAAAACCCGCTCTCATTGGAGGCACCTGTATTTGGCGAATCCCAATGAGTTGTGCCTGTTTCTTTCAGTTTTCCACCGGCTAAATCACTTCCACCAAGATAATCAGTCAGAGTTGTCCATTGGGCATCGGTAGGAATATGCCAGCCGATAGGGCAGATTCCCTGTCCTCCGGCATTGGTGTCATACTGCATCATCTCATTCCACTGGTACAAACCGCCATAAGCTGAGCAATTGCTTTGGAGATTATTGTAGCAGTATTTCTGGATTACGGCATTGTTGGTCTGAGACTGGTTTCCGTTGATAAGGGTGCCGACGTTCAGATTCTGCTTCATCCAGCATTGGGTTCCAATCTGAACGGTGGCGTATTGTTTGCCATCGCGTGTATCTGTCAGATTATCACCACATTGGAAAGCAACGGGAGGAATAAAGTTGCCGTCAAGGTCTCCATAGCAAAGAGCCTTAATAAGTAAAGGCGCAGGTTGAGAATCCGCTATTTGCAAATTTACCGAAGGAATACACCAATCGCCAACAGTAAAGGTGCTGATCAGACCCAAAAACCGGCTATGGATGAGCAAAGCATCAGTCACGTTGATGTATCCGGTACCATTCACATCTCCGGCAAGGAATTTGATCCCTGTCAGCGGGCTTAATCCCATGAAATGCCGGAATGCAATCAACGCATCGGTTGAGTTAATGCCTCCACTGGGTTTGGTAGTCTGGAAACTCAGGGTGTAAGAACCAGGCGACACCTGCTGGAAGGTAAAACCCCCGTCGTGATTGGTAAGCGTCTGATCGATGACCGTAGCTCCCTGTTTCAGAAATACGTTAACCTGGTCGAGACCGGTCTGAGCTGCATTCTCGTATTTCACGGTGCCGGAAATATTGACCGCTACAGCCGGGTTTGGAACCTGACCCATCAGGTCAATGGTCAACAAACCCAACAACAAAACTATACTTACAAGGCGTGTAAAGGTTAACATTGGAAATTCCTTTTTAGTTTGGTTCAGGAAAGGTAGTGAAAATTCTATTAAATTAATGATAGAATTGAAACCTCATTTGTTTCCAATTGCTTGTTTGTCAGTTATTCAATGTACCGGTATACCGGTTAATTTTTTTTCTTGACTTTTTTCCATTTTAGGGTATGAAATGCATCTATATGAAGAAAAGCTATGAAAAACATCGGTGATTCCCTTATTGTTCAGGCAACTTCCTCATTTTCAGTCAGAATGATTGAATATTGTGAACTGTTGAATAATTAACGATA
>JAPLDE010000246.1 GCA_026391855.1 Bacteroidota bacterium | reverse complement strand
CCTACCGCAGTTTCCCCCTGGCCAGTGAAGCAAAAACCCCCAATAAGCAAAGACTGGCGAAGATGGTAAAGGCTATGTGCGTGCTTCTCAGGAACAAAGGGTAACATTCAGGGGTGCTCTTCACTTTACCTATTACCATGGCAAAGACCATCATAGCGATGCCCATACTGATTACCTGACCGGTCAGCCGCATCGTACCCATCGAGGCTGAAGCAATGCCGTAATACCTTCTCTCCACCGAACTCATGATCGCATTGGTATTGGGAGAAGAGAACAAGGCAAAACCGATGCCGATCAGTAAAAGGGTTGCTACGATATAGGCAATAGGTGTATTGTAACTCAGGAAAATAAAAGGGACCAGACCTGCAACCGTAAGGCCCATACCGATGGAGGCCACGATCTGAGGCTCGATCTTATCCGACAACCTGCCTGCAAGCGGAGAAAAGAGAGCCATGGTAATCGGTTGAGCAACCATGATCAGCCCGGCTTCCTGTGGATTGAGACCTTTGATATACTGGAGGTACAGGCTTAGCAGGAAACCTACCGCGAAAGTCGCACTGTAATTGATGAAAGCCGCCAGGTTCGAAAAGATGAAAACGATGTTATGCCTGAAATGACTGAGATCGAGAACAGGAGAGACGATCTTTTTTTCGATGCGCAGAAAAAAAGCAAGGATGAGAATACCTGACACCAGCAGCAATACACCTTCCAGTGAGGGTAGGCGGGAAAAACCGTACATCAATCCCAGCAATCCGATCATGTAAACAAGGGAACCCTTCAGATCGAAACGGTCACCCCTGGCGTCGGCCCATTCTGCCTTGATCCTGAGAATGATAACCGGTATCAGCAATGTACTTAACACCGTGCTGACCAGGAATATAGACCGCCATCCGAACTGATGGGTAAGAATACCTCCTGCGAAAGGTCCCAGGGATAAACCCATGTATGTTGCTGCCAGGTTGAAACCCAGCGCCTTTCCTCTTTCTCCCGGAGGAAATACCGAAGTCAGGATAGCTAACGCTGTCCCGAAGATCATTGAGCCTCCGAAACCCTGAATACCCCGGCTGATGATCAGGACCGTTGAAGTCGGTGCAAGGGTGGCCATCAGCGATGTGAGGGCATAGACCGCGATTCCCGTGACATAGATCTTTTTTCTCCCGTAGATATCGGCGATCCTGCCAAAGGGAACCAGGAAAACCGCTGCTGCCAGCAGGTAGGCGGTGGCCACCCAACTGAGTTTAACGGCTGTGATGGAGAAATCTTTCCCGATAGTGGGCAGAGCAATGTTGATAGACGATACCATAAAGGTTGTCAGGAAAGAAGAAAAAGTAGTAACCATCAGGGCCACTCTTTTACTTACAACAGCTTCTGTTACAGTCATAAAGTCAGATTGTTGAATATTGAGCGAAATATAACGATTTCCACTGTTCGGATAGTATTTCTTTAAATTGCTGAAAAAACCATAGGGTTGCCTAGAAACCCTGACAGAGTTAAAAAGCAAACTATTACATCCTGTACGAAACACTACCTATGAAATATCTCGGCAAGCCCAGGTTTCCTTTGTTGTCGAAGTACCTGGAATCCAGCAGGTTCTGAACGCCTATGGAGAGGGAAAGCGAAGGGGTGATATCCTTCCGGATCTTTAGTTCCACCAGCGAATAATCCGGGTTCTTCAGGGTGTTTTCATCGTCGGCCCACTGAAAATTATTGTAATTATAAGAAATGTAGACATTCACCCAGGGGTTGTACCATACCAGGGAGGAATAAAAAATGTCGGGAGATACCTCCATCAGCGATTTCCCTTTTAAATCTTTTCCTTTATAACGATTTCGGAGATTGAAACTGGTGATTTCTGAATTCGTGTGAGAATACGTGGTTTTCAATTCCAACCATTTGTTTATCATCCAGTTAGCTTTTAACTCCAATCCATAAATCTTCACTTCACCCACATTCTCCCGCATCAATACAGGCTTGGGAGTATTCCCGCTGAAGATGCTGTCGCCGGTTCCTACAAAATATTGGAAATCATGACCCACCGAATAAAACAGGGTAGATTGGAAACCCAGAACCGGTAAAGGCTTCCAATGGAATCCCCACTCGGCATTATCGAGAAATTCAGGTTTCAGGGCCGGGTTGGCCAGCTTTAGGCCCTTGGTAACATTACCGTTCCGGCACATATCATCGAGGATGGGAGGTCGGAACCCTCTGCCGTATGACATATAAGATGAAAGAAAACGGTTCAGAATGTATCGTATCCCCAGTTTAGGGCTGAGGGCATCCCGGGACGTATTGGTGTAGTTTTTCTGGTATTCCGCCAGTAAACTGGTTACAGAAGTAGGCTGGTCGATATAAAAACTTCCCTTATGAAAACAGGCATGATCGAATCTCAGACCTGCCGTCAGCCATAACTTTTCTTTCACCAGTTCAAGCTCATCCTGGACAAAAACCGCCTGTCCGTCCATACTGCCCTTATTGGTAACCACATCGGTTGAGGTCATGTAGCTGTCTGAACCATCCACATTGCCCGACTTCAGGTCGATTCCGGCGGTAAGCACGCCAAACCTGGTGAAATCACGTTCAACACTCAGCCACATCCCGTAATCGCTTTTCTCCGATTGGGTGTCATACCAGGTATAACCCAGGAGGCCGTATGGTGGTAGCTTATCTTTCTTCAGGCTTTCCTTGCGGTAGAAATATTCCTCCCGCTGAAAAAAAACATCTCCCCTGATCTGGATCTTGTTTACCCGTCCGATATACTTCAACCGGGTATTCCAGGTAGTATTTTTGTAATAGCCTCCTTCATAGATTTTTTTTCCGTCACCTCTTATATCATCGTAAAAATTCCCTTCTGCCTCTATCAGGTTGTTTCCATTCAGCCGGTAACCCACCCGGCCGCCAACGTTATACTCCTTCAGGAATAGGGCTGCATCGGCAGAGTCGCGCAGGCTTTCCGGGGTGATAATATAGCCGTCTCCCTTCCTGTAGAAGGTATTCACCGACCAGTACAGTCCATGATCGGGCTTTTGGCTTCCGCCTATGTATGCCGTTCCTCCAATGGTATTCAACGACCCGCCGAAGACCTTTACCGAGGCCTCTGCCTTCTTCTCAGGACGGGTAGTTATGATGTTGATAGTTCCGGCCATGGCATTTCCCCCGTACAGGGCTGAATTAGGCCCTTCCACGATCTCAATCCGTTCAACATTATTCACGTTCAGCCGGCTCCAGTTGATGGCTCCACCGTCGGCCTTATTGATCGGGATGCCATCCACCAGGACCAGGGTACGGTAGCTTCCGTTCAGCCCCCTCATGGTGATGCTGGCGTTCTTTGAAAAGATGCCGCTGGCCCGGTCAACCGACATCACGGCTTCCGTCCGCAACAGGTCATCAACATTGTTAGCCGGGATCTGCTCTGCCTGTTTTTTGCTGATGACATCCACAGTGGCCGGTAAAACAGCCATATTTCTCTCAAAACGGGTGGCCGTGATCACCACACCGGGCAGATCAAATACCTTGCCCTCCACTCCCTGTTGTGAATATGATACAGACTGAATGAGTAACGGAAAAAAGGAAAGTAAGAGAAAATATATTTTCTTCATAAATAATTGACATTCATTGTATTGGTCTACTTCTGGACCTTCATTTCCACTTCAATATATCCCTGGGGAGAAGCTATGGCTGTTAACACCCTCATGAGGCCGTTCTTCCCCGATTGGGTCTTAAAAGGGATAATGTTGTCGGCTACCGCATTTTTGAATTTTCTTTTTCCGACGGATTCGTCGTAGGCTGCCAGTAACAGGCTGTCGTTGGTGCAATCCCGGAAATCCTGCAGGGTAACTGTCGTTTCCAGGTTATAATAGGTGCTGTTTCGGATGGTCCAGTTTGTGATGAAAGGGTAAAAAGTCGGGGCATCGTTCTCACCCGGGGAGGAGAAGGTGCAAAGGTAAGCCGGAGGACCTCCCCCCTGGTTGTAATAATAAAATATGTCTGCCATCTCCTGGTGGAGGGTGGCCGAATCATTTGCCAGGGTTGCGCCACCGATTACCGAGAAACAATGAGGATAAAAAGAGTTGTCCTGTGCGCCCAGCATGATGGACGGATAATGGCTGATGGGGCTGAAACCTGAATTTGGATCGCGGGTAAAGGTAAGGGTTACAGAGGTCTGGTGGCGGTTTTTGTCCATCACGGTTATGATCCAGCGCTCGGTATTGCTGGCTCCTTTAGATATCTGCCGGGTGTAACGCAACGACCTCACATGAATGCCCGAATCCAGCAGGTTAGTTACCTTGCTTTCCGTTTCAAGCCTGATGCCCAGGTAGGTTATGACTGCATCCGATCCCCCGGCCGTAATACCTATGGTAATTTTCTGGTTAACGGCCAGTATGCTGTCGCGGTAAACAAACCCACTGTCTTGTATCAATGTGATCACCGGGGAAGAGGCAGGTTCATCCTTTTTACAGGAAGTTATTGTCGTGATAAAGAAACAGAAACCAACAACGACAAGGTAAAGCAGCCATCCCTTCCTATGAAAATCGTTGAAAATTTTTAGCATATCCCCGTTGAAAATATACCTGCAAATTAACATAAAATTTGGATATGCAACCCGTTTCCGGACGGATATCTCTCAGAATTCACAAAGAAAGAATCCCTGCTATTTAATCTTGCTATTCATGAAGAATCCCAGCACGCCTCCGGCGAAACCGAACACGAAGTGGGAAAGGAAAGGAACGACCGGCCCATGACGGAGGGAATGGAGGGGCAACTGAGTGAACAGCCCGATCAGCAGCCGGAAGGCAGGGATTCCCATCCATGTGATGCCTGCAAGTAAGCCCATTAAAAAGATGCTTCTTTTCAGAGAGAAGGTAAACCGGTATGCCATATCAAGAAAGATACCCAAACCCATGTAGATCAATGGGTTGAAAGGATCTCCGAAACTGAAAGCCGCGGATAGCATCAGGGTTGAGGCTCCCAGGCAGCTGATGAATGATGCGGATGTAAGCCCGGAGGTCATCCTGCCGAGAATGATCACCGCCATAAAGATCATTCCATGCCGGCCGGGCAGTGACAGCGGTATCCTGAGCCTGGCATGGAGCACGGCTGCCAGGGCACCCAGGGCAAACAGGAAGATCACTTCCAGTAACAGCTGTACCCGGCTATTGGGAGTTACTTTTGATATAGTCCTTTGCAGCAACCCTGTATTGGTAGGATTCATGGTCAGTCTCTTCAACGAATAAGATACATTTTCTGTCTTTCATCACCGGTCTGAACCAGTCGCCCAGGTTGATCCGGCTTTGCAAAGATACAACTTCTCCGTTTATGTCCATCACCTGGTCAAGGTGAAACTGCCGGATCAGTTGTTCAACGGTAACCACCCCGGTCAGCTCTCTCATGCCCGGCATCCAGAGAACACGGCCGTCGCAGCCTTCCTTTCGGAGACCAACGGCTGCCAGCGCGCCAATGATGCCGGTCCTGCTTCCGGTCAGTCCTGAAAGATGAATTGACCGGCTGTCTGCCAGCCGGAAGGCCTCCTCCATTGTCAGAATTTCTGTCTTCGCTCTTCTTCCCCAATTCATGACTGCCACACAGGTGTCTTCCCATCCGGCAAGGCAAAGCCCTGCATCGGAACCCGGAGCGCTGTTTTTTGTGAGGTATTCCTGGCAAAATCGTATCAAAGTGTCTTTATCGCCGGTGGTTCCAACCATAGCGGCCGAACTGTTGTGGGAGGTATACGGGATGCGGGGATCAACCAGCAGCTGGTGGCGGGTGATCATCCGAATTTCAGCCAGGCCAAGTTGTTGAACCTGTTGGGTCATCTCCCTTACCCTGAATCCGGTACCCCGGCTTTCAAGGTTATCCGTATCATCTACTCCGACAATGATATCCTTTCGACCCATCAGACTGGTTTTCCTTTTAATTTCCGCTTAAACCGCCTGATCGCCTGCTGAACATCGTTTTCAAATTCTGTATGAAAGTCCTCAAAAGCCTTCACAAAACTCAGCCCCTCACCGGAAAGACGGGTTTCTCCTCCGCGGGCTCCTCCCCTGTGTTTTTCGATGAGGGCAAACCCAAGCAACTGCTCGGCCTTCTTCAGATCGCCCCAGGCTTTACGGTAGCTGATGTTCATGGCTTCCGAGGCACGGGTCAGTGTCCCCAGTTCCCCTATCGACCTCAGCAAGGCCCAGGTATCGTCGCTGAGTATCTTCATATTATCTTCCGACTCCAGCCAGATCCGGTAACAAACCCTGATGTTGGAATACTTCGGAAATTCATTTTCTTCTGTCATCTTTCAAAAATAGGTAAAAGAAAGAAAGCTGCCCCAACAACTGAGACAGCTTCCTCCTTATGGTTTAATACGGCTTTTGCCGGTATAGAAATTACCTAACCACAGACACTTTCTGGGTATAGTTCCTGTTTCCAATGGTCAGTTTCACAAAATAAACACCGTTGGTCAGGTTATCGCTGCTGATCTGGATCTTGTTGGCACCGGATCCGTAGGTCCTGGCATTCTGGCTGTAAACAACATCACCCAGCATATTGCAGACATCAACCTTAACAACCTCAGCTTTTTTGAGGGTAAAGGCAACATTGGTCACATTGTTGAAAGGATTGGGATATACACCCACTTTATCATCAATGTTGGTTTCAACAATACCTGCATAGCTGCTGATCACGTCTTCAGAATTCAGGATCTCTTTGGTAGCCATATCAATCAGCAACCCGATAAAATGTAGTTTATTATAATTCCAGCCGGCAGGAATGGTGGTCGTAAATGAATACGTCTGAGTGGAACCTCCGGGGATAGTAGCGGGAAGACTGCCTGGATATCCAAAGGGAGTGTCATATATCTGCCTGGCTACATGATCGTAATGCATCGAGGCGGCTGGAATAATTGCAGGTTTCGTTTCAAATCCACACATGGGTCCCTGACCTCCGCCTGCATATGCGTTGTGCTGTTCCCAGCCGGCAACTGTCCCGTATACGCTATCTTCAGAAATTACCACTCCATACCGTAATTCATGAGCAATATCTACAACAAAATCAGACTGGAGGTCAAAACTGACCACCCTTGAAGTGGCATTCCAGGCGAAATTCTGAATACTGAGATTAGCAGGAACAATAGCGCCTATCCTGTCAAGATATCCGGCTTCAAATTCCGATGGATCCTGGTTACCAACCCTGTCGCAGGTACCACTTGGATAACCGGTAAAACCGGGAATGATACTGCCAATGGCATCGTCATAAGGGGCATATACCATGGGGTCGTTATTGTGAACGGCCACGCCTATCCAGGTATCCGGGTAAGTGGTAGCCATATAGTCCATAAAACAGATTCCCCGGACACACCATTGGCACCATGTGCCGGTAGCCTCTTCAGTAAATACCTTCCTGGGAGGAACGTAAGGCACCACTCCGACAGTTTGTGTCATTACATTATTTGTTGTATCGAGATCAGTACCTCCGTTTACATTCAGAATTTTGGTCTCAATAATGTAAGATCCGGAAGTTGTAAAGTTTAAAGGAATATTGTGAGTAAAACTATAAGTAGCACCCACTGCCAGATTTAAACCGGTTACCGAATAAACAGAAGAAGCTCCGCCATTTACTGTGTAAGCCACATCAAATGAAGTGACCGGAGTATACCCGACATTCATTATTTTACCCTGTAAACTGGGTGTGGCAGGTGCAAGCAAATAATAAGGAAGATCAACCGACATCAGCTTTGCATCCAGTGCCAACGGTGTAAAAATCTGAATGTCATCAATATACCAATAGTTTACATTATAAAGGTTACCATTTATATATAAACAGAACTGAACACTGTCCTGATTTACGTTAGTCAAACTAACATACCTTGTCTCTGCAGGTATACTGGCAGATGGGCTCACCGACCAGACTACTGTCCATGGCCCGTTTGCAATCCTGACACCGACACCGATAACCGGTCCATTAGCATAACGGTCATACATATGTTTAAAGGTAAGTGTCGGATTAGAAGCAGTGGTTAAGTCAATCATGGGAGAAATCAGTCTTGACATAGCGGTTTGCTGAATCCAGGTGAATTTTGCCTCTCCGCCGGTTCCTCCGGCATTATTGGCAGTTCCGATGCCCCATTGAGCTGCAAGGTTGTCGATGCTCCATCCGGTAGGAGGCATTGTTCCTCCGCCGAAGTTTTCAGTGAAGTATACCTGGGCCTTCGACAGGTATGCAAAGCACAGAAGTGCAAATAAAATGTAGATTTTTTTCATTTTTATCTTTTTAATTGTTTACTAAATTATTTTATAAAGTAATGTACAAATATAAAAGAGAATGGAAATCACTTAACCAGTGTCTTCCTAAATAAAATCAATGTGATTGATAATCAATAGATTATCTTTTCAATTTAGAACATTTTTAAATTGAGGAAGATTATGCTGGTTTGCCAGAACCAACGGTGAAGGAACTTAGTTAATTTAAAATGGTTCCCCGGGTTTTACCGAAGTTACAACAACAACTGCTTATTTTTGTTAATTGTTAAGAAAAAATTGTCTTTAAGACATTTTAATTAATTCATAATCAAAGCAATAACAATGAACAACGCCATATTTAGCCTTACCCGTTCCAGGAACGAACTCATCAAATCCTATGTTCCCGGTACCAGGGAAAGGAAAGCCCTTGTATCAGAACTGGAAAGGATCAGCAGCGAGGTCACTGAAATACCCTGTATTATCGGGGGAAAAGAAGTTTTTACAGGAAATACGGAAAAGGTTGTTATGCCGCACAACCACGGTCATGTGCTGGCTTTAGCCCATAAGGCGGGCGAAAAGGAGGTGAAGCAGGCGATTGAGGCTGCTGGCCGGGCTCACAGGGAATGGGAGTCCATTTCCTGGGTCGAACGACTGTCGATTACCATGAAAATTGCAGAACTGATCGCAACAAAGCACCGGGCGCAGGTGAATGCCACCACTATGCTTGGCCAGAGCAAAAATGTGTTCCAGGCTGAAATTGATGCTGTATGTGAAAGTGTCGATTTCCTTAAGTTCAACGCCTTTTACATGTCGGAGATATACAACAACCAGCCTTCCAGCGAGCCCGGGATCATCAACCGTATCGAATACAGGCCATTGGAAGGATTTATCTTTGCTATTACGCCTTTCAACTTCACTTCCATTGCGTCCAACCTGAATCTAGCCCCGGTACTGATGGGAAATACGGTTGTGTGGAAGCCTTCCCATACGGCACTGCTTTCAAACTATACCCTGATGAAGATCTTCCGGGAAGCCGGACTGCCCGACGGTGTGATCAACTTCATACCTGGTGACGGACCGCTATTGGGCAAACGCCTCCTTCAACCGTATATGGAAGGCAGTGGCTGATCATATTGAGCATTACCGTTCTTACCCGAGGATTGTGGGTGAAACCGGTGGAAAGGACTTTGTCATGGTCCATCCTTCGGCCGATGCCCCTGAGGTAGCCACAGCCCTGGTACGCGGAGCCTTTGAATTCCAGGGACAAAAATGCTCAGCGGCTTCCAGGGCCTATATTCCGCGGTCACTCTGGAAAGAAATTCATGATCATATGGGAGAGATGATCAATGAAATTAAAGTAGGACCTCCTGATGATTTCGGTAATTTTATGAATGCGGTGATTGATGAAAAGGCGTTTACCCGCATCTCTGGTTATATTGAAAAAGCAAGGAATACCAAGGATGCCAGCATTATTTTTGGCGGGACCTGCGATAAATCAACGGGTTATTTTGTCAGTCCCACAGTGATCCTGGCTACTGATCCTTACTTTGTCACTATGCAGGAAGAGATCTTTGGCCCTGTCCTTTCCGTTTTTGTTTATGAAGATAAGGATTACGAGCAAACCCTTGATATTATTGATCATACATCCCCTTACGGGCTTACAGGATCGATCTTTGCCAGGGAAAGGGAGGCTTTGGCTCATGCCTGCCGCGTGCTTAAGTATGCTGCCGGTAACTTTTATTACAATGACAAGCCAACCGGAGCTGTGGTAGGTCAGCAGCCTTTCGGCGGAAGCCGGCAGTCAGGTACCAATGACAAAGCCGGTTCTCATTTAAACCTCTTCCGCTGGGTCAGTCCCCGTACCATCAAGGAAAACCTCGTCCCGCCCACTGATTACAAATACCCGTTTATGAAGGCGGATCAGTGTCATTGAGGGTGGGAAAAGGGGAACGGGGATCGGGGATCGGGGATCAGGGAAGGAAAATTGAATAAAAGGGAACGGGGAACGGGGATCAGGGAACAGATAGTTTTATGGTTAATTTAGTGACCTGATATAGTGATTTTTTTTAATATTTCAGCCTGTTTTTACAAGAAAAATCAATATATTCGTTAAGGTAATTCACAACGCTACCTTACCTCTCCATGGACTATCGCTACCTGGCAGCATTTTTCCTGTTTTTATTTCAACCTCCGTTGTTGCAGGCACAGGAGATTACCCTGGTATCGAATTCAAAGACCGAATATGTGATCATCATTCCCAGGGCTTACAAGCCGGAGGAAAGACAAGCTGCTTTCCTGCTGAAGGAATACCTGAAAAAAATAACCCGGGCAGAATTTCCTGTTTTTACGGATGATCACCGGAAAGAAGATAATGAGATATTGATAGGTAACAACAACAGGGTCAGCGGCAAATACCCCGATGTTTATGCTCCTGAACTGAGGCCGGGTGGATTTTGGATCAAGACTTCAGGCAATAAACTAATCATTATGGGAGGGGAAGGGAAAGGTGTGATCTATGGGGTGACCGCTTTCCTTGAAGATCACCTGGGGTACAGGAAATATTCACCTGATGTTGAAAAGATACCCCGAAAGACTACCCTGAAAATCAAAAGAATAGATGACATCCAGGTCCCTCCGACCACGATCCGCATCGTTAACGGTCCTTATTTCATGGATGAAAATTACCGGGATTTCAGGAAGCTGCAGAATATTGAAGACTTATGGGGAAACACCGCGGAAGACAGGTATTATGTCCATACCTTCAACCGCCTGGTCCCGCCAGGAGAGTATTTCAAAGACCACCCGGAATATTACTCCCAGATCAACGGACAGCGGGTCTCCTGGGGCCAGCTTTGTCTTTCCAATCCTGAGCTGGTGAGGATATCGGTAAAAAAGCTCAGGGAAGTCATGCAACGCCATCCCGACATCAAATACTGGTCGGTTAGCCAGAATGACAACTACTATTCCTGTGAATGCCCGCGCTGTAAGGCCATAGACCTGGCAGAAGGCAGCCAGGCCGGGCTTCTGCTGCGGTTTGTAAACCAGGTGGCCGACTCATTCCCCGACAAGGTGATCACTACCCTGGCTTACCAGTATACCCGCAAACCACCCCTCATCACCCGTCCGGCCCGGAATGTGATGATCACTCTTTGCAGTATCGAACTGAACCGAAGCCTGCCCATTGAGACCGACAGCAGCAGCCAGCCGTTCATTGACGACCTGAAGGGTTGGAGCCGTATATGTAACAACATTAAAATATGGGACTATGAAGTCCAGTTCACCAACTACCTGTGCCCCTTCCCGCTTTTTCATACCCTGCAGCCCAACCTCCGGTTCTTCAACAAATACAATGTTACCGCCCACTTTCAACAGTGCAACATCGATAAGGGCGTTGAATTCGCTGAACTGAAAGCATACCTGCTGAGCAAACTGTTGTGGAACCCGGAAGCGAATGCCGATGCCGTTATTGATGACTTCATGAATGGTTATTATGAAGAGGCAGGACCATACATCCGGCAGTATTTCGACCTTCTGCACGGCGAATTGAAGAAAAGCGGCGACAGGCTTGATATCTATGGCTCACCGGTCCTGTATGAAAACAGCTTTCTCTCGGATGACAATCTGAAAAAATATGAAGAATTGTTTGAAAAGGCCGAACTGGCTGTGGCTTTCAAACCTGAAGTGCTGGAAAGGGTAAAACTGGCCCGCCTGCCGGTTCAGTTTGCCACCATGGAAATTGCCAAGTCAGACCTGTTCGGGAAAAGAGGATGGTATCAATACAGGAATAATAAATACGTATTGAAGAAAGAATTGAATGAGATGCTTGAAAGTTTTCATACAGTGTGCATTAGAAACAACGTGCCGATGATGAACGAAAACGGGCTGACACCAGAGGTTTATTATAAGAATACCTTACGGTCAATAAATGTGCAGACGGATGGGAACCTGGCTTTTAAGAAAACAGTAACCACCGACCCCCTGCCTGACAAACGGTATTTTCACCAGGGACCTTCCCTGCTGACCAACGGGGTAAGGGGAACGGAGGACTATAAGATCAACTGGCTGGGTTGGGAAGGGCTGGATCCGAAGATCACCATTGACCTGGAACAGCCGGACAGTATTAAAACAATAATTGTCAGCACATTACAAGATCCGAAATCCTGGATCCTTCATCCTTTCCTGATCACTTGTTATCTTTCGGATGATGGTATTAACTTCCGTAAAGCCGGTGTGGCTGCCATGGGTACAGACCAGAAAAACCAGGCCGGCGTTCATGAGTTTACCTTCCGGCTTGGCCGGGCCAGGGCCAGATACATCCGTTTTTTCGTTACAGCTACCCGCTTGCTGCCCGACTGGCATCCCTATCATGGCAATAAATCCTGGGTGTTTATCGATGAGGTGACTGTTCGCTGACAACCTCTGACAGGGTTTGAAACCCTGTCAGAGGATTAAACCAGGTTAAAAAAATAAACATAGTACGGTAAATGCATGTTATATTAACGATATTTGTCCTGGTTTGAACTGGGTGAGAAATTTATTATTGTATTGTTTTTCTGTTAGTTAGTAAAAATTAATAATTCTTTTTGTATGAATAAAGTCGTGAAAAATGCCTGGGAGGCAATACAGGGAATAGAGAACGGGATGACCCTGATGCTGGGAGGGTTCGGGCTTTGCGGAATTCCTGAAAACTGCATAAAGGCGCTGAGTATGACTGAGATACATGGACTTATCTGTATTTCAAACAATGCCGGTATTGATGAATTCGGGTTAGGTATTTTATTGAGAAAACACCAGATTCGGAAGATGATCTCATCCTATGTCGGGGAGAATAAGGAATTTGAGCGTCAGTTGATGAGTGGGGAACTGGAGGTTGAGCTGATCCCCCAGGGTACGCTGGCCGAAAGGATAAGGGCAGGCGGGGCCGGTATCCCGGCATTCTTTGTGCCGGCCGGTTATGGGACTGAGGTGCAGGGAAACAAGGAAGTAAGGGAGTATCATGGAAAGATGCACATCCTGGAGGAAGGAATGACCGCCGATTTTGCCATTGTTAAGGCCATGGTCGGCGATACGCACGGAAACCTGATATACAATAAGACTGCCAATAATTTTAACCAGGCCATGGCTACTGCCGGCAAAATAACCATAGCAGAAGTTGAAAAACTGGTCCCTTTCGGCACGCTCGACCCCAATCATATTCATACACCCGGTGTTTACATACAGCGCATCTTCCAGGGTGAGAATTATGAAAAGAAAATTGAATTTGTAACAACAAGGAACAGTTAATCAACCTATATTACAGACAATTATGGCATTGGATAAAAACGGAATCGCCAGGCGTATTGCCCGGGAGATGAAAGATGGTTACTATGTAAACCTTGGGATAGGGATACCTACCCTGGTGGCGAATTATATCCCTGAAGGAATGGAGGTGGTTTTACAGTCGGAGAACGGGCTGCTGGGTATTGGCCCCTTTCCCCTGGCTGACGAAGTGGATCCCGACCTGATCAATGCAGGCAAGCAAACGGTAACAACCCTTCCGGGTGCCGCCTTTTTCGACTCATCGGCCAGTTTTGCCATGATCAGGGGCGGGCATATTGACCTCACCGTGCTGGGAGCCTTTGAAGTTTCTGAAAAAGGCGATATTGCCAGCTGGAAAGTACCAGGAAAGCTTATCAAGGGAATGGGTGGCGCCATGGACCTGGTGGCTGCCGCCAGGAACATCATCGTAGCCATGATGCATACCGACAAAGACGGCAACTCCAAGTTGCTGAAATCTTGCACGTTGCCTTTAACCGGGGTTAATTGCGTTAAAAGAATTGTTACCGAACTTGCCGTGGTGGATGTAACCCCTGAAGGCTTCAGGCTGGTTGAAAGAGCACCCGGGATCACGGTAGAAGAAATCATAAAGGCTACCGAAGGTAAACTGATCGTTGAAGGAGAAATCCCCGAAATGATGTAATATCTTTTAAACTTTAATACACAGCACTTTACCAAACTCATTTCCAAATTTCCACATTTTCACATTTCCAAATTTCCAAATTATCAAATTATCAAATTAACCCATGAACTTCCCTAAAAAAGTAACAATAGGTGATATAACGGTCAGGGACGGTTTTCAGCACGAAGAGATCTTTATTCCTACAGAAGCCAAGATATGGCTGGCCGAACAACTGATACTGGCAGGTTTTAAGGGAATGCCGCAGTTCAGAGATGCTGATGAGGTCATGAAGAGTCTTCGCAACAGCAAGAGGATCGCCCATCTGATCAACGGGGTTTCCCTGACGGTGATCACCATCAGGGAAACGGCCATTGAGCGGGCCATCCAGGCCAGGAAGGAGGGCTTTGGTCCCGACCGCATCCTGCTGATGGTTTCTACCAGTGAGTCGCATCATATAAAGAACTCCGGCCTTTCGCTGGATGAATACTGGAAGATGGCTGAGAAATATATCCCACTGGCGCATGACGCCGGTTTAAAGGTGAACGGAACGGTGAGCACCATCTGGGGATGCCCTATTGAAGGACCCACGGAAATGAAGAAGGCGGTTGAGTTTGCCAAACGATGGTTCGATATAGGGGCCAATGATGTTGAGCATGCCGACCATGACGGCTCGGCCTCTCCCGACAGGGTGTATGATTATTACTCCATGCTGCTGGATGCCATTCCGAGACCGGAGAAGCAGATCGTTCATTTTCACACCACCCGTGGCTGGGGCCTGGCCAATGTACTGGCCGCCCTCCAGGCCGGAATGGTTAACTTTGAATCGACCATGGGCGGTATAGGCGGACAGCCGGCAAACTTCGTGAGCGGGGTACCCGTTGCCGGGACCGGCAGGTATTACTATAAAGACTCAAACATAGTCGGCCTGGTCTCCACCGAAGACATGGTGGTGATGATGGATGAAATGGGCATCGATACCCAGCTGGATGTTGATAAAGTGCTGGAAATCGGTAAGATGGTCGAAAGGATAGTGGGACGCCGCCTACGTTCGGAAAGCATCAAAACTGGCCGTATTCCGAAATCCCTTTCCGGAAGAGCTTAATCACTCATCTTTCTTATCCCTTCTCTGTTTCTCCGGCTTTTCTTTCAAGGAATTTGAATATTGATGCGCTCCGGTCTCCTGAAACTATTGAGTATATCAGTAACCTTTGCCGTAAGACAGTCAAGGAGCTGGTTCAATGATTACATTGAATTGTTCAGCTGTCATTACTGGCAATTTCGAATTCTTAAAATCCTTTGTATTCCGGGTTACAATAACTTCCAAATTATTTTCAATGGCTGAAAAGTATTGTAAAGCATCTTCAAAATCACTGAATTCATTGTCGTTAAGCGCTAAATCAATAATTTTTTCATTAAGGGTAAGAATCCCAATTATCGATTTGAGGTTTCTTAAAATGTGTTTTGCTCCATCAGGTTTTAATTAATATTTCCATGTGGTCTATGTGTCTTCAGTGTGGTGAAGAAAAAAACCACAATAGGCAGATAGTACACAATAGAAAATAATGGTTAAATAATAATTTACAATAATAAACAGTAATTAACAGTAATGAATCGAAAAATTGATTATCTTTGTACTCCATTCAAAAATCAATCCCTATGAAAACATCAAATGGATTACTGGAAGTGTTCAAAATTTTCCAAAATGCCGAATCGTATTTTGAAGAAAGAAACAGAGAACAGTCTAATAAGCTAATAATCAACCAGATAATCGTAATCTGCGCATTAACATTCATTTATGGGCTAGTGATGGGCAGTTACCATAGTTTTATTCAATCGATTGTAGCCGGGTTGAAGGTTACTTTCCTGTTCCTGGTCACGTTATCCATCTGTTTTCCTTCCTTCTTCGTCATCCAGCAGGTACTGGGTTCAAAAATGAGCCTCAGGCACATGGTGATCATAACCCTGAGCGGGTTTGTGCTTACCTCTGCCATCGCACTGTCCTTCTCTCCCATCATTATCTTCTTTCAGATCACCGGGGGGAATTACCACTTTTTGCAGCTTCTTCATGTGGCCATTTTTGTATTCTCAGGGATCTTTGGCATGAGGCTGATGATCGATGCGTTAAAATTTGCCTGTGAGAAAAAGAACACTTATCCCCAGATCGGTGTTACAGTTTTCCGGATCTGGATCATCATTTTAGCCTTTGTGGGTATCCAGCTTTCCTGGAATCTGAGGCCCTTTTTGTGTGATAAAAACGAAGAATTCAAGTTGTTCAGAAAATATGAAGGCAATTTTT
>JAPLDE010000014.1 GCA_026391855.1 Bacteroidota bacterium | reverse complement strand
TCACCCTGAATACCTCACCCCCCAACCCCCTCTCCTCCAGAGAGGGGGAGCACTTCAAACCACAATAATCACCTCAATCACTTTCATAACCTCCATAACCTCCATAACCTCCATAACCTCCATAACCTCCATAACCTCCATAACCTCCATAACCTCCATAACCTCCTGATGAACTGCCTTGCTGTTGATGAAGTATCAAAATCCTTCGGCGAAAAAATCCTCTTTCAAAACATTAGTTTTGGACTGGATATCGGTCAGAAAGCAGCGCTGATTGCCAGGAACGGCATCGGGAAAAGCAGTCTGCTGAATATTATCTGTGGCCTTGATACACCTGATTCCGGGTCTGTAACCATCAGGAAAGACCTGTATATGGCTTACCTGCCGCAAAATCCGGAGTTTCCCCCTTATGCCACTGTTATTGAAGTGTTGTTAGCCTCCGACAATACCCTGATCCGGACTGTCCGTCAGTATGAGCTGGCACTGGTCCGGCTGAGAATGGCAGAAACACCTGAAAATCAGCGCTGTTTCGAAGATTGCATGGCAGAGATGGACCGGTTGAATGCATGGGACTTTGAATCACAGATGATGGAAATCCTGGGTCGTTTTCACATCGACAAGATCAACCAGCCCTGCTGTGAACTTTCTGGTGGCATGCGAAAAAAGCTGGCCCTGGCTAAAACCCTCATCGAGGAAGTGGACGTCCTTATCCTGGATGAACCTACCAATCACCTCGACATCGAGATGATCGAATGGCTGGAAGACTACCTTACCAGGGAAAAACTGAGCCTTCTGCTGGTAACACACGACCGGTATTTCCTTGATTCTGTTTGTGATACCATTTTTGAACTCGAAAACGGCTATCTTTACAAGTATAACGGCAATTATGCCTATTATCTGGAAAAGAAGGCAGAAAGAGAATACAATCAATCGGCTGAGCTTGAAAAAACAAGGGGGATTTACCGCCAGGAATTAGAATGGATGCGACAATCACCCCAGGCACGCACCTCCAAAGCAAAAGCCAGGATTGAGGCCTTTTATGAACTGAAAGAAAAATCCTCGGTAAGGTTGGCTCCAAAACCTGCCGAACTCCAGGTAAAAACCCAGAGAGTTGGTAATAAGATCCTGGAATTGAACAATATATGTAAAAGTTACGGGGACCAGAAATTGGTGGACGATTTTTCTCACGTCTTTAAAAGAGGTGAAAAAGTCGGAATTGTCGGCAGGAACGGGATAGGAAAAACCACCCTGATGCAGATGATCTCGGGTGAGATCCGTCCCGATAAAGGAAGGGTGGTGAAAGGCCAGACCATCGCTTTCGGGCACTTCTCCCAGGAAGGGATACACCCACCCGACGAAAAAAGAATAGTCGAGATAGTGAAAGAAGTGGCAGAAGTTATCCCCCTCGGCGACGGGAGGGAAATGTCTGCCTCTCAGTTTCTCTTTCATTTTGGTTTTAATTACGATACCCAGTACAATTATTATCACAACCTCAGCGGCGGGGAACGAAGGAAACTCTCCCTGCTGATTACGCTGATGCAAAATCCCAATTTCCTTCTCCTTGACGAACCTACCAACGACCTGGATATCTATACGTTGAATGTCCTTGAAGACTTCCTCATCCATTTTGCAGGTTGCGTGATGTTCATCTCACACGACCGGTTTTTTCTCGATAAGATCGCTGATCATATTTTCGTTTTTGAGGGTGAGGGTAAAATCAAAGACTTCTATGGAAGCTATTCGGTATACAGACGGCAAAAAGACAGATCCGATGCCATCCTCAGAAAAAAAAGGGCAATGGAAAAACCAAAAAAGGAGATCAGCAGACCGAAAACGGAAATAATAAAGCTCTCCTATAAGGAAAATATTGAATTTGAAGAACTTGAGAAAGAAATTCCGGTTCTGGAACTGGAAAAGGCCGCGCTTCTGGATAAAATGAACAGTGGAAACGGGTCCGGAGATGACTTGAGGAGATGGTCGGTCAGATTTGCTGAAATA
The DNA here is from genome assembly GCA_026391855.1 of Bacteroidota bacterium. Lineage (GTDB taxonomy): Bacteria > Bacteroidota > Bacteroidia > Bacteroidales > CAIXZF01 > JAKLIX01. Next base: position 1,363 of record JAPLDE010000014.1, on the reverse strand, counting down.
GAGTCAGTTATCGAGGAGAAAACGCTCAGGTGGCTGGAGTTAAGTGAAAGGTCCGGATCATGACAAGTTGGCTTAACCTTTCCCTGTCTATTTTTCATCTTTGTTGAAATTTAATAGTTACGAACGATTAATCCCGTTACTTTTAATAATTATTTTCCTATACAAATGGTCAATCAACAACTTATTAATCCCAAAAGTATCGTCGTTGTAGGAGCTTCCAACGACACAACCAAACCCGGCGGGAAACTCCTGAAAAACATTATTGACGGAGGATTCAAGGGTGAACTGTATGTACTGAACATGAAAGAATCTATCGTTCAGGGAGTTCCGTCATTTCCCACGGCTGCTGATCTTCCGCCGGTTGACCTGGCCATCATGGCCATTGCCGCAAGGTTTTGCCCCGAACTGGTAGAAACCCTTGCAACCACAAAGAACACCCGCGCCTTTATCATCATATCAGCAGGGTTCAGCGAAGAGAGCCCTGAAGGTGCAGCCTATGAAAAGCAGATCCTTCAAACCCTGAAACGGGTCGATGGAAGCCTGATCGGACCTAATTGTATCGGTGTACTGACGCATACCTACAGCGGTGTTTTCACTTTACCCAGACCCACTCTCCTCCCCGGCGGATGTGATTTCATTTCCGGTTCAGGAGCTACGGCCGTTTTTATTATGGAATCGGGTATAGCAAAAGGCCTCACCTTTTCAAGTGTCTGGTCGGTTGGCAACAGCGCCCAGCTGGGTGTTGAGGATATGCTCGAATACTTTGACAACACTTTCGACCCGGAAACATCGTCGCGGGTCAAACTGCTTTATGTGGAAAGTGTGAATAAGCCGCTGAAGCTGCTCAAACATGCCTCTTCACTGATCCGTAAAGGTTGCCGTATCGCTGCCGTCAAAGCCGGGAGCTCTGATGCCGGAAGCCGGGCTGCTTCTTCCCATACAGGAGCCCTTGCCAGCTCCGACGTGGCTGTCGATACGCTCTTCCGGAAAGCCGGCATCGTAAGGTGCAGTTCACGCGATGAACTCACCACTGTGGCCTGCATATTTATGCACAAGGCGCTCACAGGGAAAAATATTGCCATCATTACCCATGCCGGCGGACCGGCGGTTATGCTTACCGATGCCCTGTCGCATGGCGGTCTTGATGTCCCGCACATCAATAGTCCCAAAGCTAAAGAACTGCTCACCTATCTATTCCCTGGCTCTTCTGTTTCCAACCCGATCGACTTCCTTGCCACCGGAAATGCTGAACAACTGGGAAAGATCATCGACTATTGCGATACCGAATTTGATGAAATCAACGCGATGGCCGTCATTTTCGGTAGCCCTGGCCTAGTCCCGGTATATGATGTTTACAAGGTGC
>JAPLDE010000001.1 GCA_026391855.1 Bacteroidota bacterium | reverse complement strand
CGCCCTTTCGGGCGGAGCCTCCCTGAGGGAGGCCGTCCGCGAAGGCGCCCGGCTGGGCGCCCTCAACGCAGGCTGCCTGAAGCCGGGGTCGATACTGGCCTGATTATAAGGAGCCGTGAAAACTGGACAGAATTAGCTAGAAAAGATAGTTGGCGCTTCCGGCTTTTGTGTGGGTTGGTAGCCTAAACTCCAGAAGGCATATAGTGAGTATCTAAGAACTTGGAATGCATCAGGCCGCAGATTGAAGTGGGTGAAGTCAGCTGATAGAATCATGGATAGCCTTGCAGTTGCCAAGATAGATTAGGCAATCTGTAAAAGACAGGACACTAGTTTGTATCTGTCAACTTTTAAGCCGCCAAGTCTACATTTAAAGAAGATTCATGCGATTGCTATAGATATCTCCTTGGGTAAGGAATCCATTATTTCGATGCCGGTCTCTGTCACCAGAATAGTGTCTTCGATCTGGAAGCCTCCAACATCAGAGACATATTTCCCGACTTCGACACACATGACCATGCCCACTTCGATTACCTGCTCATTGCCCAATCGTAGAAGAGGTTCTTCATGTACTTCCAAACCTAGACCATGACCGACATGCTCTCTTCTCAATTCCGGATCATAGACCTGTCCACCCTTGATAGCTTCCTTGTATATATAGTCCGCTGTAACTCCGGCTCTCACCGCTTCCAATCCTGCTTCCTGAGCCGCCCGCACAGCGTTATAGTATTTCTGCTGCTCTGGATTCGGTTTCCCTACTACGAAGGTCCTCGCCAAATCTCCCCAGTATCCTTCATAAATAGCACCATAGTCAAATCTAAAAACAGATCCGTTAGCTATCAATTCATGTCGTGGGTTATTGTGGACATTAGCTGATCTGAGAGATGAACCCACCGCGCAGAAGCCAATGGTTTCAGCTCCCTGCATCATCGACTCCGCTCTCGCTGCCATGGCTGCCTCATCTTCATATGACAATCTGGAGGCATACTCAATCAGCTTTTTACAGCCTTCCTGGGTGGCCTTGCATGCCTTCCTTAATCGTTCAATTTCTTTCGGAGTTTTTACAGCTCTTGCCCTTTTAATGACTGGGTCACTGTTGATGAACTTTGCGTTAGGCAGGACTTCCCTGAAACTGTTTAAAATATTTTCAGGCAGGAAGCTTGTCTCAATACCGATTTCATCAGCCGCAAACCCCGCATCCCGGATTTGCTCAGCCAAGAATCCAAATTTGTCCGTCACCAATCCTTGGTCTTTACCTGTCTTAAATTCGACAAAAGGCATAATGCGGTCAGCGGGAAACCATGACAGTTCCCTCATCTGCCGGGCATCCACCGAAGGGCATAATGCCAATGGTGCCTTGCTCTCATCTGCGAAATATAGCACGTATGTCAATCTATCCCTGATTGTTCTTGATCCCATGGGATGATACGAAGTCAGATAAATGGCATTCTCTGGTTTTGCGCAAATCAAGGCCGGAATCCCTGCCTTTTTCATCAGACTTGTCAGTCGAGATCTGTTTACTAACATACTATTCACCTCAGGTTGAAATTGGTTTGTCTTTGCCTTGTACCTTGTTCTCCAAATATTTCCATAAATAGACCACAACAGTAGCGATCACGCCTATCAAGTCAGTCGTGAAGCCCGGTAGCATTATACAGATGGCGGCCGCGAAAATAATTATTCTTTGCAGGATATTGAGCTTGCCAACAATGTAGGCGTAACCTTCACTCGAAAAAGCCAACAATACAATTCCGATCAGTGAACAGAATATTGCATATAGGATGTCAGCTGCTCCGCCTTCCAATATCAGCCCTGGGCCATATACGAACATAAAAGGAACGATAAATCCGGCAATGCTTAGTTTTAACCCAGCCCAACCGACTTTCGATGCGCTGCAGCCTGCTATACCCGCTGCGGTATACGAGGCTAAGGCTACTGGAGGCGTTACCATCGCGGTTACGGCGAAATAGAAGATGAATAAGTGGG
>JAPLDE010000124.1 GCA_026391855.1 Bacteroidota bacterium | reverse complement strand
GATGTCGGATGTCGGATGTCGGATGTCAGATGTCGGATGTCGGATATCAGCTGCTAATTGCCTATTGCCGACTGTGGACTAATTTCTGCCCAAAAAAGTAATATCTTTGTATGTGTTAGTAGATTGAATTCATTTCCTTCTAACCTAAGATGTGCAATTAATGAAAAATACCAAGCTCCTGATTTTCACCTCATTTTTTCTTTTAAGTGGGTATCAATTGATCGCTCAATATGAGGTACAAACAACAAATCCACCTTTTTCAGGTGCATTTAATTCAGTTTTTTTCACAGATTCCAACCATGGATGGGCGGCCGGAGATTCCGGTGCTATCTACAAATACAATGGAAGTTCATGGACAATGGATTCAAGCTGTACCAATCGAAAGATAGGATCATTGTATTTTTCTGATTCACTTCATGGTTGGGCAGTTGGTGATTCAGGACTTATTCTTTATTACCTTAATCACAATTGGGTAACCATACCGCCTGTTGTCAATTTCAATTTAGACAGACTTAGTTTTTCGGATGCTAATCATGGTTGGGCTGTCGGTTCTGAAGGGTTGATCGTTTACTCTGTGGATAGTGGTTGGAGGCAGATAAGTACGCCGGATCTTGCCTTTTTTAGCTGTGTTTTTTTAGTTGATTCGACCCTTGGATATCTTAGTGGATTTGGTGGGTTAGAGAGGCATACAAGTACAGGTTGGTCAAATGTGAGTTATTGTTTTTTATCTACCTGGGATGTTATACGGCGGATATTCTTTAAGCAAAATAATACAGGCTGGATAATTGTTGATTGGAACAGTCTTGCCCACTCTGGTACTAAAATAGAGTCCTGGGATGGTACATTCTGGCACATAGAAAGTTACGTTCCGCAAAATTCTATTTATTCGATTGCATTTTATAATGACCGTGGCTGGTTTGTCGGTGGATGGGGTACCATTGTATGCCACAATAATAACTCCTGGATTCCTCAGAACAGCGGAACCACCAGTTCATTGTACGGTGTGAGCTTTATCAATGAGAATGAAGGCTGGATTGTAGGTTCAAACGGACTGATCCTGCATACTACAACCGGTGGGTTTACCGGAATAAATGCTATAACAGCAAAGCAATCAGTTACTTGTTATCCAAATCCCACAGCAGGGGAGGTTAATTTAGTGATTAATAGTCAGAAAGATGAAGATGCAATTCTTCAAATCTGGGATATTACCAGTAGACTCATTCAATCATACCCCATGAAATTGCATATAGGTAATAATGATAAAATATTTAATATCAGTTATTTAGATAAAGGGACTTATCTGATGAACATAATCAGGCCTTCAGGAAATTTTCTTCAGAAAATTATTAAAATTTAATAGTGTGTTTGCCTGCTGATGACTACCGTCGGAAGTCCGTAGTGAAATGTCAGATGCCGACTGCCTACTGCCAAATGTGGACAAATTACAGACATCAGAATTCCACCCTGTAGCTCAGGAGCGGAACCATGCCGGCGAGGTATTTTTCCCGGATCTCATGGGATGTATTATCATAGTATTGGGCAGCAATGTTTTGGCGGTTGGTCAGGTTTTGAATGTCGAGTGAGATGGTCCATGACCAGGAAGGCAGGTTCTTTTTGAACTTTACCCCCAAATCGATGCGGAAATAGTCGGGAGCCTTTTCTTCAAAGGTCTTTTCGGTAAAATAGACCGTCTCATTTTTCTCGATTGAACGCTTGAAGTCGATGGGAGTGGTTCTGTAACCGCCCCTGAGGTTGGTTTTCAGGTTAAAACCGAGGATGTTGTTTTTCTTCTTTCCCGTCCGGAACTCTTTCCCGGCCAGGACATTAATGATGTATTTTGAGTTAAAAACTGTATTTCTCCAAACATGATCACTTCCCTGGTAACGGGAATCAAAGACAGAAGCAGTAACCAGGAAGTAGAAACTTTTTGAGAACATCTTTTCCAGGGTTAGCTCCACACCATAATTATATCCGATACCTTTGTTGACCAGGGGCATGGTAGCTATCCCTTCATTGGCGTTGATAGCCGACAAAGGGCTGATAGAATCCCTTTCAACGGGAACATCATAGAGATACTGATAATACACTTCTGTCTTACAATGAATATCTGCAGGGAAGTTATGCTCATATCCGGCTACAATGTGAGCTGCCCTGGTGAAGTTCAGGTTTTTGTTGGGTATAGAAGTAGTTCCATCAAGGTTGGTCACTTCCACAAGGTAATTGCTGATTGTTTCCACCCTGCTGTGAAGGCCTGCGCCCAGGCTCAGGGTATTGTTTGGGGCGACGGTCCAGCTCAACCCTATTCTCGGTTCAACTGAGAAATTTCCGTTAAGGGCCAGGACCAGGTAATGGAGTCCCGAAGTCAGGCTTAAGCGGTCATTCATTTTGTATTTCCATTGCAGGAAAGATTCTACCTGGTCGGTACTGCCTTTCTGGGCGATAAAAACCCTCCATTGTTTCTCATTATCCCAGTCGATACCCTTGTCGGAAAGGCTGAACATCAGGTGGTAGTAAATCAAACCAGCCCTGAGCTGGTGGCTGGCGTTGAACTTGTGATTGAGTACACAGGAAGAGCGGCAGGCTGAATGGTTAAAGGATTCGTTATGAATGGTAACCTGGTGATATTCATTGTTTAGTGAATCCTGATCAACCCGGTTATCCTGGGAAGTAAAGGCCAATACTGTACGAAGCCAGCTTTTATTATCGTTTAGAAGATAAATATGTGAAAGACCGTAAGTTGCAACCGAGTGATTTTCAGTTTCTTCAAAATGGTCATCCCGGTATTTCCATAAGGATGAATCTTTTGGTGCCCGCTGGCCGGCGCTGCTGTTGCCGGTAACTCCGAAGAAGGAGAAAGTGCCTGTATGCCTTGTAGGAAAGTTGAAATGACAGGCAAGGTCCTGGAAGGTTGGAATAACCTCATTATCACCCGGGTTGATCCCGAATTTATCCAGCAACGTAAAAGTAGAATAACGGTAGTGGACAAGGTAAGTAGCCTGTCCTCCTTTCCGGAAAGGTCCTTCCAGGGCTGCTTCCAGTCCAAGTACTCCCAGTTGACAGACATACTCCCTTTTTTCTGAATTACCTTTTCTCATCCGGATATCGTATACTCCTGAAGTGGCATTGCCATATTCTGCCGGGAAGGCGCCGGTAAAGAAGTCGGAATTGGCCAGTACATCATTGCTTAAGATGCTGATCCCTCCGCCGGATGCCCCTTCTCCGTCAGGAAAATGGTTGGGGTTGGGGATCTCAATGCCTTCGAGCCTCCAGAGCATTCCCCTTGGTGAATTTCCCCGGATAACGATCTCATTGTTTTCGTCGTCGGCAGTGGCTACACCGGCGAAACTGGCCGACATACGGGAGGGGTCGCCAAAACCGCCGGCATAGCGGTTGGCTTCGGCAATGTTTAGTGAACGGGCACTGATAAAAGCCATGGTATTCAGGGGTTTATCCGATTCCGGATTGGCTGAGATGACTACTTCCTTCATTTTTATCACCTTTTCTTCCAACTCAACGGATAGAACAATTTCTTTTCCTGTTCCTACCATAACATCGGGGATGATGGCATCTTCATAGCCCATATAGATCACTTTCAGGCTTTGACGACCGACAGGTACCTGGTCCAGCCTGAATTTTCCCGACAGGTCAGCAGTGGTGCCGACCAGCGGATTTGAGTTCATAAGAACAACCGTTGCCCCTGGTAAGGGTTGCCTGGTGTCCTTGTCGGTGATCTTACCCCGGATGACCTGGGTGTAATTCTGGGCAATAAGCCCTTGATGTAAAAAGCTATTAATCAAAAGGAAAACGACAAAAAAATGTTTCATTGATCTCATTTTTGCTCATGGTTTTATGGGTAAAAGCAACAATGGGACGCTGGCAAACTTGAAAGGTTACACACCCGGGGTTCTTAAAAAATGTTAAAGGAAGAGTGGTATTGTATTCAGTATTAGGTAATAATGCGGTTTAGCAAGGTCTGGCGTTAAAATGACAGATCATCGCTTTCATGAGGTTCCCGGGAGTCCCCATGTCGCAAATTAATTCTTTCCTTGTATATTTTTTGGGGTTAAAATTCATCTTTGATTTTTTTTCCAGTTTCACAAGCATTTCCAGGCATACGTGTACCCTGCTGTTGATCAGGGAGATGTATCTGAGGAAAGCTTTGATATTCCTTGTGTTATAATCAGTTTTTCCGGCCAGGTCAACGATTTCTTTCCACCTGATCAGATATATGCTGCGGACCTCATCCACCTTTGTTGCAGTCGTCATCAGGGTCCTGATGCCAGCCACAGAATCCCTGTAAATGTCAAAAATATCATTACCCAATTGCATAAGTCCACCCAGCCGGTACCACATTTCTTCTTCCGGTTTGGCAGGAGAAGGAGAAAAAGCATAGCGGTAAAGAAGAAATGAGTTTCCTCCTTTTAACCACGTAATCTCTTCTATTTCTGATCGTTGAATATCTTCTGATGTTTGTTTCATGCTTTGTGCCTGTGCCTTGAAAACCTTAACGGCCTGTTGCCGCATCAATTCCGGATCCGGTGAATTTTCCAGCACTTTCTTAATAAAGGACAGGAGAAGAGTCTCAGCCGCGTTTGCAGCTATTGCTTTTTCAGGATTCATCACCAGTTCAGCGAAATGACTCTCAGCCACTTCTTTTTCATCAAAGAAATCATCGGATAATGCACTGAGTGCACCCTGGTATGTGCTTGATAATCTTTCTTTTACCGACATCTTTTTTCCCCTGAGCAGACAGCAGGCTTCACCCAGTATGGCAGGCACGGCCAGGGCATAGTAATTCCTGATCCTGGCTAAATCTTTATCGTTCAGGCTGCCGTCGTTGATTTTTTTAGCCTCTTTCAGTTCTTGTAACAATGTTATTTCAAGAAATTTCCTTTGCTTACTGAAATTAAGGAGCAGGCTAAAAAGAGTAACCAAAAGATGAATAAAATTGGAAAGGGATATTGACAATCTAGGCTATGATTTAATTACACCTTTTATGACTTTTATCTATTTCGTTAAATTAAAAACTTTTCAATCTTTCTAATGTTTTTGCCAGACTAGTTGAGTTTTTAGCAGCGTCTTCGATATTCCAGATCTTCTCAATAAATGGAACTAAGATGCTATTATAAAGTGGCCCTTTTTTTGCACCTTCTTTTGGTAAAAGACTATCCCTGATAGTATCATTTTTGGAAGCAGAGGCAATCTTTTTCATCATATACAAACTTGGTTTATAAGGAAAGATAATCTCTATAATATTTTTCCTCTTGTCAACAATTGAAGGTAGTGGAATCAGATTAATATCAGCATTAATCCACTTCGAAAATCCCTTCCTATCAGCCATTAACCAAGATTCAGTCTCACCATAAGCAATTCTAAATAAGTAACTAGAGTTTAACGCAGTATTACCGAACCAGTCTTGTATAAGAGAAGGTGGACAATCATAAACATCTAGATCTGTCAGAAGAATAACAGGTGATTGTAAAAGATTATATTTCGGTGCAGATACCTTTATTTGCCCACCTCTAACAGGGAGTATTTTATCAATGGAAAGGTCATTTCGATACGCTGATATCATTCTTTTTAAAACAGCTCTGGTTACTTCATCTTCACCAACAATATCAACTTTCATAGATACTATAAATTAAAATTCCAGCATTTGTTGAATATTAGATGGTGCAATTTTTGGAATTACCGACTCAGCAATAGTAAACCCAGCATCCAATTGTTTTTTAATGTCTTTAAGGTCTAACGCTTTAAAGATTCCAGTCCCCTCTTTAGAAGGAATAAGTATTATTGTCTCGTTACCACCGATGCCTTCGTTTGATAAAATGTCGTAACTATGAGTTGAGATGAATACTTGTCTTACTCTTCCTTTTCTTCTTTGCATTTTGTAGATGAATTCCGGGATCTGCTTTACAATGGCAGAATGAAGATATAACTCTGGTTCCTCAAGTAGTATCGTTTCCTGTCCATCAAGTAAAGCCCACATAAACCCAATTAATCTTAAAGTACCATCTGAAAACTGTGCTTCCTGTTGCTTTGCACCTTTGGCTCGCCAATGTTGGTAAATTGCTTCTAAATGAGGAATTCCTTTATCATCGGTTATAAAGTCAATATTCTTTAGTTGAGGGACAGCTATCTGTAATATATCGTTGATTCGTCTAAGATAAGAATCCCTTGTTTTTTTATTGGTTCTATTCATTTTATCCAGCAAATTTCTGCCATAATAGTCTTCTTTATTTGATGCTAATAAATAAGAATCAGCATCTCTAATTAATTGCGGAACTATGTGTAAATACTGGGTTTCTTGAAAAAAGTAATAAATATCTCTATATTCAGAATTGACCGTAGGCTGTTCAAGATGAGTAAATTTTAGTGTTTCAGAATCTTCTCCATCAGTTTCTGTTCCCCTGCTGTAAACTTGGTTGGTTTTAAGATTTTCTACACGTTCACTTATTATTGATGCTTGGTTTTTAAAAATACCTCCACCGGAATGTTTAAAGGATAATGCATATTCCCATAATGGTTCGTGTTCATTGGTAGAACTGGCCAGTTGAATTGTAATTGAAACACCTGCAACTTGTCTTCCTGACAAACATCTGATTTTAGAAACTCCACCTCTTTGATCAACAGCATATTGTAAACCTCCCGCTTGTTTAACAATATCTCTGAGAAACCTGATTACATCTAGAAAATTTGACTTGCCACTCGCATTGGCACCGACGATAAAATTTCTTTCAGTCAGTTCAACCTCAACATTTTTGAAATTTTTCCAATTTACTAATTTTATATTGCTAATTATCATTGCTTTAGTATTGATTGTTTATTAACTTGTTCTCAATATTTCAGGTAATACAACAAATTATTAAATAAGAAACAAATATTAATGAGTTGAGATTATTTTGTATCATTGAACCTTGATTTATTAATCCTATGCTAAGTTAGATTTTATATTTTAATCTAAACAGTCAGAGAATGAAAAGTTGATTTTCGAGCATGAAAATATTCAATTGTACCATTTTCGCACCTTCTTTTATCGATCACTTCTGCGGTCTTACCATCAACTATTAACATTTCCTCCTTACTTTTAACGAAAAATCAGGAAACTATGGCTCTTTTCTACCGTTCCGCTATTATTCTTTTCGTTATATTTCAGATTACCAGTAAGTTGTATTCTCAGCAAGGGGGAAAAGAAGAGTCCACCTCCAATGCCTTTCCTTTTCACAATGCCTCCCTGACTGTGGAAGAAAGGGTCAATGACCTGATAAGCCGGTTGACGGTGGAGGAGAAAGCCCATATGATGCTGTATAACAGTCCGGCCATACCCCGGCTTGGGATTCCTGCCTATAACTGGTGGAACGAGTGTTTGCACGGAATAGCCAGGAACGGCCGGGCAACGGTTTTTCCGCAGGCCATCGCGTTGGCGGCAACTTTTGATACAGCTATGGCATTCCAGGTAGCCAATGCGATTTCCGATGAGGCCAGGGCTAAACATGAGGTGGCGAAGAAGATGGGTAACGAAGGGCAGTACAACGGGCTGTCGTTCTGGACTCCCAACATCAATATTTTCCGTGATCCACGCTGGGGCAGGGGACAGGAGACTTATGGAGAAGACCCCTTCCTTACCGGCAGTATCGGTGCGGCTTTCGTTAAAGGTTTGCAGGGGAATAGTCCTAAATACCTGAAGGTTGCAGCCTGTGCGAAGCATTTTGCCGTTCACAGCGGTCCTGAGCCGGAACGACACCGTTTTAATGCCATTGTTGATGAAAAAGACCTGAGGGAGTCCTACCTGCCGGCCTTCAAAATGCTGGTGGATGCAGGAGTTGAAGCCATCATGTGCGCGTACAACCGGCTGAACGATCAGCCCTGTTGCGGGAATAACGCGCTGCTAAGGAAGATCCTGAGGGAGGAATGGAATTTCGGCGGACATATCGTTACCGATTGCTGGGCGCTGGATGACATCTGGCTGAGACATAAAGTAGTTGCTACCCGGGAAGAAGCAGCCACAATGGCCGTAAAGGCGGGCGTCAACCTGAACTGCGGGTACATTTATGACTATATCCCCCAGGCTCTTGAAAAAGGAATGATAACCGAACAAGAGATCAATAAGGACCTTATTCCATTGATGAGGACCCGTTTCAGGCTGGGCCTTTTCGATCCGGATAACCAGGTTCCTTATACCTACATTTCCCCGGATATCATTAATTGTGATAAACACAGGCAGTTAGCCCGGAAAGTGGCTGCCCGGTCAATCGTCTTGCTAAAAAACAATAACCACCTTCTGCCACTGAAAAAGGACCTGAACAGCCTGCTGGTCACCGGGCCCCTGGCAGCCGATGTGGATGTTCTGATGGGGAATTATAACGGGATGTCCGGTGAAATGGTAACCGTTCTGGAAGGAATACTGAACAAGGTGAGCAGTGGAACGAGCGTTCAGTATACCCTTGGAACCCAGCTGCAGCAGGGCATAGTGAGCGGGACCTGGCAGGCTTCATCAGTGGATGCTACCATAGCTGTGATCGGTAACTCCCCTTTAATAGAAGGAGAGGAAGGAGATGCCATGTTATCGGTGAATGGCGGCGACCGTTCCGACATTCAGCTTCCTGCCAACCAGGTTGAGCTGATCAGGCAGCTCAGGGAGAAAAACCAGAGACCCATTATCCTGGTCGTGATGGGAGGCTCTTGTATCTCCCTGGGTGAAGTGGCCGACATGGCTGATGCAGTGATCTTTGCATGGTACCCCGGTGAACAGGGTGGAAATGCCGTGGCCGATATTCTATTTGGAGATGAAAATCCCTCCGGAAGGTTGCCGGTTACTTTCTACAAGTCCATTTACGACCTTCCGGCTTTTTCCGATTATAACATGAAAGGCAGAACATACCGGTATTTTGAAGGAAAACCCCTCTACCCGTTTGGATTCGGATTAAGTTATACCACCTTTGATTACAGCCTCATCAACCTTCGGAATAATATTGTAAGACCCGGAGAAAAGGTGAATGTTGAATTTACCCTGGCCAATACCGGCAACAGTAAGGGGGAAGAGGTGGTCCAACTATACATAAGCAGGATGGATCCGGAGGAAAGAGATGCCAGGGAGTCATTAAAAGCTTTTGAACGGGTGTCGCTTAATCCGGGAGAAAGCAGGAAGGTCATTCTTTCCTTTAATTCCAACGACCTGATGACCTGGAACCTGAAGAAAAAAGGCTGGGAACTGAGACCCGGTGTTTGTGAGATCAGGATTGGTGCTTCTTCAGAAGATATCAGGCTGAGAAAAGAGATAATGATCAAAGAAAAGTGATCAGAAATACAGGTATCTTTTGATCTTTTGCGTAGCTGTTTTCTGGAAAGGGTCGTTATGAATGACAACTGCATGCAGGCGTGAGAATTTGTTTACCCTTGTGTTAACATATTTCTGCAACTCCTGTTTCAGTTCCTCAATACGGATTTCCACCTTTTCACTCATTTCGCCCACCATCAGCCGGCAGGCTTTTTCGATCTCTTCCCGGTTGAAATAAACAAGGGCAACCAGCTTGCCTTTCTTTTCAACAACCACTGATTCAATTACATGGTGAAAGTTATTTATCACTGATTCAATTTCTTCGGGGTAGATATTTTCCCCGTTGGCGCCCAATATGGTGTTTTTCAGACGGCCTTTGATCGACAGGAAACCATCTTTGTCGAATGCGCCCAGGTCGCCCGTCCTGAACCATCCGTCGGGAGTGATGACCTCAGCGGTCAGGTTAGGATCTTTGTAGTATCCCATCATGATATTATCGCCTTTAGCCCAGATTTCACCCTCTTCATCCTGAGGATCCCTGAGATTCAGTTTAAGTGTAACCCCCTCAATGGCCGGGCCGGTTGACTGGAACCTGGCAGTCCGGGGATTGGTTCCGGCCAGCAGCGGGGAAGTTTCTGTCAGCCCATAGCCAATGGCTACAGGGAAGCGGGCTTCCAGGAGAAACTGCTCCACGGTGGGATCCAGTTTTGCTCCGCCAATTCCAAAAAAGATGACCCTTCCTCCAAAGGCGGCCATCAGTTTTTTACCGGCAGTTTTATTAATTATCTTCCTGACAGACGGGATATGATACAGCGACCAGACCAGCCGGTTTTGCCTGAGACCCGGCAGGATCTTACTCCTGTACATCTTCTCAATGATCATGGGAACAGTGAGAATCAGGGTTGGCCTTACTTTTTCCAATGCTTCGGCGATAACCGAAGGAGAAACCGGATGATTCAGGTAATAAACACAGGCTCCTTTCAATACCGCCAGGACCAGCCCCAGCGTATTTTCATAGGTGTGTGACAAAGGCAGGATAGAGAGGAACACATCCGAAGGGCCGATAGGCTGGACTGTGCCTCCCTGGTAAGCATTAAAGGAGATGTTCTTGTGCGAAAGCATGACCCCCTTCTGTTTGCCTGTTGTTCCTGAAGTATAGATAATGGCTGCCAGGTCGGATTCCCTAATCTTATATTCATTTTCGGGGCTGGCATTTTCAGTAAATATCACCTCTTTGACAGGAGTTTCGATGACGGAAAAATCATCAAGAAGGATGATATGTTTCAGAAACGGGGAATCGTTTTCTGACAGCTTGTGTATGAGCTTGTTAGAAACAATGATAGCGGATGTTTCCGAATGTTTCAGCACATTGAAAATTTCAACCGGGGTAAAATCCGGGAGCAGCGGAACGACTACCGCTCCCATAGTGGTGATGGCGAAATAGGTGATTCCCCAGTTGGGTGCATTCTGACTCAGTATAGCTACTTTGTCTCCCGGTCGTATTCCCAGCTTTTCGAAAAAGGAGACCAGGGCAGATACCTTTTTCCCGACTTCGGAGTAGGTAAGAGGCGTTTCTCCAACAAAGGACAGCGCCGGATTGTCGCCAAACTCCCTCACTGACCTTCCCAGCAGGGAAGGAAGCGTAAAAGCATTATGCTCAACCATTTTCAAAAATATGGAGATCAAAGGTATGAAAATTAACGATCGCAAATTTACATCTATGCTTTTTGAATACATTCTTCCGGTGCAGGTATTCCAGCGTCCGGGATTCTTACAGGTTTGCCACCCTTTGTTAATGTTTTGTTAAAAGGGGGGTCGGGGGGGGTAAACACCTACTTTTGTATGTTGATTCACTACTGTCCACTTAAAATAAGTTCATTGTCAGTTGATTATAGTTTAGTTCTTTGACATCATTGTAATCCGAATTTGTAAATAGCTCTTTTACAGGGGTTTTGTCCAGTAGAGATATTCCAAGAACCTGTAATATTTCG
>JAPLDE010000009.1 GCA_026391855.1 Bacteroidota bacterium | reverse complement strand
GGTCGGTTTCACGGGTCATTCGCTGGCCGGTGGGTGATACCAGGATAATATCATCAACATATGGCCTGTGAAGGTCAAATTTCTGGTAGTTCTCCGTTGTATTATCGCCGGGAATAAAACCTTCATAGGGGTTGCTGCTCATAAATCCGGCGTTCACCGACTTTTCAATCTCCCCCTTCAACTGTTCCACAGAGTTTATGCAGACTTGCTCGCTTCCGTCTTCTGAAGTCCAGATAGGCAGCGGGACACCCCAGTAGCGCGAACGGGAAAGGTTCCAGTCGACCAGGTTCTCCAGCCAGTTGCCAAAACGGCCCGACCCGGTAAACTCAGGTTTCCAGTTGATGGTCTTGTTCAGCTCGATAAGCCTTTCTTTGTAACCAGTAGTTTTAACAAACCAGGAATCAAGCGGATAATAGAGAATGGGTTTGTCGGTCCGCCAGCAATGCGGGTATGAGTGTTCGTATTTTTCAGATTTGAAGGCCCTGTTTTCGTGTTTCAGCTTGACAATGAGATCGATATCAACGCTGGGGACAGGGTGGGCAGGGTCATAATCCGGCAGGTATTCATTCTTCACGAAGCGACCGGCAAATTCGCCCATTTCTTCCGTAAAACGGCCGTGTTTATCCACCAGGGTGAGCGAACCCAACCCGTTCTGCCTGGCCGTCCTGAAGTCATCAGCCCCGAAACTGGGCGCAATATGAACGACGCCGGTTCCGTCTTCGGTGGAAACGAAATCGCCTTCCACCACGATAAAAGCATCGCCGTCGACCGGCTGGGCATATGGAAGAAGCTGCTCATACCGGATTCCGGTTAACCGGCTTCCGGTATATTCGGCCAGTACGCGGTATGGGATCTTTTTATCGCCCGGTTTGTATTCTTCCATCAGGAGATCTGCATTTTCAGGATGAAAGAAACCTCCGCCAAGGTCTTTGGCAAGAACCAGGGTAACCGGCAGGGAAGTATACGGATTAAAAGTCTTAATTGCCTGATAAATAATGTTTTTACCGACAGCAAGAGCTGTATTCGAAGGAAGTGTCCAGGGAGTCGTCGTCCAGGCCAGTATAAAGACTTCTTCCACCGGATCAGTAAAAAGAAAGTCCGACTTGTCGTTGCGGATCACCTTAAACTGGGCTACCACCGTATTGTCTTTCACATCCTTGTAACAGCCGGGCTGGTTGAGCTCATGGGTGCTGAGACCCGTTCCGGCGGCCGGTGAATAGGGCTGAATGGTATAACCCTTGTAGATAAGTCCTTTTTCATACAACCGTCCCAGCAGCCACCAGACACTCTCTATGTATTTGTTTTCGAAGGTGATATACGGATGGTCAAGGTCGACCCAATAGCCCATTTCCCTGGTGAGTTCATCCCAGAAGTCCTTGAATTTCATTACTTCCCGGCGGCAGGCGTTGTTGTAATCCTCAACACTGATCTTTGAACCGATATCGTCTTTGGTGATCCCCAGCATCTTTTCCACGCTGATCTCTACCGGAAGGCCATGGGTGTCCCACCCGGCTTTGCGGTCTACCAGGAAACCTTTCTGTGTCTTATATCGGCAGAAAATATCCTTGATTACCCGTGCCATCACATGGTGAATACCCGGCATACCATTGGCAGAAGGCGGGCCTTCATAAAAAACATAGGGCTTGTGGTTACGACCTGCCTCCAGGCTCTTGCCGAAGATGTTCTCCTCTTCCCAAAACCTTCTGATTTCATTCCCTATGGCAGTCAGATCAAGGGTTTTGTATTCTCTGTACTTCGATTCCATCCAATTGTACGTGTTTGTCTTTCGCTGACGATCAACTCCGTCATCAACAGTTTATTAAAAGCCTGCAAAGGTAATTAAAAAGACAAAACGACCGGTTGTTTTTGATAGCGGGTGTCGCAAAATAATAAAGCCGTTCAGAGTGCGTGGGTATAGCAGGCTTTTTATTCACCACGAAGGACGCGAAGGGCTTCACAAAGGATTTCACTAAGGGGTTGATTTTCAATTAGTTTCTCAGGTGGTTTGCTGTTGCATAGATAAGTTGGCTACAATCAAATGTCAACTATTCATCTGATAGGTAGGAAAGGACTTTGCTGACCATGTTGGTAGCATCCTGTAAAAGGATAGCTGAATGAACTATGTTGATATATGATTACCTTTCTTTCAAAAACGATGAGTCGGGGTGTAATGCAGTGATAAAATGACAATCATCGTTTTATTAACAAGTTATTAACAAATCCGGGATATTTTAATAAAAATGCAATTAATATATATTGGGTCGGGCACCCAAAAGAAAACCTCCCCCGGGATGAAGTTATTCAACACCGCTAAATGTTTTTATACTCACAAAATCCAGAGAAGGCCTTACAAAGATAAAACAAAACACATGTGGGTTGCATGACTTACCGCTTTATCAGGAATAAATGGGAATGATAAGTGCTTTGTTATTAGATATACATCATTCTTTAAAACTGAAAATTAAGTCAACAGAATCTTCTTGTTTTCGTACACATTTAAAAATTAATTACATGAAACAATTTACTAAAAATCAACGTTTTACGTTTAACATTTTATTTATTATTAAGCAATTATTAATCCGAACAAACCGAACATATCTATTAGTGCTGGGTGTTTTATTTGTTCCTTTTTGCACCTTTTCCCAAAGTAATTGCAGCACTGCTGCTCAGTTGAATTATACCTCAAACTACACGGATTTTCACACTTATCAGTTCACAGATAGTTTGTATTGGTTAACCTTCACAACAAATACTTCCGGTAAAGCTTATTTTTCTATTGTAAGTGAACCAGATACTTCTGGTGCGACATTGGAATACCTTTCATTATACGATGGGGGCTGTAATAATCTTAATATTGTTTCACAAAAGACTTTTCTGACCAATGATAGCTTGTCGGTCTCGTTTCTAAATCTTGCAATTAACCATTCTTATCTGATAAAAATTAGAAGGACAGTAATAAATGGATGCTTAACATGTGATGATAAAATAAAAATACGTATGATGGACTTTTCCACTTCATTGAAAGATACTACTTTTTATTTTGGACAATGTTTACCCTGCTTTTCAGGCGGATTAGTCCTGGATGGAGACTTTAATGACGTTGGGCATGCTTATTTTGGTACAAATTATATGTGGTGGAATCAGATTCTAAATACAAATGGTCAAGTTTTTAAAGTGTCGGATATCGGAACTTGGGAGCAAGTTGCTAATCAATATTACCATGCATTAAGCTTTCCTCCAGGTTCAATAACTGATAAATATTTAGTATGTGATCTTCCCAATAATGGCACCGAACCGAATATTTGGAATCAAACTCTATACTGGCTTGACATTAATAAAAAATATACTATATCATTCTATGTTACAAATCTTGATTGGATTAATAATGGGCAAGAAATGAACCCACCGAGGGTTCAATTTCTTGTTGGCAATAATGTTATTTCACCAACGAATATCACAACTATTCCACCTACATCGGGACCGTATCTATCTGTTGATATTCCAAAGGATGAAACCTGGCATCGATTATGCTATACCTGGACCCCAACCGCAAGTGTGCAGGATATACATATTAAACAATTATGTTATGATGATCCATTTGCTGGTCATGATTTAGGAATCGACTACATTATGATAATGCAAGAGCTTGATCCTCCAACAGTTAATATGCAAAATGATATAATTTGTCCAGATGAGTCTATAAATTTGGGAACACTGGTTCAGGTTACTGGTGGACATCCACCATACATGTACCAATGGAACAACCTCTCAACTGCAAATCCTTATCCAGATAACACAGTTAGTCCCTCCGTTACAACTACTTATGATCTAACCGTAACTGATTCCTATGGTTGCACAACAACTGGACAGGTTACCATTTCAGTGGTAGATCATGTTCCCAATTTTGAAATCGATGGGTTTAATAACAACTGTACTCAATTAACAACTTATGTGTCAACATATAATAATCAGGGATATTATTATCAATGGACTATTCTTCCTTCTCTTGCGGGTACAATTTCTGGTAATTCTGCTGGGAATGGTGTATCTTCCATTTCTGTTAACTGGAACTTTCATTATAATAGTGGACCAATAGTAGCTTTTATTAGGTTATGTATTACAAACGGATGTGATGAGAAATGTTATGATCTTCCAATCTATTATTGTTGTCATGAGGAATATTCGACAGTGCAATTTACAAACGAAAGTATCTCAGGAACTCTTACATACAGTGATGACATCATAGAGATAAACGGGACACTTGATGTATATGGTTCACTGACTTTTGGAAATAATTGTATCGTTGGAATGGGAGCACTTGCCAGAATAGTGGTTCATTCGGGCGCTTCCTTGTATGTTAAAGGAGATGTAGATTTCGGTGGCCTCTGCCATTATTATATGTGGGATGGAATATATGCTGAAGGTCCTAATGCTTTAGTTTGCTTCATGAAAATGAATAATAATTATCCAGATCTTAAGGATGCTATTAACGGGATAGTTTCGCAAAACGGCGGCATATTACATATCAGTAATTCCACATTTGAGAATAATTATAATTCTATACAGATTAAAAAGTATAGTACATACAGTTTAAACTATTATGGACCGATTGATGTGTATATCAATGGTTGTAGTTTTGATTGTGAAATTCCCGGCACCTCTCATCATAAATTACCATATGAACCATATTACAATCAACTACCTAATGCCGGAGTATATGTTGATCAGGTTGAAGGTTTGATAATCGGAAATTCGGGTTTTGATGCGAATTCATTTATTCATTTACAAAGAGGAATATATAGTGTTAATTCATCTGTTTCTGTTGAAAACAGTACCTTTACCGATATGCCTGATAATTTGGATATTCAAGTTACCACGCCATATACACAGGCTGCTATCCTTGCAAAAACAACTATTACAAAAAATATTTTTCATATTGACCCATTGATAAAGGTTAATGGTGGTGCGTCACGTAATGTAAAATTTAATAATTGTTATGTTGGTATATCAGCCCAAAATATTAAGGCCGATATCAATCAGGATGAATTTACCGATAACTGTATGCCTATTCACGTACTGGATGCAAGATTCCCAACCAACATAATCAGTAACTTGATTCAAAAAGGAGCAAATAACCCTACATACGACATTATCGGAACAGGAATTACTGTTATCAATAGCAATATCTCCACAGAATCAGAACCTATAAAACTTCAAATTAATTTAAATGAAATTTATGGCATGAAAAATGGTATTCATTGTGTTAATCAGAATAATGTCGGACTGATCCCATACAATGAGAACTGGGTTGTTGAAAATTTCATTCATTTTACAGATGATCTGGAATCTTCTGGTGTTTTCAGACCAAGACACGGAATATTAATTGAAAATTGCGATGGGATTAATGTAATGGCCAACACTGTCGATTTTAATACTCACTCGATAGACGAGACTATTGGTGTACGAGGAATGAAGATTGCCCGTTCACAGGGAGCCTGGGTTTCTCACAATATTTTTACCAAAATGGATGCAGGTATTTACACTGCCGGTGAGTTGCAAAATACAATTTTCCCCTGTAATGAATTCCATGATTGTTATAATGGATTTTATTTTGGGCCTTATACTGCCATGACGGATCAGAAAGTGAAACTTCAATATACTCCAAATATTGATTATTGTACGGATAACGCATGGTATGGCAATTATCCACAGGGGCAAAACAATCAAAACCATTACCGGATGACCCAAAATCAACCCCCATCAAATATTTCAAATCAATATATATGGTATTACAATTCTCATGCAGGAGCTGCCTACCAGCTTGATGCAGACCACATTTTAGGATACCAAATTCATCCATGTGTTAGCTATATTGACCCCATTACTCTAAATTCCGATAATATTTGTTCGAGTATTGAATCGGAAAAAGAAACAAATATTACAATAGATACAACTCAACGGCATTATTTATTTGAAGATATCCTTGATGAAAATATTGTATATTATTTACTTGAATCTCAAAACCGTTTTTATGAAAAGGATTACCTTTTTACCTTTCTGCTGAAACACCCTGAGTCAATCCTACTGGGTGGAAATGATGATGTTGCATACCAGGAATTTGTAGATAACTTATTTAATACGGATATAGACTATATACAAAAAGTATATGCCTTTATGAAGGACAAGCAACTTGACTCAGCCTCGTACTATAATGAAATGTTGTCTAATGCGGATGATTGGATCAGCAACCGTAAGGTTGTGAACGAAATTTATTTAAGGACCTGGGCGAAGGACAGCCTAGTTAAGGAACCATCAGATAGCATCGCCTTACTGGACATAGCCTTACAAACACCTTATGAAGGAGGTGACGGAGTATATACAGCCCGATGTTTGCTTAACCTGTTTGAGGTTGAAACCTTGGGAATACCGTACAGGCTGGAATATCATGAGACACAGTATGAAAAACTGAAGATTTGGCCCAACCCTGCAAATACTAAGCTATACATCGAGATCCCTGGTTCTTGTGATGAACAGATGCAGATTGAGATCATTAACGCTGCCGGAATCAAGATAAAAATTCTTCCTGTAAAACAAAACGACCGGCAAATATTATTATCAGTAGAAGGGTTAACAAATGGGCTATATTTTTTCAAATTAACATCAGGCAATAGGCTTATTGGAATCAGCAAAGTAAGTGTTATTCACTAAAATGTGAATATTGTAAATCTCTTATTATAAACAGCTTAAAATATTAATGTGTCGTCTTCTGCGCTTACAACCATTCCCCATTTAAATTTGTCTGAATAATAAGTGAGAAGGCGGCACATTATTCGTATATTTGTAAAGAAAATATTGATAATGAAACAAATACATCGTTTCATAATAATTATTGATCTCGTATTTTCTGTCTATTCCAGTTTTTCACAGAAAGAGTATAGCAATTGGTACTTTGGTAATAATGCAGGAATAACCTTCAATAGCGGTACCCCTATACCTTTAAACAACGGTGCATCCTTTCAGGGTGAAGGATGTGCCAGTATTTCAGATAGTAGCGGCAACCTGTTATTCTACACCAATGGATGGGAGATATTCAACAGGTTACACCAACATATGCCAAATGCTTTCGGTTTAACTGGGTCCACAACAACTACTCAAAGCGCTCTTATAATTCCCAAACCATTATGTAATAGGTATTATTATGTTTTTACACTTTCTCCTCAAGCCGGTTCCCCCGGGTTAAGATATTCAATTGTGGATATGCAGGCATGTGGTGGATTGGGAGATGTTGTTGAAAAAAACATATTGCTGCTCAGCCCATCTACAGAAAAAATAACGGCTATCAGGCATGCCAATGGAGTGGATATATGGATCATCGCCCATGGCTGGAATAACAATTGGTTCTATGCCTACCGTCTAAGTCCGTCAGGTCTGGACATGACCCCTGTTATTTCAACTATAGGAACAGTTTATGGGGATCCACCAGGTTCTCTAAATGGATGTTCAGCCGGTTATTTAAAACCTTCTCCAAAAGGGAACTTAATAGTATCTGCAGTATCGACCCTAAATATTTATGAACTTTTTAAATTCGATAAACTTTCTGGTAATATTTCATCTCCAATAATTGTTCATTTAAACGATAGCGCTACGATAGAATTTGGGCCATACGGAGCTGAATTTAGCCCTGATGGTAAGTTTATATTTCTTAAAAACGTTCTAGGAGAGTGCATTTACCAATATGCAATAGATGTTTATGATTCACTATATATAATTAATTCAAGTACTTGTATAGGTAGTGTTAATCCATCTGGTCTCCCACCTTATCATACAGGGGCTTTGCAACAAGGACCTGACGGGAAAATATATATTGCTTTATACCATGTCCCATTTTTGGGTGTAATAAATAGCCCCAATAATGTAGGTACTAATTGTGGGTTACAGGATTGTGGCATTGACTTGAATGGTAATTTGTGTTTGTATGGACTTCCTAATAATCCATTTACCGCTCCATATATTCAGTATCATGGTTGTTATACAGGTAAATATACCTTTTACCTGACTGATACCACACCTTATCAGCACTGGGACTTTGGGGTGCAGTGGGAACAGAACGACACAGCCGACCAGGCCAATCCTTCTTATACCTTTACCCAGCCGGGCACCTATTTAGTTACAACTGTTTATCAAACGGACTGGAATACTATTGATACCGCGACCACTACAGTTTATGTTTACCCTATCCCTAACATCATAGCAAAGGATACCATTATTGTCTGCGGGCAGGATACCGCCTTGCTGTCTGCCGATTCCAGCTTTGATTTCTACCAATGGAGCAATGGGGAGCACTCTCCGGGAACAAAAGTGGTTACTCCCGGTGTTTATTATGTAACCGTCTCTAATTGTTCCTGTTCCCTCACAGATTCTGTTGTCGTGGTGATCAGGCATCCCTTAAACCTGGTTACAGATACGACTTTTTGCGAAGGAACCGCTCTTCATCTGGACGCGGAAGTGGAAAACGCTGCCTATCAATGGAGCAATGGGTTAACTACACAAGGTATTGATATTCAGTCAGAAGGAATATACTGGGTGAAGGTGATTGAAGAGAATTGCATCAGAACAGATACAATCAATGTCCTTAAAATTCCTCTTTCACTGAATCTTGGAGAGGATACACTGTTATGTGAAGGGCAGGAAATTATCCTGAGGGCAATGGGTATTTTTGATTCCTGTATCTGGTATGACGGATATACCGGAATTACTCACCTAATTAATCAGCCGGGTAATTATTATGCTATAGCTAAAAGAGCCTACTGCCTGGTTACCGATAGTATTACTTTTAAACCTTGTTCCGTTATTCGTTTTCCCAATGTTTTTACTCCGAATGGGGATCATTTCAACGATGTTTTCCTGCCTGAATCAAAAGAAATAACAGGATACAGGCTTGAGATCTATGACCGCTGGGGGGTGAAATTATTTACATCCGAAGATGTGCAAACCGGCTGGGATGGAACCTACAAAGGTAATGACTGTCTGCCGGGAACTTATTTTTATATATCCTCTTATGACGTGACTGACAATGAAGGGACAAAGAAGTCAATATCAAGAGGAAGTGTTATGCTGGTCAGATAAAAGTTTCGTTCCATTCCTGGAAAAGCCTGTCCGTTGGGGATGGGCTTTTTTGTTAAAGGTTGATTTTTGTTCACCATCAACGTAAACACTCCTTAGTGAAATCCTTTATTTTTCCTCCTGTCCTTTGTGGTTTAATTAAAAAGCTGATTATTAACAGATTAACCTGCTTCAGAAGACAGTATATTGAGTCGTGGGTATAGCAGGCTTTTTATTCACCACAAAGGACGCGAAGGGTTTCACAAAGGGTTTCACAAAGGGGTTGATTTTCAATTGGTTTCTCAGGTGATTTGATGTTGCAGCGATTTGTTATCTGTTCTTTTCAGAAATGCGTACTTTTAGGATGAAAATCAGTACTTAAGTTCAACTAGCCAGGTGATGAAAAAGACCATTGTAATATTCCTGTTTCTTACAACCAGTTTCTCACTTCCGGCCCAGGTAGTCCCCCAGGACTCCCTGGCGCTGGTTGATCTGTACAATTTTACCAACGGACCGAATTGGTTTAATCATACAAACTGGTTAACCGGACCGGTTTCTTCCTGGTATGGGATTACGCTAAATCCGGGGGGTACTAGTGTTAAAGTCGTTTGCCTTGCAGTTAATAACCTTTCAGAACAGCTTCCATCCAGTATAGGTGATTTTGTATTCATTGATAGTTTAGACTTTTCCGGAAATTATCTTACTGGTCATATACCTGAGGAAATTGGAAATTT
>JAPLDE010000208.1 GCA_026391855.1 Bacteroidota bacterium | reverse complement strand
TACTCTTGCCCTCAAAACTAATTCCAGCTCTATCATACTTTGCCATAATCATCCATCTGGCAATATATGTCCTAGCGAATCTGATATTAGTCTGACCCATACATTATTCCATGCTGGTCAATTATTGGGAATTAAACTACTTGATCATCTGATTATTGCTCAAGGCGAGGCTTACTACAGCTTTGCTGATCAGGGTGAAATTTAAATCTGTAGGTTAGAAATCGAATATCCAAAACCCGGTGCATCATAATGCTTGCCCGGGTTTTTAAATACAACAACGACTCACATTTAATTAGAAAAGCCGGGTGGTAAGCCCAGCTTTTCACCAACTTGCTTGCACTTTCACCCTCCACGAAAAATGTTCCTGAATCCTTAAAGCTGCCCCAGGATGGCTTATGGCTTTTTTACTTGGTTACGTTTCTTAGGTTGTTGTTGTTGATGATTTTAGTCAATTCCTCCCGCAATCGCCTCACATGGGATTTAAAACATAGTGTTTATTCAAATCCTGCTTGGAAGAATTCTTCCATTGTTATACCAAATGCTCTAACAACCTTTAAAAGGCTGCTGTATCTTAGATCTTCGCCTTTCTCATATCTCCCATATTGAGCTCGTGGAATATTATGTTCGAAGGCAAAATTCTCATAGTTCGTGTAACCCCTCTTAATTGATTCTTAATTCTCTTATTCGGTTACCAAGTACGATCAAGTCTTGATTGATAACCTTTTCAAGTTCAGGCTTTTTATTTTTGAGTATCTTTTTCACCTCACAAAGAAAAATCAAAAAGATTTATTTCGTTACCATTAATTAGTGTCTGTCCATAAAGTCCTTCATTTTTTGATAACCGCCGACATCTGCTGGGTCCGAAGGACTTTTACCGAGATAAATCAAATATCGATTAAAACGCACCCGTTTTTTGTTAATATCTTCAAGAACTTTGTTAATAGCCCTGCATTTCCGAAAATTTCACATGCAGTCTTCTTTCATCTCATTTTATAACCAAATCCACCAAACAACAACAATAACAGGCATTACAGCACTTTATCCTAATTGTGGCGATGCCATGATTTGTTTCACTAAATGTGCTGTCATTACCCTGATATTATAGGCCAAAACACTCCAGAGTACCTTTGCCTGGAAATGCACCCAGCCTTTCCAATTGCATCTGAAAATATTAAAACCACGCTTGATATTGGAGATGTGTGCTTCTACAGCACTACGCCATTTTTTCAGGCGTGTCTCCATATTCAGGCTACTCACTATATTTTGCATGCTCCCGACGGTTTTGTTAAAAACGATGTTGGAGATCCCTGCTTTCTTTGCTGATTGAAGATTCTGCAAGCTGGCATATCCTCCGTCGGTGGCGCTATCTCTTGGTACAATGTCATAGTTGTCAATGATACGTTCAAGTGTTGGCATAAATAAGGATTTGTCGGCTGGGTTACCCTTTAAAATCTGGCAATCCAGAACCAGATTGCTTGCTCCTGTTGCTAGGTTCACCTTGTGCCCAAATTGCACTTCCCGTGCACCCTTCACTATAATATCGGTATGTTGTTCATAGATTGAATAAATCTTCTCGTCATTTGGTACTTTTTCTCCCAGTACTTCCTTTCTGATAGCAAAGTCATAAACCTGATTCATAAGGATTAAGAGGCGGGATAACTCGTCTTGAATGGCCATTGCGATAATACTCGTGGACTTTTTTTTTACAGCATTGGACGTCTGGTTGATCACTTTGGTAAACAGTATCAATTGCTTACAGAAAAGGTCATAGCGCTTCTCATTATTACGTGTTACATTAATTTCAAAATAGGTCTTCTTGGCGGATTTAGTGTAATTGATGAAGTCGAGCGAAGAAATTTCTTCCTTCAGTTTCGTCAATAAACTGGTACTGGTCTTGATGCAATCCCAAACCAGGGAATTATTTGTCGGATAATGAATATTGGTTTCAATTACGGTAGTATCCTGCACCACCTTTTCAATATCTTCCAAACCTTCACTTATGGCAATCCTATTTATCTCAACCAATACTTTGTGCAAAGTTTCTGGTTTAATCCTCGATATGTAGTTCTGAAACATCTGAAAGCTGAATGGAGTCCGATCTTCTAACTTGATGAAGGCAGCACATATTCGTGAATCGCTTTGTGCATATTCCAGTTCCCGATAATCCATATTGCGCATCTCTTTGAAAATAGCCGCCCTCACAATTTGATCTACGCTGGGCGTGTCTTTCCTTCCAAAGTTGGAGGCAGGTTCTTTTCCAATAATGTCGTCCTTCATCATCAGAATTATTTTGGGGTTCTGATCCAATATAGTATCGAACACACAAAACTCAGGGTTCTTTGCCCAATCAGTCTTCTCAAATTTTAGTGTCAACTCCTTGAATAGCTTCATAATATCGTATCTTTGGTACTAAGATACTACTCGTTTTAATCAAAGAACTTGTCAGTAATCTATATTTATTATACTAATTATCAACAATTTAAGTTTAAAGACAGACTCTAATTAATAGTATTATCTTCCCGGAGACAAGGATAAAACATGACACTAAATAGATCATGAACTGGTTTTTAATAGCACTTATCGGACCAATACTATATGCTTGTGCCAATCACACTGACAAGTACCTTATTTCCAATTACTTGGAAAATGGAGAAGTTGGAGCTTTAATAATTTTCGCTTCTATCTTTAGTTTGATTGCCTTGCCAATAGTCATATTCATTCATCCATCCATCTTTAGTGTAAGCTTTCTGCAAGGTTTGGTACTTGCCTTAAATGGCATGGTTGTGGTTTTAGCTGTGCTACTTTATTTCTATGCCTTACAAAAAGATGAGGCTTCTTTCATTATACCATTCTACCAAACCATCCCGATCTTTGCTTTTGCTCTTAGCTATTTCATCCTTGGTGAAATAATCACTCCTTCTCAAGGATTAGCTTCGTTCATAATAATTGCCGGTACAGTCGTACTGGCTTTTGAATTGAATCCTGGAAAGATTAGGTTTAAAAAAGAGGTTGTGCTACTGATGCTCAGTGCTTCACTTTTGTATGCGGTAAATACGGTCGTGTTCTTATTAAATAAATGCTCCCAGCGAATTTCGCGGAGGCTAAGTATTAATCGAAGCTTATGAATATCTTGGATGGTGTACTGTACAAAAGTTCATTTCGCATAGGAAAGTCCAGGTTTGCCTATGGTTTTCACGGAAACAAATGATCCTTCTAGAATCCCCTGAGCTTGTTCCCCATATTTACGTTGCCAGTAATAAAAAGTATTGGTCGCCAGCACTTTCTTTGTACATAAGTCCTTTCGTGTAAGTCCTGAAGAATGGAACTCCTCGATCAGTAGTAACATCTGCTCCCTCCAGCTCTCTGGTGTCATCATGTCTTTCATTGGTCCATTAATATTGAACCAGCAAAAGTTCCAGTATATTCTCTCAAATCAAGACCCATCAGACCAAAGGGTTACTTCTTTCTTGCAAACTCCCCTATGGAAAGCCCGCTCTTTTTCCAATCTTCAACTTTACCCAGCATGTAAACTGATCTCGAGGTTTTCATATCTCCCGGTTTTTCAGGCAAACTTAACCTGCCTGGTCAAATTGAAAAACATGCGCTTGGTAGGGCGGATATTACCAATTCATTAAATTAAAACCTTCATTTGGAAGTTTTATTAATGACAATGTGTTAATGGTACGGTTATAATTTGGTAAAATCCATGACTTCGATAAACATATGATGAGTGTGCTTCATAACCGCTTAACCTCTCATCCGGAACAATAGAAATAATTTTTTCAATGCCGGTCGTATTAAGATTAAGCCTTAATTTAGATAATATAATAATACTTATTCCATTCTTAAAATATCCATATTTAATAGGATAATTATTCAATATTCTAATAGCGGGACACGATTCTAAAATACTTAATATAGAAACAGAGTATCCTGGTGAATTAAATGAAGGGGGAAAATTATTATCCCGATACAAAGAGTCAATCATCTTATCAGGAATTCCATCATTATATTCGAATTTCGGAGCGATTATAAATAAATGGAGTCCATCTTTCAATCTCAGGATATTCGAGTCTGCCTTTATAATATTTATATGATTATCCAACATACATAAGAAATTTTTATCCAGATTGTCGATAAGAGAGAGTTTAAATGCTTCCGAAAGCGGTTGACAAAATGTTTGTTGGCAGACGATTAATAAAGTAATAATAATAATAATTTCTAGTATTTTTTTCATTTTTCTTAACCTTTCCTTTTTGGTTCTTTATTAAAGTTGTAGGTAATTCTATTTAATATTAATTCTTTTGTCATTTATAGAACATTGGGAAGTAGTGATAAACTGTATTCATTTCAAAATTAGCAACGGGTTTTTGGAGGGGTTTAATTCCATCTTTCAAGCTGCTAAGGCCAAGGCACGATCAAAGCAACTATATACCTGCGTAAGGGAGAACTCGACTTTGGTAAAATTAATCTCCATTATTCTACCCTCTTAAAATTATAGAGGCGTCCTTTTATCAAAAGGTTTACTTTGATTACCCAACCAATCCATATATGTTCCCTTCGAATATTTATAGATTGCCCTACCCGGAACATCATATACTTCTCGTTCATAATCATATTTTGAGTCTCTAGCAGAATTGAGATCTCCATATCTGTGCTTTCCATCCCATAAATCCACCGATGGTTCACCACCACCACCATTATGTGAATGAGAGCCTCGCTTTATGTTTGCACCAAAACAAGTTTCAAAAAAGGCTGGGATTCCTGTATGATCACTATTAAAATCTGTACCAACCGCCCCATACTCGTTGTACTCTTTTACATCTGCAAAGGCCCATTCTGCTTGAGAACTTGAAGCAGCAAACATGTAGAATTCCTCAGCTTCCTTTGAATCAATAAAAGAAAATATTTGCTGTTCATTATTTGGCTGCGGTTCTGCCATTACCCCATGAGTAACATATTTAGAAACTCCATTCGCATTTTTTAATTGATCAACCTCCGGCAGATTGTCTTTATTATCAGAGGGGTTCATTGTAACAATTGATCTATCGCTTTGCATGAAATAATGAGTTTCACTATCAACAAGTGAGATTTTCCCTGTTGTTTCGTCAATTTCATATCCCTCTCTGCCATCTGGATCGATTAATCGAACTGGATTATTCATGCAATACGCAAACGGACTCAGTCCAGGATATTTATCTGCCTTAGGGTCTACTCCACCGTAGTAATACAGTCTGTTTGCGGTTTGGGAAGTGTTTTTGGTTATCGGGCGTGCAGGCATCAGGCGTGTTTCAGGTTCGGTATTACCTTCAAAAATAGACGTTTTTTCTTTTCAATTGAAAGAAAAAGCCTGTTTTCCTGTCCAATGATGGTCGTATGATAACCTCAATAATGGGAAAGCTCTTTGGGTAGTTTACTTATTTTCAGGTAGTTTAAACCCGATTTTCTTTCTGTTGGCCTGATCCAGTTCCTGTTGTTTGGTTTCTTCCAGTTGCTGTAAATAATCAAACAATAATATTATTTGGTCATCATGATTTGATAACTTGTTTTTAATGTATTCTATTTCAACCATCAGCTTTTTATGGTTGATTAATATTTCTTTCATTCTGGCGAATACCCGTATGATAAGAATGTTGGTTTGTGAGGCCCGTTCGCTGTTTAATACACTTGAGAGCATTAATACTCCATAATCGGTAAAAGCAAAAGGAGGAATACGTAAACCCATCTTCTCCCGATTGGAGGTGCCAAACTGGCTCCTCCAATTTTGAAGCTCTTCTTTATTCAATTCGAACATAAAATCAGGAGGGAAGTTTTTTATGTTTCTTCTTACGGCCCTTTTTAACTGCTTGGTTTCTACCCCATAAAGCTCTGCTAAATCCATGTCGAGCATTACCCTTTGACCCCTGATAAGGTAAATTTTATTAATGATCCTTTCCTCCGGAATCAGGGTTAAGTTATTCTTTGCCATATTGTTATTGACTTAATGTTGCAAAAGTATGAATATAAATTGGGTGTCACAATTTGTGATACCACTTGAATTAAATGTACTCAAAGCCGTTTTTCAAGGGATGGAACAAGGATAGTTGTTTCTTTAGATCTTCCAGCATGGAGGCTTTGTAACGTTCGGTGGAACTTACGTAACGATGTCCTGCTATGTACTGTACTTGCCGCAGGTTGTTACTTTTAAGCCAGTGGGCAATGACACTCTGACGGATCAACCCGGCATTAATAACGCTGGGGTTAAGCTTCTTCAAAGCTTTGAACAGATGAAGCAGACTGGCTTTGATGTTCAGTGAGCCTTCCATGCTGACAAAGAGTTGATCAGTAGGTTCATTAAGTATTGCAGGCCTTACGGTTAACAGATACTGCTGAAGATCAAGGATCTGATGGGCCATAAGTGTCAATATCCTGCCATTGCTGTGCCGACTGCCGGGTACCTGTACTTTCCCCTCCCTGAGATTAAGATTCCCAACCTCAAGACGCTTGAGCTCATCTGCTGTAAGTCCCTGGTAAATTATCAACCCCAGGATTGCTTTGTTGCGCAAACTACGGTTATCGGTTACCACATAATCCTGATATAGGATTTCAAGCTCTTCAAAGGGAATAAGCCCACCTACAACTTTCCTTCTGCTGCCACGGATACGGATACCACTGGCCGGATTCCGCACTGAGCGGTCAAAGTGTTGTAGGTATTTGTAGTAATGCCTTATGGACAGGAGCTTTCGGTTAATCAGATTCACGCTGTTGCCTTCCAGGCGAAGGGTTTCTGCAAAGGCCAGCACATCGTTGTAAGTGGCTGCCTGGGGTTCCATACCTGAAATAAAGGCAAGATATTGCAGGGCATACCGTTCATGCTGGCAGATGGTTGCTGAGCGGTATCCCTTCTGCAGAAGGAAGCTGCTAAAGCTCTCCGGGGGATTCATTGACCAGGTGGGTATAGATTTGGGTGCTCTCCAGGCTTCGGTGACCCAGGAAACGACTGACATTCTCCAGGGTCATCCCCCCTTTTAACAGGTGGGTGGCAATGGAATGTCTGAGGGTATGCAGTCCTGTGGCTGGATCCAGTCCGGATTGTGTAACAAGACTTTTTAGTCGCTCCATCACCGATGGCCCTTTCAGAGGTTTGCCCGTTACGCCTATCAAAAAGGCTTTTTCTGTAGGGTTTAAAAGTATTTGGCCACGCACAGTCAGCCAGGCTATAAAATCCCTCTTTATGGCTTCACTGAAAGGGATGTAACGCTCACTGTACCCTTTGCCACACCTGACAAAGAGCATACTGCGGTGCAGGTCCACATCCTGCAGTTCCAAAGCCACGCCCTCGCTTCTGCGAAGACCGCAGCCGTAGTAAATTCCCAGCATGGCCCTGTCCCGTATGCCCAGGGCAGATTCATCGGTGGCACGGTAAAGTGAGCGGATCTCAGAGAGACCCAGTATCATTCTTTCCGGTTTGCGCTGAGCCTTAGGCAGACTTACATTAACTTCAAGACTGTATTTTCCGGTTTCTCTTAAATAACGCCCAAAACGGCGTACCCCGTTCAGGTTGGAAGTGATGGAACTTATAGATAATGCCCCCTTGTTTTTGAGGTTTGGCCTTTGAGTGAGGTAGAGATCATAGCTTTCAATATGCCCCTGGCCAATGCCATCAAGACTTTCCACCTGCTGCTTTTCCAAAAAGGCTAAAAACTCCTCCGTAAACCTTACACTGCCGTAAACCGTTGATGGGGCATAACCCAATGAGCGCATCCAGCCTTCAAAGCCGTGGATCAGTATACAAAAGAATGATGTTTTAGGAGTGTTCATGTGAAAAAGAAGAAACAGGGGCCGCCCGTGATTTCCGAAGTATAACTGTTATACTTAACTTTCCTTATCTGGCAAGACTTTCAGAAGGTTTAAGTATAACACCCCCTGATTGTACTGACTTGTTATACTTGCTACACTTAAGATCTTCAACAATCTGGTGCATCAGGAGCATGGAGTTTTGCAGCTTGTCGTATTCATGCCATTGTCCAACGGTGAACTCGTACCCGCTCTTGCGGTTGCCACCGCTACGCTTTACATACCCGCGGGCTTCCAGCTCATGGATATAACGGTTTACGCTCATGGGGTTCATCCTTAGCCGCGAGCGTATGTCCCGTGCATAAAAGCTCTCCTGTGCAGTGGATTTAAGGTAATATTTTATCCCTTCAAAGAAATCCCTATGGGCCCTGGGCAACTCATCACTCTTTGCCAGTAATATGTCCTTCAATAACTCATTTGCGGCTTCAATGTCTTCTATGGTGGTCTCTATGTAAGGCGCCCCGTAACCATCGCTTTTCAGATCCCTTTGGTACTGGTGATAGAAAGTAACCAGCTCGATGAACTGAAGGTAATGGGCATGGGTACGAAGGGGTTTAAAGACCGAGTCCGGCAGCTTCAGGTACTCGGCATAAGGGTTACGCACCTTTACCGATCGCAGCAGGCTTTGCATGTCTTTAAAAAATTCCTTCAGGTACACTTCCTTACGGCTGTCCACCTTGCCGGCAGAAACACGACGCTGATAGTCCATCACGGCTTCCCTGTGTGAAGGGCTGTTGTCCAGGTAGATAAGCAGCGAACGGTTGGCATTGTCCTCATACAAACGTTCTTTTGTAGTTGTACCGGCCAGGCTGATCGGCCCTTCAACGTGCAGGGTTATGGTCTTCAGGTTCCCCTTGCTGTCCTTCACCGGGATGGTCTTGCTGATGCGGCGTTTGGTCTGCAGTTCCCGCAGTGGGTAGAGTACATCCATAGCCCCGTCCAGGTCTTCTATCAATACCAGCTTATGTTTTAGCTCCTTCTGCCCAAAGTAATAGAAGGCATTTTCAGAGAGTATGGTGATTTCCAGTTTGTCAGTTTCGGGGATCAGTTCCGATATCTTCTCCTGAAGGTAAGTTTTACCTGTTCCGGAGCTGCCCAGGCTGATGATATGAAGGGGCTGTTCCCTAAGCCTTGAAGTAAAGACCAGGTACATCAGCAGCCGGTTGGTTTCTTCTCCAACAACACCCGTGCGGCCAATGTCCTGGTTGGTGCGTTTGAGAAGGTCCGGGGATTTCAGATAAGCGACCGCTTTTTTCCGGCGCTCTTCACTCAGTTCCCTCACCTGGGGGCGTTTGGATCTGAGGTTCTCTATCCTGGAGAAGCGGTATTTTTCCAGTTCCCCGGTAAGTTCTGCCAGGGCACGCCTTAACAACCCGGTTCCCGTTTCCAGTTGTTCGGCAGCTTTTATGATAAACCGTTCCAGGTAATCGGCATGGTAAAGGTCCAGGCTGTGGCGTATGGAGTGAAGCGGATCGGCTGAGTCACTACGGCTGACCTTCACGGTTACCTTCAACCGGTCCACACCCTGCAGGTTCAACCCACCCAGCAGTAAAAATTCCAGTACTCCGCTCTGGTAAGTGATCAGCTCCGGATTGGATGTGTTTAATGCCCTTTCTAACACTGAAACATTTTGATTATCAGTTCTTTTACTTTTATTTGAATCAGTTTCAGTTGAAAATAAAAAATCACGCTCAGATATCAGCTCTTTGATTGCTTCACAGCCATAGTTCACCAACAGGGAGTTAATGTCTTCCCCTTCCGGAGTAATAACCCGACTGATATGTATTTCAGGCAACAATTCATGCAAAGCCCTGGAAAGTTTTTCAACAGCCAGATTTCCAGCCTGGTCACCGTCAAAGAAAAAAATCGTTACTGTTCAGGTGTTATGAACGAATTAACAGACCAAAGATAACATTTTCAAAAAAATGATTTTGACTGCTGAAAACTTTTTTTGACAAAGGGGTACAAAATTTCCGATACTTGTAGTGATGAAAGTGCCCAAAGGATATATACTGGTAAAAGAAGAGGACTGGCTTAGATTACAGCAGCAGGTAAAGGATTTGCTCCTGATAGTTATACTGAGTCTGAACTGCTTTGCGAAGAATTAACAAAATGATGTTCAAAAATAAATTATTCCTTGATATAATGTTAGGGTTACTTGATATTATTTTTGTGTGTAATGAGCGACTTTCTTACAAAACAACAAGTCAAATTATATCGGGAACTTCATCGCCAAGTTGATGCGAGTGTAAAGGATCGCATCAAAGCTATCCTTATGCTCAATACAGGATACACATACGAACACATTGCAGAGGTCTTATTATTAGATGATTCAACAATACGCAGATGGCACAGGAAATATGAGGAAAGGGGGTTAGGTTGTTTAATCTCTGATGATTTCATTGGTGGTACATGTAAACTTACCCTTAAGGAACAACAAGAACTTACGCAGCATTTGGAAGAAAATGTCTATTTGACTGCAAAGGAAATTTGTTCATACGTGGAAGAAATTTTCAAGGTTGTGTACACTGTAAAAGGGATGATAAGTCTTTTGCACCATCTGAATTTTAGTTACAAAAAGCCTAAACACATTCCTGGCAAAGCTAATATTGAAGCCCAGCTTAAATTCATTGAAACCTACAATACGCTTAATGAGAAGAAGGAGGAGAACGATAAAATTTATTTCATGGACGGTGTACACCCCTTACATAACTCCCAACCCGCTTATGGCTGGATTAGGAAGGGGGTTGATATGGCTCTGAAATCTAATACAGGGAGGGCACGGCTTAACCTTAACGGGGCTTATAATATTGATGATCATTCGGCGGTCATACAAGAAGCGGATTCAATAAATGCACAGTCTACAGTAAGCTTACTTGAAGAAATCCTGCGGAAACAGCCATTGGGCGTGATATATATAATACTCGATAATGCAAGATACTATAGGTCTCGTATGGTTCAGGAATTTGTAGAGAAGAATACAAGAATAAGATTGATGTTTTTACCACCGTATAGCCCTAATCTCAATGTTATTGAGCGTTTATGGAAGTTTTTTAAGAAAAATGTCACTTATAATAAGTATTACGAGAAATATGCTGTCTTTCGAGAACATTGTCTTCAATTCTTCAAAAATCTCAATAAATATAGAGTTGAATTGGAGACCTTAATGACTGATAATTTCCAATTAATTCAGGCTTGATTTTTCGCAAACCTGTTTTCTTTGAGTATAAAATACAACAGGATAGGATTGTTGAGCTAGAACAGCAATTGAAAGAGTTAGAACAGCAATTGAAAAAGAATAGTACCAATAGTCATAAGCCTTCATCAACTGACGTATTTCGCAAGCCAATTCAAAATAATCGTGAGAAGAGTGAAAAAAAGCATGGAGCGCAGCCAGGGCACAAAGGAACAACTCTGAAGATGGTTGAAAAACCTGACAAGATTATTAATCGCACTGTTGATGGAAAATGCAATTGTGGAAGAGATTTGTCCAAACAAGATTTGATCGCGATCCATTAAAGGCAAGTATTTGACTTACCGGAAAAGCTGATTGAGGTCACGGAATATCAGATTGAAGAAAGACAATGTAGATGCGGGAAGGTCTTTATCGGGGATGATTTGAATACTGCACAGGTTCGATACGGCAACAGGATTAAGGCATTGGCAGTATACTTGAATAACTATGGTTTTATACCCTATGACCGGCTTCAGGATTTCTTTTATGATTGTTTTGACCTTAACATAGGTGATGGAACATTATTGGCTGCAAATCAGCAATGTTATGATAATCTTGAAGCAACTGAAAGGCTGATCAAAGAATATCTGAAATCAAGCCCTGTAAACCATCATGATGAGTCAGGGCTTAGGTGCAAGTCTGATCTTAAATGGGTTCATGATACTTCAAATGATTGGTTCACCCATTATGCTATACACGAGAAACGGGGTAAAGAGGCAATGGATGAAATTGGAATTTTGCCGGATTTCAAAGGGGTTATTGTCCATGACCGTTTTAGCAGTTACGATAATTACAAACAATGTGGTCATGGTTTGTGCAATGCCCATTTGTTGAGAGAACTGAAGGCTTTGGCAGAGAATGGTCGGGAATGGGCTTCACAGATGGCCGCTTTGCTGCTTAAAGCCAAAGGCATTAAAGAAACATCTGTGCCGTCCGGAAAGGACATCAAGGAAATTTTTTCCCAGTGTGATGAAATAGTAAAAACCGGACTTGAAAGTGAGCCCGTACCCGAACCAACAGAATACACTATCCCCAAGAAGGGCAGGAAAAAGAAATCCGACTCCATGAGGTTATTGGAGGCATTTTCAACAAGAAAGGACCAAATATTCAAGTTTTTAACCCATCCGCTTGTTCCATTTGATAACAATATGGCTGAGAGAGACATTCGTATGGTGAAGTTGAAACAGAAAATATCAGGATGTTTTCGAACATTTAAAGGCGCTGAAATATTCCTGAGGATTCGCTCCTATATCTCTACCTCTAAAAAACAGGGTTTCAATATCCTTGATTCATTGCAACTCGCTATTGAAGGTCGTCCTGAAACTTTCAGCTACTAATTTCTTGTAGTTATACCTGAACAGTAACAAAAAATCACTTCGTTCAGTTTAGACAGGCTTTTGACCGCTTCCAGGTGTTCCCCTGTCAACCCGTTGGTGCCATAGCAAGCAAGAATCCCTGTATTTTCATTATCAATTATCCATTGTCCATTATCCATTGCCATCAGGTTTGCCGCATCAATAACAGCCTCTGTAAGTAAAAGGGTTTTGGCTTCTGATGAAGGATAGCCAGGATACAGCCCCTGTCTTTTGGCACTGTAGTAATGTTTTGCAGTATCATTATTTAAAATGCGACGTCCGTAAAGGCTTACGACGTCTCCGGCCTTATTTTTTAAAGGAAAGACAATGCAATGCTTCATCCCCTTCATCTCTTTGCCAGTACTGTAGCCACATTCCACTCCTTCCAAGCCTCTTTCTTTCAGGTAAGCCAAAGCTTTGTCATTCTTAAAGAGATTGACCTTAAGCTTTTCAAAGGTTCCGGCAAGATCAGTCCCCATGGTAGCCCCGTCTGGTTTGACAGGTGCAGCCGGTAACTTACCGGCCCCGGCTAGTTCCGTTGCTTTCAGCAATGCATCGTGCTTTGACAGCTTATCAATCTTCTGAATAAACTCTATAGCATCCCCGCTTCCGGCATCACAGTTACTACTGAAGCATGTCCAGGTGTTGGTTGGCGGGTAAACCTGCAAACTGGGTGTCTTATCCTGGTGGAAAGGGCAGAGCAGGCGGTTGTTTCTATCTGCTCTCAATCCATAATAGGCCAGTACTGTTTCTATGGAAAGATGGCTTTTGATATCAGGAATGTCCATGGTTGATAAATTTTTAATTCGCCTTTTAGGAACAAAATAAGCCATAAAAGACGATACAGGCAAGAACCACTTAAAACAAGTTATCAACAATAAGATGTATGATGTGCTGGAATCAACGTCTTTTTAGGTACTTTTGTGTTGATAATTAATCTTTAATGATTGTTTTATGACCAACCTTGGCGAGCGGATACAGATACTCAGAAAAGAAGCAGGCCTTACCCAGGCAGAACTGGCAAAGCAAATAGCCATCTCCCATACCCAAATGGCCCGTTACGAAATTAAAGGGGTTCAGCCTCCGGCAGATGTTCTCAAAAAGCTTGCAGATCTCTTTGGCACCAGTGTGGATTTTTTAGTCTCCGGTAACAACGAAGCTAAAGCACAGGCAACACTTAAAGATGCCGAATTGATAAAACAATTCAAAGAAGTTGATCAGTTGCCTGATTTAGAGAAAAATACAATCCTAAAGGTTATCTCTGCCTATATCCGGGATTTTAAAACTAGGCAGGCGTATGCAGGGTGATATTTAGACACTCTAATTTGCAACTAAAACACTAATGACTTTCCTTAGGGGATTCATTATAGTACGGGGCCTTCCAATATTCTTTGAGTAATGTAACGTTGAAGTTTTTAATTATTACTCCTCTTTTAATTGAAATAATAAGAGAGCCGGAATTTTTAAAAATAGAATCTCCTTCACGTGCAAATTCAAACAAACCCGAATCACATCCTTCGAAATCAGCTCTGATGTGTAAATCAAAATAATAGTTTCTTGTAACGATTATAAGACACTTGTCATCGTGATTCATTTCCTCAATATATTTTGACCTTATTTTTCCATTGAAATGATGTGGTAAAATAATGTCAATCAAGAATTCACGATTTGTTTTATATTTTGATGTGTTTTCAATTTTATATGAGGGATATTTTTGAACCTCTGTAACTGGTGAAGGCTTTTCTGCATTATTCTTAGTCACATATCTTAAACGAAGCACCAGAATAACAAAAAAAACAATGTATGCAAGTATAAAATACTTGAATCCTTTTTTTAACATTGAAGTGAAAATTACCAGGTTAATTGAAATGTTGTAGATCTTGTTTGCTTACCAGATGCTGGGAAGATAGATTTCATCCCTGTGGATATTCCGTAAGATCTTTCTTTGTATAGATTCCCACTTAATCCACGTCTAAGATCAACATTCGAACCGGCCCCATAATTAAACATAAATGCTCCACCAGATGTTTTATTTGATGAACCTGCAAGATCCTTAACAGAAAAAGATTTATCTGTTGGCGTAAATGTATTAAAAGTAAGACCTATGGATGGAGGCTCAAACCCGCCAGATTGATCAATGTTTAACTGCAATGACCCACCTCCTTTACTATCCCATGCTAATCCCAATGATATTCCACCCCCAAAAATCGCTGCTCCTGAAACACCGATTTCAATTGAACCATTAGCAGGTCCAGTCCATGGTCCCATTCCCTTGTCATCACCACAAAGTACCCTTGAATTAGAGTATGGGTCATCTGCCTTAATTTCGGTCGTTGGTAAGGTTGAAGGAATAGGTGTAATGGTACCATCTGAATTATATTGATTGATGGGTTGTCCCGTTTGTGAATCATAACCTTTGCCACGATTCCCCAAGTATTTCCCATTAATATTTAGACGTGTCATATCCTTCTGAGGGTGTCCCGCTTCCATCGTCAAACCAACCAGAACTTCTTCCGTCAGGATCCACTAAAATCACAGGATTATTGGCACAAAAAGTAAAAGGACTTAAGCCAGGATACTTGTCACCCATCGGATCCACTCCCAACCAAATACTCCTCTTGGCATTATAATACCTTGCCCCGTAATACTATAGCCTACTTACTATTTCATGATTACCTAATTCACTTCCCATGTGATATCAATAATATTCGACAGTCAGATTTTTGAATCTCTGCAATTGGTGCTCCACCCTTTTCACTGTGTACCGTACCTGTAATTCTCCATACATTTCCATTAACCAGGACTGCTGTAAAAGGTTTATGTTCATAAATGGCTTTACCGTAAATAGGTAACCAAATAGTTTCTGCAATTTTAATTGCGGTAGTCTTATCTGGTACATAACCATCAATTTCTGGATCGCTATTAAATAAAACTTCCTCTTTTCTTAAATAATTAACACTGGTTATTCCAAAAACAATAAGAACAATTGAACTTATTATTATAATAATAATTTTTGATTTTAATTTCATATTATTGTCAATGAGATAATTATAAATATTTGCACATAATTCTCAATTTCCCCAGGCCTCAGGTTTTATATTGTATACAGGCTTCCCTTCCTTACTTCTAATAGGAATTCGTGGTGGTTTTGGATCTTTGACTGATGGATTTTTGGGATCATAAGGTAAATCTGTTGCTAATGTTGTCTCGGTTTTTGTTTCAACATCATACTTTTTTAATGAACCGTCAGGAGTCGTTAAGAAACCATCCAATTTTTTCTTTTCATTATCTTTCTTATCCGTATCTGAGAACACATTATTTAGCATGCCCTTCTCATATTTACCGTGAGAGTGTATATCCGCAACTACAATGCCATTGTGGGGATCTTTCCCTGTGCTTGTTTCATCATGTTTACCAGGTTTCGCAGGAGTATAACTATATAATCTACTCCCATCTTTGAATACAACATAAATCTTTGAACCATATTCTTTTCCCTTTAAAATTGACGTTCCATTATAAGTTTTTCCCCAATCATGTGCTGCATTCGTAGTTGTTGAAAATAGATCACCTGGACCTTTTCCATCAGGATCAATAAATCTTATAGGATTATCAAGGGTATAAGTGTACGGTGACCAACCTGGATATTTATCAGCCAAGGGGTCAACTCCCAAGAAAACAGATGACTTCGGGTCATAATACCGTGCTCCGTAATAATACAATCCACTCTCATCATCCATTTCTTTACAGTTGAATTTATAAGGAGTATAAAATGTCAGAGAAGGTGGGACCACAGTCTGAACCCTTTCCTCTAATAAGATCTCTCCAAATGGCAAATAATCAATATGTTGGTAAGGGTAACCTGCAATATCTGTTATATAGGAAGTACTGCCTAAATGGTCACTGTGATAAAAATAAATGGCTTGTTCTGATCCATTCAAATTGGGTTGACCGCTTAAAAAACTATATAACTTTGAACTAAATTGCAAAGTATCAGGATAACCACATCCGTTTATATCGCGATAAACCATACCTTCATCTTCATGCTTTTTCTTAAGGTATTCAGAAGCATTTTGTCTTTGGAAGCCATAAGTCATAGAAAATAAAGATACAGGTTCTAACTGAAACCCGCCTCCTAATTTACTGATAATTCGATGGTTTTCTATGTAATAATGCTTGGTGTATTGAAGATTGTTGATAACCAAATATGGATTAACATATAAAACCTGCCTGTTTGATAAATAACAACTCCATGTCACTGGTCCACTATTTGTTAGAATAGTGAATTCGCCTTTTATTTTCAATGTTCTTTCACCTCCGCCATCATATAGGTAATAACCCATATTATTATGGTCTGTGATTAATTTCATGCGGTTTTCTTCATCCCAACTCTGGTATTTCATAGCGCCTGATATGGTATCTCTGCTACTCAGAAGGTTACCGTTTCTGTCGTAAAGCATATTTTCTCTTCCTATTGAGGATGCCGCATGAGGTTTGGTTCCTTTATATGAGTATAACAAATCATAGGCCAGATTAGGAATAGAAACATTATTTACTGTGGCTGTTTGATTCTTTTCCAAAATCCTTCCTGATTTTGACAAGCTCATTTGCAGGGAGTAGTTATAAGTATTCGATGTAAGCACAGATGTTCCGCTTGATGTCCTAAGTCTGTATAAACTGTCGTAAAGATAGACATTATTGACTGAACCACCGATCCCATTACTATTCGGTGTTGCATTATTAAAAGGTGAAAGAAGAGGTTCAACTTTTGTTGCAGAATTACCAATATGTTAGGTGAAGCCATTTGTTCGCCGGTTCCGCTGAAGCAGCATAGCGTGCACCCATGATGTACAGCTTTTTTGGAAACTGCAAGAAAAA
This sequence comes from Bacteroidota bacterium, assembly GCA_026391855.1. Classification (GTDB taxonomy): domain Bacteria; phylum Bacteroidota; class Bacteroidia; order Bacteroidales; family CAIXZF01; genus JAKLIX01. Next base: position 1,298 of record JAPLDE010000208.1, on the reverse strand, counting down.
TGAAATCGATCCTCTTGAATGGCTCACAATAGTACTCTCTCGCATACCAAATCATTCAATTCAGCGCCTGGAAGAAATTCTGCCCCAAAACTTGCTATAAATATTCTTTCTATCTTTATCAAGATGCATCAGACCGTGGGCTCACAAATATACCACAAGTATTACCTTCAGGAAACCTCTAATAACAATAGTAATTATCTAAATACCTCGAATGATCATTTAACATTTAAGTATTTTACAATTACAACATTTGTATATCCGTTATACCTTAATAATTCTGTATCAATATATAACAACCATTTAGTCTGAGTTGTAGTATCTTTAGAATAATTTGTTTCCTTATCATATAATTCATTTTGTGCATCTGATTCTCGTTCAAATTCTTTAAACAATTTATCAATTTCTGATTTATATTTTCGTTCAATGAATTTTGAATCAACAATTCTCTTACGCATTCTTCTTGCTAATAATTCACATAAATTAAAGTGTCCTTGTTCATGTATTAGTAACCAAGTAGACATTTTTTTTTCAGGTTTTACCCAAGAATTACTTCTATTAAATTCAACCTGAATTTTAATAATTAATTTATAATCAGTTCTTTCAAATTCTTTTAAAGTAACAATATTTGAAAGTGCAGCAACACTATCAGCTAAGTTAGCGTTTCCTTTAAAATCATCCCAAGATAATTTATAATTTTCACTCCAACGTATTGAATTTGAATCAGATTGAAAGATTATCTGTACTAATAATAGAGTTAGTGTCCAAACTAATATCGAAAACTTCATCTCTTTAAGGATTATTATTGTCTGTGGGAAGCTTTTTGGTTGCAGATATTCGTGAATTTCCTGTGGGCTCCTTAGTATAAATCATTTCTCCATTTTTTAAATTAAAATCAGTAGAAATGCTTCCAGGTTCATTCGTTGTCCGACTTATCATCTTGATTTCATTCCCTACCCTATCAATAATTCCAATTTCATAGGTACCTGTTTTATAATTACCATTTTCATCCTTTCCGGGTTCAAATTTCATTGTTATTGTTCCTTCAGGATATTTTGGTTTAATATCATGTCTTCCATGAATATTAAAATCTTCTCCATTTTTGCTAACTCTTTCTATTGGATTCGAATTATCGTCAGTTCTACCAGTTAAATTCTGTTTATACTATAAACGGGATAAAACCTTACATTTTGCCATCTATAAAAAGCAGACTTTTAATTTGTTAACAATGACCTGTTGAATTATATATTGAAGGGATATTAAAAACAAAAAGGAAGCATACCATATTGTGTCGTCCAAAA
>JAPLDE010000106.1 GCA_026391855.1 Bacteroidota bacterium | reverse complement strand
ATCCGCTCAAAGATTTAATAAAGCTACTTTTGAATTGGCGAAATTGTTAAATGAAACTGAAACACAATTTCCAGGAACTCAGTTAACAATGATTTTTAAAATTTCCGCTCGTTCTGACTGCGTGGAGTAAGGAGTTCTGATCTTATTTTTTTAATCACAAAGGCAGCAAAGTACAACTCAAAGGGTCACGAAGATCAGCGTATTAGTCTTTTAATTCCTTCTTTCAGATGCCGAACATTAAAGTTTACCAGTAAACCTAACTTACAATTCGATAGCTTTAAGTAGGTAAGGACATTTTAAAAATTTCTTCAATATTCATTATTACTTTCTTTGTGTTCTTTTGAAGAGTACTTAATTCGCCTTTGTGGTAAAAGACCTTTGATAAGTAATTGGTTATTAATTAATTAGACTTGGTCCAGGACCGCAGCCTATACCACCAGGTAGCATAAAAGAAGATGACCAGGTAGCAGGGGATCAGTATGATATAAGCCATCTGTGAGGAATACATATCGGCCATTTTGCCCCAGAGGAGCGGTAACAGGGCTCCGCCGGCTATGGCCATAATCAGCAGTGCAGAACCTGTTTTGATGAAACGGCCCAGGTTGTGGATGGCTAACGGCCAGATGGCCGGCCATACCAGTGCATTAGCCAGTCCAAGGATAGCGATAAAGGCTACCGACGTGGTCCCCGGAAACATCAAAGCCAGTATCGACAATACGATTCCAAGGCCGGCCGAACATTGAAGCGCAAAACGTTGTGAGATCACCTTCGGGATGAGCAGGATCCCTAAAGAATAACCTACTACCATGGCAAAGAGAGTATAGGTTGTAAAAGCTTTCGCCGTTGAAATGGGTATTCCAAGCGATATACCATAGCGGATGATGGTATCCCCGGCAACTACCTCAGCTCCGACATAAAAGAACAGGGCAACCACACCCAGGATGAGATGGGGGAACTGGAAGATGTTCTTCTTAACCACCCCGTTCGGGGTTTCGGCTTCTTCTTCCGGCTCTGCTTCAACTTCAGGTAGTGGTGTAAACCGGATGAACAGTCCGAGCAAAACCAGTATGACTGTCATAACCAGGTAAGGAGCAATGACCCTGGCAGCCAGGTTGTCGAGCAATAGTGTCTTCTGACTGGGGTCAAGGGTTTTCAGCTGGTCCACCAGGGCGTCACCATCGCTGAGGATAAAATAGGCCAGGATCAGTGGTGCTACAGCGCCGGCCACTTTATTACAGATACCCATGATGCTGATCCGTTTGGCGGCGCTTTCCCTGGGCCCGATGATGGTAACGTAGGGATTGGAGGCAGTCTGAAGGATGGCCAGCCCGGTTCCCATGATAAAGAGACCTGTCAGGAAGATTCCATAGGTACGGGTCATAGCTGCCGGGATGAAGCATAGTGTACCTAACGCCATCACCCATAATCCGACCATCATACCATTTTTAAACCCTGTCTTTTTAAGTACCCAGGAGGAAGGCAGGGCCATAATTGTATAAGAGATATAGAAAGAAAAAGCGACGAAAAGCGCCTGGAAATTACTGAGCTCACAGGCGATTTTCAGATAGGGGATCAGTATTCCGTTCAGCCAGGTAACAAAGCCGAAGATAAAAAACAATACACCAATAATCGTAATGGAAAGAAGATAGTTTTTCCGGTTGTAGGTTGATGTCATAAGGGTCTTTTTTATAAGGTGATTGATAATGGATTCAGAATGATCACTGGATTCTGACAAATACTTCAATAGCCTGATATTCAGCCATTCCCAGTTTGTCGTACAAAACGGCCGTTGCATGGTTCCTTTCTTCGGCCCGCTGCCAGAATTCCCGGGTATCGATACCGGGAAACAACGGACGGTCTTTCTGCGACTGGTGTTTGAATATTGCGTTTCTTTTGATATGGACTTCTTCCGGACTGAGTGGTACGGCCATGGCTACCTGGTCGAGATCCCATTCCTGCCAGGCTCCGCGGTATAGCCAAATCCGGCAACCGGCCAGCCATTCCTCCTGTTTCAGTCTTTCAATCGCCCTGAAGATGGCATCCAGGCATACGCGGTGGGTGCCGTGCGGGTCTGAAAGATCGCCTGCCGCATAGATCTGGTGGGGTTTGATCTGTTGAAGGATCTCGACGGTCAGGCGGATGTCTTCTTCACCCACCGGGTTTTTCTTCACCGAGCCGGTATTGTAAAAAGGCAGGTTAAGGAAATGGACCTGTGAATCCGGGATCCCGATGAAGCGACAGGCTGCCCTGGCCTCACCCCGCCGGATTGCGGTTTTCATTTCGATAACTTCCGGCGTATCCACCTGGCCGGGTTGTTTATTCCCCAGCAGGCTTTTAACGTTGTCATAGATCTCCCCGGAGCCGGATATTTCGTTGTTGAAGATGGCTGAATAGCCATTAACAAAATCAAGGTATCTCAGCACATCGTCATCAAACACGGCAATACTGCCGGAAGTCTGATACACGGTATGGACCTGGTGGCCTTGCTGGACGAGCCTTGCCAGGGTTCCGCCCATGCTGATGACGTCATCATCGGGGTGGGGGCTGAAAACGAGGACGGTCTTGGGATAAGGCAGGGCTCTTTCAGGGCGGGTGGTATCGTCGGCATTGGGTTTACCTCCCGGCCAGCCCGTGATAGTATGTTGCAATTCGTTGAAGATCCTGATGTTGATCTTGTTATCGGGCCCGAGTTCGGTTACCAGCTCTGCCAGCCCGTTATCATTATAATCCCTGTCGGTAAGCTTCAGTATGGGTTTCGACACTTTCTGACATAGCCAGACTACAGCCTTGCGGACAAGCGTATCGTCCCATTCACAGGGGCCCAGCAGCCAGGGTGTTTTAATGCGGACCAGTTCGGCAGAGGCAGCCGTATCCAGCAAAATAAGGGTGTCCGGATGATTTTGAAGGAAAGAAGCGGGCAGAAGGTCGCTGACAGGTTCTTCGACAGCCTTTTGCATGGTGGCAGCCTTCCCTTCACCCCAGGCCAGTAAAATGATCTTCTTCGAACGGAGGATGGTCCCGGTCCCCATGGTGATGGCCATACGGGGAACATTTTCTTCCCCGAAAAAGTCGCTGGCAGCATCGCTGATGGTGATATGGTCAAGGGTCACCAGCCTGGTGGAGGCATTCACCGGCGTACCCGGCTCGTTGAAACCGATATGACCGGTACGGCCGATACCCAGCAGTTGCAGGTCGATACCCCCGGCTTCCCGGATCTGCCGGTCATATTGCCGGCAGTACTCCCATACCTCTTCTTTTTTCAGCCGCCCGTCGGGGATATGGATATTCTCAGGAAGGATGTCAATATGATCAAAAAGGTACTCATGCATAAACCGGTGGTAACTCTGAACCGACCGAGGATCCATAGGGTAATACTCATCCAGGTTAAAGGTGATCACATTCCGGAAACTCAGCCCTTCTTCCCGGTGAAGCCTCACCAGTTCATCATAGATCTTTACCGGGGTGGATCCGGTGGCCAGCCCCAGTACACAGTTTTTACCCTGGTCCTGCCGGCTATGGATGAGAGTAGCTATTTCACCGGCAATGAAAACGGAGGCTTCACCGGCATCAGGGTAAATCCGTAACGGGATCTTCTCAAAGTGAGTCAGGAATTCATCAGGCTCATATCCTTTCTGCCATCGGGGCAGATATTCCGGGTTGAAGAGATTTTCGTTCATCTTTACAGTTCATTTTTCGGTTTCAAATTTTTTCAGGTTTTCTTGTTTTTGCCTGTTCTCTTTGCTGTTGAAAGGAACCAGTCTGAATGAATAACTATAATCCCTGAAAGGAAGACAGTATTGCTCATGAACCCTGGCTCCCCAGCTGTCGTCACCGCCAACACCCATTTGCCCGTAATCCAGGTTCAAATCCACAAAATCTCTCTTTATCATATCTGAAGGGTGCTTTCCTCCGTGTTTGAACCCTTTCAGGTCATCATAGGTGTAATGAAGGGCGCTGAAGGAAAGCAGGGAGTCGGCCTCAATCTTTACCCCGTTACCCTGCTCATCCTCAAAGGCGACCCAACGGACATCAGTCCTGTAACCGTTTTCCTGAGGTCTCACATAGGGTGAAAGGAAATCACTCACTGTGCTTTGATACTTTCCCACAAAAGAGGCGGTTTTACGGTCACAATAATTCTCCCAGGGACCCCGGCCAAACCAGGTGACTTTCTCCAGGCCGCCGCTGAGCTGAAAGTTCAATCCAAAACGCAGAAGATCGGGCTGTTTTTCTTTTCCTGCCTTCATGGAAACCTTAATACCCAGGGACCCGGAATTATATATGGTGTATTCAATACTTTCTTCAGAAGTTACGTCCGGAAGAGAATAAACGACGGTTACCCTGATGGCGGATTTGTTTGATTTGTCTGTCTTTACAGAGAGCAAGGTCCTGTTTTCGCTGGCATCAAACCAAACTTTCGCTCTGTTATAAAGGTCATTCCCAACGTCATTATCGGTAGGAGCCCTTCGGAAATTGGGCAAAGGTCCCCTTTTCAGCAATTCCTTCCCCATGTATGAATAGGAAGAAAGGGCACCTGACATTTTATCCAACGTTAAAGAAATAAATGGTGACCAAAATTGAAGGGATACCGATGTTTCTTTGAATTGCAGCGGATCAGCCGACAGAACAGGTTCAGTATTAAATTTTTGGCTTATGGGTAACAGAAACTGCTCACCGGCGATGAGAGTTCCCGCTTTCAATAATCCAATATCAGAAGTTAAAGACAAAAAGACATTCAAAAAGCATTCAGCACCCAGTTTTGGAATTACTCCGGAGAAAGGGATAGTAAATTCCTGGTCTTTACCGGGTTGTATCGTGAAAGAAGGAAATTTTCCTGAATCAACCACTTTTCCATTAGCTTGTATTTCCCAGGAAAGTGCTGTCTGATCCAGGTTCCAGAAGAAGTACCTGTTCTGGACCAGTATTTTAGCCATGTTGAGGTCAACAGCTTTGAATTTCACTGACTGATACACCTTTTTCACTTCCCAATAGCCCGGATGGGGCTTTCTGTCAGGACCCACTATCCCGTTGCAGTTGAAATTGCCGTCGCTGGGGACATCCGAAGGGCCAAAGTCGGCTCCATAGGCAAAGAACTCTTTCCCTTTGTCATCTTTTTTAAGCAAGCCCTGATCGACCCAGTCCCAGATGCATCCACCCTGGAGTTGAGGGTACTTTTCAATCTCATTCCAGTAATCCTTGAAGTTGCCGGTACTGTTTCCCATGGCATGTGCATACTCGCACATGATAAGCGGCCTGAGCTGCTTTGAGTAGCCATACCACTTTAAATCCCAGGGTGCCCAGTACATCGGGCAGAAAATATCAGTGTTATAGCCCTGTTCGGCTCTTTCATACCAAACCGGGCGGCTGTATGGGTTCTTTTTCACCAGGTCATACAGCCTCACAAAATTGATCCCGTTGCCGGCTTCATTCCCCATCGACCAGATGATAACCGAGGGGTGATTCTTGTCACGCCCGATCATCCGGAGCATCCTGTCTTTGTGGGCTTCCCACCAGGCCGGGTTATTACCCAGGGTACGTTCAGGGGTATAGCCCATCCCGTGCGATTCGATATTGGCCTCATCGATCACATACAGGCCGTATTTGTCGCAGAGTTCATACCAGTATGGGTCATCGGGGTAATGGCAGGTCCTGACAGTGTTGATGTTGCATTCTTTCATCAGCCTTACATCCTGTTCCATCCGTTCTTTAGATATGACATGACCTGTCAGGGGATCATGTTCATGCCGGTTCACACCTTTGATCAGGATGGGCTTGCCATTCACCAGCAACTGCCCGTCAACGATAGCTACCGTTCGGAACCCGACCGTGCTCCTGAGGGATTCCAGCAGCTTCCCGTTCTCATCTTTCAGGTTGATGACCAGCGTATACAGGTTCGGAAGCTCGGCCGACCAGAATCTGGCATTTTTAAGGATCATCTCAAGATCAAAACTTTCTTTTATTCCTTTCTGAAAGGTTTTTTTCTGATTGGCCGTAATAATTGGCTGAGTTGCAGCAATCAGCGGTGAGTCAGGGTTTTCAATTTCATAAAGAAAAGTCTCAGCTGTCAGGGTTTGTTGATTTTCCTGTAATTCAGGATAGATGAGGACTTTACATTTACCGGAACTCTGGGTGAAATCAGCATCAGCCTGTATATAAAAGTCTTCAATAAAGGTTTTTGGAGTGGAATAAAGATACACATCCCTGTTGATACCGCTCATCCGCCACATATCCTGGCATTCCAGGTAGGACCCGTCCGACCAGCGGTAGATCTCAACGGCCAGCTCATTGCTGCCTTTATTCAGGTAGGAAGTAATGTTGAATTCGGCCGGGGTCCTGGCATCTTTGCTAAAACCTGCGTATTTCCCGTTTATCCAAAGATAAAAGAATGATTTAACCGCCCCGAAATGAAGGAAGACCTCCCTTCCATTCCAGCTTTCTGGTATTGAGAATGATCGCTTTAAGGAAAAAACCGGGTTATAATCATGGGGGACATGCGGAGGATCGGGATTTTTTGTCCATTCGTAGGGGATGTTCACATAAATGGGGTAGCTGTAACCGTGTACTTCGAAGGTGATGGGAACATCAACTTCTTTCCAGTCAGAGATATCATAGCTGGTTTGGAAGAAGTCCTTTGGCCTTTTATCAGGATTATCGGCATAGTTGAATTTCCATTTTCCGTTCAGCAGCTGGTACCAGGGCGATTGAACCCGGTTGCCCTTTTGGGCGGTAGCAGGATAATCACAAGGCACCCTGAAAACATGCGGGGCCTCAGTGTTGAAGGACGGTCTGGAAGGATCTTCCCAGCCGGAGGGAGACTGGCAGTATGCAAGCAAGGAAAACAGACATAGAAAGACGGAAGGGAAAAGGGTTCTGTTCATGGTATTATCAGTTCTTTGGTGACAGACTAATATTTCCTTCAGAAAGTTTCATATTTTTAACCGAAACCCCCGGAGGAAAGGGCAACGGAGGGAAACTCCTTTTCACGGGCCGGGGCAGGGGTGATGTAAGGGTTATCCTGATGGGTTCAGAATGAGTTTGCACCATCACCCATACTGAATAAGTACCTTCCCAATTCTCTGATACTATGCCTTTCACCTGGCTCAGACGAACCACGTGTTCACCTGGGGATAAGGGCATTGTGACCCAGTACCAGCTCCCTTTTTCTTTTTCAACCTGAAGGACGGTTTCTTTTCCGTCTACCAGCCCGGTCAGTACCGGAAGGTCTTTGCCTTTATATCCGGGTGCCGGTTTCAGCAAGCAGGAGATCTTTGCTCCGGTGGCATTATCCGCAATAGCCACCGTTATTCCGTTGAATGGATCTCCGCCTCCTATGGCAGTGGCTGAGACGAGTCGGGCAGGTGCGGCAAGCCTGGGCATTGGCAGGTCTTTCAGGGAGTTCAGCGGCTGACCTTCCCTTTTCATGGAGGTCACTGATGCTGGGTTCAGGAAAACAGCATGGGGGCTGGGAAAATAGATGTTCATTGTCCAATCATTCGCTGAATCAGGCTCCAGCTCAAATCTGACACCTGCAGGAAGAGGGCTGCCGGCCATCGGCATCGGATACACCTCCAGGATGGCGGTCTCAAAACCATCCAGGGCTACGTCCACTGAATCGCCTGCCCTGAAAAGCCGGGGGAAAATATAACGATAGGGATAGACTGCTTCAACCACCAGGCCGGAGGCGCCGGGGGCCAGCCCATATGCGGCATCCAGCGGGATCATGATCCGCGAAGGATCAGCCACGGGGTTTCTCACACCAAGTATGCCCTGATCGTCCTTGAAATGAACATATCCGTAACATTCCCCTTTTGTCGGGTTCCCACCGATCATAAAGGTCTTGGCCAGGATGTCTTTTTTTTCTTTGGCCCAGTTAATGGCATCGCCCAGCACATCCCATTCCTGGTCACTGAGCAGGTCAGGAGAAATATACAGTTCAAACATGCTGATCCCCCTGGCGAAATACAGCACAGCATCATTGGTGAACTTGTCGATCGGGTCATTTCCCCCGCCAACATTCTCAAGGTTCCCTTTGATGATGCCGTGGGTCATGAGGTTGGCCACAGGGAACCAGAGGCCCTTGTTTGTAAAATCATCGTACAGCACGAAATCGCGGTATGTGATAGCGGCATCTCTCATATTGATGGAAGGGACATCGGCAAAGCCATAGTCGCCCCCGTCCATCCAGATCTGGTTGGCGTATTTTACCCACCAGGGACTGAGCCAGGTGCCGGAGGTGATGTTCAGATAGGTCGCCGGGTTGAGTTTACGCACTGCCCGGCATTTGTGGATCAGGGATTCGAGTATGGCGCGGCGGGAGTAAATCCCCACCGGATGGCCATGATCGGGCTCACTGCAGGAAAACTGTATACCATCCCATTTGAAATAGGAAACACCCTCATTTACAACCATATCGCTAACCCTTTTTTCAAACAGGGCGCTGTAGTTTTTCCCTCCCAGGCAAAGCATGGAATAATCCCTTCCTTTACCTACAACCTCGTACCCGTGTTCCTTCATCCAGTCGACCCGTTTCATGCGGAAAGAATAGCCTCCGGTGGGCCCGAACCAGACACCCAGCCCGGCGCCGAGGGTCTTCAGCTTGTCTGCCAATGGTTTCAGGCCATTGGGAAAGGTCTCTTTACGAAGTACCCAGTCGCTCTGGTATATATCCCAGCCATCGTCCAGCACAAAGGCATCCATATGAATATGGTGCTTGTCGATCATGTTTTTCCTGAAAAGGTCGATAATGCGGAAGACATTTTCCTGGTTCATCACATTGACGGGCTCTACACGGGGGTATTCCGGCGAACGCAGGTCATACCAGCTATTGTAGAGGGTAAATGGTTCAGCAGGGGCCACACGTATGTCTTTTACATAGTCGAAAAACCAGCTTTCGACGCTGCTGCCCGGGGTCAGTGCTTCAACCACCCACTCGCTTTCAATGGGTGTTGCGCTCAGCTTTTCCCCATAGTCCAGGCTGAAGTCAAGGATGAGCTGGTTGTTGTCAGGGCTTACTTTATTCCGGGAAGCCGGGTATTCCAACCCCGTGAAAGCACCGGCCTTACCGGTCCGGAAAGCCGCAGGCTGCCCGAAACCACCGGGGTTCAGCAGGATCAGACGGTGGGTAGGATCGTCACCGGGACTCAGCAATACCGCTCTCCCTTTCCGGGCACTAATGGTCTGCAGAAAATGAACGCTTTGAAACGTATCACAAACAGCCACTTTTCTCCGGGAATAGAAATCCCCGGGTGAGAGACGGTAGATAAGGGTGACCTGGAGTGCAGTTTCTCCGGAAACCAGGGTGAACAGGATTTCTTTCGAGCCATCCTTATCTTCCCTGATATTGTGTTTCATCAGCCGGAAATCCTTTTTGCCGAAAGTAACCGGGTTATCCCCGTTGTTTTTTCTACCGGGAGCCTGCCAGTCGGTCCAAACGATATTCAACTCAAAATCTGCATCGGTTTCCAGCATGGAATTGGGAAGGGAAGCAGTAGGAAGCGAACCATTTCCATGATCCTTCTCCCGGGTTGGTTCAGCCCTGCTGATCAGACTGTCAGCCACCAGGGCGTTATTATCGAAAACGATCTTTTGGATGACCCTCCCGTTATCGAGGGTGAATTGCAGGGAAGTCCCTGCAGATGTTTGCTGAGTGATAACCTGCTGCGAAAAAAGCAGGCAGGGAAAGAAAAGCGGGGTGATGACCCGGATCAACCGTCTGATGGATCTCATAATGCCAGGGTTAAAGTGGATAATGAAGGAAGGATCCGGGGATCGTTCATAGGAAAACCGTTTGATCAGCTTTTTGGCTCGAACACCTGGTCCATGACCAGCGCAACGGTTCCCATGAGACCGGCATCCGGCCCGAGTTCGGAGATGACCACATCGGCATCCTGCCGGATACGGGGAATGCAGTATTTGTTCAGGTTTTGCTGGATGGGGTCCAGCAGAATATACCTGGCTTTCGACATCTCTCCGCCCAGGATGATGAGCTCAGGGTTGAAGAGGTGGATAAGGGTGGAGATCCCTTTACCCAGCCGCATCCCCGACTCGGAGATCAGCCCGATGGCGTATTGGTCGCCGGCTTCGGCCGCCTCAAGGATGAGGGGCAGACTGATTTTGGTGAGATCTTCGGCTGTCAGTTGGTGAAGCAGCGATTTTGTTCCATGGCCCAGGTCTTCTTTGGCCTTGCTGATCAGGGTCCTGCCCGAAGCCACCGTTTCCAGGCAGCCGATCTTTCCGCAGAAACACAGGTGCCTATACCCTTCCGTTGAGGATCATGCTCAGCCCGATGCCCACGCCGATATTAAGACAGAGCACATTTTTCTTGCCTTTTGCCATACCGAACATCAACTCACCCAATGCCATGGCCCGGGTATCGTGTTCAATGAAGGCGGGAAGCTTCAGCTCCTTCTCGAAAAGCCGCGTGGCCGGCACCCCTTCTTTATGAAAATAGGTATAGCTGATGCCGGTTTTCAGGTCGATCAGGCCCGGAAAAGCGATCCCGATACCGAGAATCTTATCCCGTTTGATCTTTTTTTCGTGTAACAGGGTGTTGATCTGGGCTTTAAGCAGACCGATCACATCGGTACAGTTCTCCAGCCCCTGGGGCAATATGATCAGTTCATCCACCTGCTGGCACGACAGGTTGAACAATCCCATCCGGATCTCGAAACGAGCGATATCAATGCCGAGAATATAGCGGGAGTCGGGGTTCAGACCATACATGAACGGCCGGCGTCCGCCTCCCGAGGTTCCCAGCCCCTTTTCTTCCACAAGCCCTTCTTCGATCAGTTCATCCAGCAACCGTTTCAGGGTGGGGGCGCTGACCCGGGCGTGGTGACAGAGTTCCGGGATCGATTTTTTTCCTTCCTGGTAAAGATGTTTTATAAGTCTGACTTTCAGGCTATTGCGTTTCTTGATAGGCATAGTGTCTAAATATGACCCTGCTTTCTCATTAAAAAGGGAAAGTGCATTCATGTACCGATAATATTAATGTTTTCGAATGTTTAAGCCCTCTTCCCCCAACGGATTTCCCGTCAAAACATGCATGTTATTGAATAAGAGTTAAGAAAGAGCTAACCGGCGCATCCGATTTTCTTGCTAAAGATAGAAAAGTTTCGAAAAACGCAAATGAAATTTTAGTAACTTCTTTAAAAAAGTTTGGAAGTGGCCTTTACTCGTTGTTGTTACGAACCCTGATGTTGCGTAAAACCCTGTCTGGGTCCTACCTGACAGGGTTTTCAGAGAATGGATCAGCCTATGTCAACTCGATCAGCACATCGTTAACGTTCACGGTTTCCTCTTCTTTCACCTTGATCTTCTTGATTTTACAGTCTTTGGGAGACTTGTGCTCGATTTCCATTTTCATGGCGGAGACGATGATCAGGACCTGTCCTTTTTTTACGGTTTCTCCTTCTTTCACGAGTATCTTCACGATTTTGGCCGGCATGGGCGTGATGATATGATCGGCATCCCCGTGATAGTCGAGGGTTTTCCCCAGTTTCAGCTTGTTGGCCTGGTCAAGGACCTCGACCTGGTAGGAATTATAAAGGGTATTGACCGAATATTTATAGGGTTTGGCTCCCTGTATCATCTCAATATTATAGGACAGACCTTCAAAAAGCAGGGAATAGACCATGTCTTCCACCATCACTACATCCACTTCATAGATCTTTTTATCCACCCTGATCTTCATCAGGTCACCGTTTTGTTCAAGAAATTCGACCCTGGCGACCCGCTTATCTATTTTAATATCCATATTGAAAATTGATTTGAATTAATTGGATGAAAATCAACTTGTTGACACACTACCAGCCGGCCATTCCCTGTTTTCTGCCGAATTGTTTCCAGGGATTGGACCCGATCTGTTGAACGAGTAATGGTTTTTTCATCTCTTTTTTAACGTGGTAATCGACAAAGGCGGCAATGATGGCCATATCCTGGCAAAGGGCGTCGCAGTCGTCTTCAGCCATCAGGAAATCCATATTATTTTCGATAAAATGGGTGTTATACTTTCCCTGGATGAAGTCGGGCGTTTTCATGATCTTGCCAAGGAAATGGATGTTGGTTTTAACCCCGGTGATCTTGTATTCGTACAGGGCCCTTTTCATTCTGCGGATCGCTTCGTCGCGTGTTTTGGCCCAGACGATCAGTTTGGAGATCATTGGGTCGTAATAGATGGGTATTTCAAAGCCTTCGTACACGTATCCGTCGTGCCTGACGCCCAGTCCCAGTGGTTCGGAGATATGTTTGATCCTTCCGGGGCTTGGCATAAAGTTTTGCCTTACATCTTCGGCGTAGATCCTGCATTCAATGGCATGTCCTGTCTGGCAGAGGTCTTCCTGCCTGAACGGAAGCGGGTTCCCGTTGGCAATGTTGATCTGTTCCTTTACCAGGTCTACACCAACCACACGCTCAGTGATGGGATGTTCCACCTGCAGCCGGGTATTCATCTCCAGGAAATAGAACTTCAGGTCGTCGCCCACAATGAACTCAATGGTTCCGGCCCCTTCGTAGTTTACCGCTTTTGCGGCAGCTACCGCGTACCGGCCCATCACTTCCCTGATCTCAGGGGTGAGCAGGGGAGAGGGGGTTTCTTCAATCACTTTCTGGTGACGGCGTTGCACGGAACATTCTCTTTCGAAGAGATGGACAACATTTCCCTGTTTGTCGGCAAGTATCTGAAATTCAATATGGTGTGGCGATTGGATGTACTTTTCTATATACACCGAATCATCGCCGAATGCCGACAGGGCTTCTGAACGGGCAGCCCTTATGGCGCCGATCACGTCGTCTTCGTTTTTTACCAGACGCATCCCTTTTCCTCCACCTCCGGCCGAAGCCTTGATCATCACCGGCAGCCCGATCTCCCGTATCACTTCCATGGCTTTCTGGTCATCGGTGATCTTATCTTCCGTACCGGGGACCACAGGAACATCGGCGGCTATCATCGTTTTCCTGGCCATGATCTTGTTGCCCATGGTGTTGATGCCATAGGGAGAAGGACCGATAAAGATGATTCCTTCATCGTGGCAAAGCTGTGAGAAGGAGGCATTTTCCGAAAGAAAACCATAGCCAGGGTGGATGGCGTCCGAATGGGTGGCTTTGGCCACCCGAATAATTTTTTCCATATCCAGGTAGCTTTCCCTGGAAGGGGGTGGCCCGATCAGATAGGCCTCATCCGCGTATCGCACATGCATGGAGGTGCGGTCGGCAGTGGAGAACACCCCAACCGTCCGAATACCCATTTCTCTGCAGGAACGCATGACCCTTACCGCGATCTCGCCCCTGTTGGCAACCAGTACTTTTTTGATCATCAATCGATTATAATTCGTTACCTAATAAACACCTAAATATATAGATTGTTGAGCAGCAAAAATACAATAAAATTCAAATTCATAGTCAGATGCCGTTTTCAATCGGCAGTCGTAGGGACACGATACATCGTGTCCAATTGTTTACGTTACCATGCAGCCGGCAGTCGTAGGGACACGATACATCGTGTCCAATTGTTCACGTTACCATGCTGTAGGCTATTCC
>JAPLDE010000003.1 GCA_026391855.1 Bacteroidota bacterium | reverse complement strand
GAGAGTTGGCAGGAATCAGTTCGCCGTAACATTGTTGAATTGAAAACAAAGCATACCTTTGAGAATCCAGGAAAACACACCCTTAAAATCTGGATGATTGACCCCGGAATTGTGCTTCAAAAGATACTAATCGACTGTGGTGGGTTAAAACCTTCCTATTTAGGTCCTCTTGAATCGAAGAAAATCTAAAATGAATTAACCAGGGTATAACATTTAAAATCAATTTATGAAAACAACATCACAAAAAGTATTGGTATTCGAGAAAATCGGCTACAGTTTGGGCGATTTGGCCGCGAACCTGGTTTTCCAAACATTAATTACCTATTTAGCTTATTTCTATACCGATATTTATGGGCTTAAAAGCACAGATGCTTCAATAATAATGCTTGTTGTTGGCTTGACTGCTGCATTTATTTTTAATCCAATAATTGGAGTATTGGCCGACAGAACCAATTCGAAGTGGGGCAAATTCAGACCCTGGATACTATACACTGCTATTCCTTTGGGTGTTGTTGCACTTCTTGCATTTTCAACACCAAATTTTTCATACAAAGGAAAACTCATTTATGCCGCTGCAACTTATTCTCTCTTGTTGATGCTTTATGCTTCAAGTAACTTGCCATACTCAGCTTTGAGTGGTGTAATCTCGGGCGATATGGGCGAAAGAAATAGTATTTCGTCGTACCGTTTTGTAGCAGTAATGTTTGCCCAGTTTTTTGTGCAGGTGTTTATGTTGCCGATTATTATATCTGCCGGCCACGGAGATAAGGCAGCCGGGATTGAAACAGTAATGACATGGATGGCTATTGTTGGTACGATCATGTTATTGATTACTTTTTTTACTACCAGGGAGCGCATTGTTCCAACTCCGGAACAAAAATCATCGATAAAAGAAGATGTGTCAGACCTTGTAAAGAATAGACCGTGGCTAATCATGCTTAGCTTAACCATTTTGGTGTTCATTACCCTGGCAATGAAAGGTGGTTCGTATGTGTTTTATTTTAATAACTATGTAGATAAAGTTGCATTGGCCAATTTTATTGTTCCGGTTATTTCCACATTATCCGATTTAGGCATTAATTTCTTTGGATCAGACCCGGCTGCTGCCGGTTTTGGATTGTTCAACGCAGGAGGTATCATCTTTATGATTGTTGGAATTTCGTTTTCAAAAAGGCTGGCGGATCAATATGGCAAACGGGATGTCTTCAAATATGGCTTACTCGTTGCTACCTTTTTTGTCCTGATTTTTATGTTTTTTAAACCGGAAAATGTGCTCTTTATGTTTGTTTCACAAATTCTTCATGGCTTTTTCTATGGTATTACTATTCCTATTCTTTGGGCTATGATTGCCGATGTTGCCGACTATTCAGAAATGAAAACAAACCGCAGGGCAACTGCAATCATCTTTTCTGCAATGATGGTAGGCCTTAAAGCAGGACTCTCAATTGGGGGTGCTTTGGTTGCGTGGATTTTAGGTTTATACGGATACATCGCTAAAGAAAGTGCGGTTGCAGGGCAGGAGATTATTCAACCTCATTCTGTCTCCGAAGGAGCAAGACTGCTCGTGAGCATCTATCCGTCAATTCCGTTCCTTATTGGTGTTGGCCTGCTTTTCTTCTATGTAATTGATAAGAAAATGGAAGTAAAAATTGAAAAAGAATTGAAAGCCCGCAGGGAAGGAAATGCATAAAAATTTTTCATCGAATAAAATGAAAATCAAAATTATTCACGTAATTATGGCTATAGTTTTACTGACATCAGTACATACAATGGCCCAAAAAACATTAGTTACGGCTACCAAGGGTAAATTTTTGATTGGTGTAGCTGTTAATGCGCAGCAAGTCAATGGAGTTAATCCCATCGAAACGGAATTAATTGTTAAAGAATTCAGCGCTATTGTTGCCGAAAACTGCATGAAGCCTCAGACTATCCATCCGGAAGAAAACAAGTACAATTGGAATGATGCCGATAAATTTGTTGCTTTTGGAGAAAAAAACAAACAGATTGTTACCGGGCACTGTCTGATCTGGCATTCTCAAATAGGCAGATGGTTCTTTATTGATGCCGATGGGAAAGATGTAACACCTGAAGTTCTGAAAGAACGGATGCGTCAGCATATTACTGCTGTTGTTGGTCGTTATAAAGGCCGTGTAAAAGGTTGGGATGTTATTAATGAAGTTTTTGAAGACGACGGAACATACCGGGATAGCAAATTCTACCAGATTCTGGGTAAGGATTACGTCAAATTTGCATTCCAGTTTGCTCACGAAGCCGATCCGAATGCCGAATTGTACTACAACGATTACAATGTGGAAAAACCTGCCAAATGTGATGCGATAGTAGAACTAGTGAAGGGACTCAGAGCTGAAGGGTACAGAATTGATGCTGTTGGTTCGCAGGCTCACATGCACATGAATTCACCTACATTTGACGAAACAGAAACCAGCCTTAAAAAAATAAAAGCTGCCGGTGTAAAAGTCCTTATTACTGAATGGGATATTTCAATTCTCCCAAGTCCGTATGAAGGGGCAAACATTTCTGTTAATTTCAAGTATTCCAAAGAGATGGATCCTTACCGTGAAGGAGTGCCTGACTCTATTCAACAGAAATGGAATAAACGCATGCTGGATATGTTCGGACTCTTCCTCAAATACAATGAAGTGGTTGATCGCGTAACCATTTGGGGTTTGACTGATAACACAACCTGGTTGAATAATTTCCCGATCCGGGGCAGAAAGGATTATCCAATGCTTTTCGACCGCAATAACCAACGTAAGCCGGTAGTTGACGAAATGATTAAAATGTCAAAAATCTAAAAAAATGAAACAGGTTAAGTATTTAGTTGATAATGATTTTATGGCCGATCCGGCTGTTCATGTCTTCGAAGGGAAACTCTATATTTATCCTTCCCATGACCGTGAATCGGGTATTCCTGAGAATGACAACGGCGATCATTTTGATATGAATGATTACCATGTTTTCTCAACCTCCGATATTGAAAACGAGTCGTTGACAGACCACGGAGTTGTGCTGAAAGTCAGTGATATTCCTTGGGCCGGACGACAGTTGTGGGATTGTGATGTGTCATTCAGGAACGGCAAATACTACATGTATTATCCGTTAAAGGACAAAACAGATATTTTCCGTATTGGAGTGGCTGTTTCAGACAGTCCCGCAGGCCAGTTCATTCCTCAGCCCGATCCGATCAGGGGAAGTTACAGCATCGATCCAGCTGTATTTGAAGATAACGATGGAACTCAATACATGTATTTTGGCGGTTTATGGGGAGGCCAGCTGCAACGTTACAAAGACAACAAAGCGCTGGAATGTGCTTATTTGCCTTCCGGAGATGAATTGGCATTACCATCCCGTGTGGTTCGTTTGTCAGACGACATGCTTGGTTTTGCTGAAGAACCCCGACCTGTGACGATTCTGAATCAGGATGGAACTCCAATGAAAGCCGGACAAACCAACCGTTTCTTCGAAGCCTCATGGATGCACCGTTATAAGGACAGGTATTATTTCTCTTATTCGACAGGAGATACACACCTTTTGTGCTACGCTACCGGAGATAATCCTTATGGGCCTTTTACTTATCAGGGTGTGATTCTGACTCCCGTCGTCGGATGGACGACCCACCACGCGATTGCCGAATTCAAGGGGAAATGGTATTTGTTTCATCACGACAGTGTCCCTTCAGGTGGAAGAACATGGCTACGAAGCCTGAAAGTGGTTGAAATCCATTCAACAGCTCAAAATATCAAATTCAAAAAAAATCAAAATCCAATTCTTCCAGGTTTTTACCCCGATCCGAGTATCTGCAGGGCTGGGGCAGATTATTACCTGGTTAATTCTTCGTTTGCCTATTTTCCGGGTGTGCCAATCTTTCATAGTACCGACTTGATTCACTGGAAACAAATCGGTCATATTCTGAACCGGACTTCGCAGTTAAACATAACAACTCAGGGAATTTCAGAAGGAATTTATGCTCCGGCAATTCGTTACAATAAAGGTATCTTTTATATGGTGACCACCTTTGTCGGGGGCAACGGAACCTTCTTTGTTAAGGCCAGGAATCCGGCAGGCCCATGGTCCGATCCGGTTTTGCTTCCCGAAATCGATGGTATAGATCCGTCATTCTTTTTTGATGAGAACGGAAAAGCATACCTTGTAAACAATGGACCTTCTCCTGAAAATAAGCCCCTTTATGAAGGGCATAGGGCCATTTGGCTTCAGGAATTTGACCTGAAAACACAAAAGATGGTCGGAGAACGAAAAATCGTTATTAATGGTGGAACAAATCTGGCAAAAAAGCCAATCTGGATCGAGGGTCCGCACATCTACCAGAAAAATGATTATTACTACCTGATGGCTGCTGAAGGTGGAACCGGAGAGAATCACTCGGAAGTTGTATTTCGAAGTAAATCAATATGGGGCCCTTACGAAGTTTTTGCCGGAAATCCGATACTGACACAGCGCGATTTACCTGCTGATCGCGTAAATCCGATCACTTGTTCCGGTCATGCCGATTTGGTTCAGACTCCACAAGGCGATTGGATCGCTGTTTTTCTGGCTTGCCAACCTTATTCCGAAAACTTCTACAATACAGGTCGCCAGACCTTTTTCCTTCCGGTTGACTGGAGCGGCGAATGGCCGGTAATCCTTGCAAAAGGGAAAGCAATCCCTGAGCAGGTTCAATCACCATTAAAATCAGCTTCCTCTGAAATGACCTTTTCTGAATATTCGGCTAATTGGAGCGATGACTTTAACAAGCCGGAATTATTGCCGGATTGGAATTTCATCCGCACACCAAAGGATAAGTGGTATGAACTGAAAAATAGCAAACTGATTCTTCAGGCAAGGCCAGTTGGTATTACAGAAAAAGGAAATCCAACCTTTGTTGGGCGCCGTCAGCAACATGCCAGTTGCGAAATGACTACTGCCGTTAAGCTGGAAACGGGAAAAGAGTTGGAGGCCGGGCTGGTCGCCTTTCAAAACGAAAAGAACTTTTATAAATTTGTCGTACAGCAAGCAAAAGGAGACTACTTTCTGTCACTTTCTTCGGCTTCAGGTGAAATTCTAAACAACAAACTAAAAGATTATAAAGAAGGTGCTTTTTTTTATTTACGAATTCAAGCAATGGGCAAAGATTACAATTTCGAATATAGTTTTAACAACAAAGTTTGGACGCCATTTGGGAATGCACAGGATGGGAAATACCTCAGCACAAGTGTTGCAGGAGGTTTTGTTGGCACTTTTTTCGGATTGTTTGCTTATGCTCAGAACCCGGCAAATGCCACTTTCGACTGGGCAACCTATAAAGCCTTGGAATTGAACAATTAAGAAGACAATGCAACTATTGAATCGGAAAAATGATGAACAGTACCAATAAGGTATTTTTGCTCTTCGGCTTTTTGGCCTTGCTGAGCGCTAACACCTCCGCACAACAAATTAACGACTGGGAAAATCCTGAAGTTTCAGGGATTAACAAGGAAAAGGCACACGCCACCATAACACTTCCAAGCGAGAAACAAACCAACCCCGGAATAATTTCGCTTAATGGAATCTGGAAATTTAAATGGTCGTCCAATCCGGAAACGCGTCCGGTTGATTTCTTCAGGACCGATTATTCGGTTGCTGACTGGGATAACATTCAGGTTCCGGGCAACTGGGAAATGCAGGGTTTTGGAACTCCAATCTATATCAACATCAAGTACCCGTTTAAGGTCGATCCACCCAGAGTAAGCAGCCCGCCCGATAAGAATTTTACCAGCTACGAAGAGCGGAATGCGGTTGGAAGTTACAGCACTACTTTTTATGTTCCGAAAAACTGGCTCGACAAGTTGGTGTTCATCAATTTCGATGGGGTACAATCGGCCATGTACCTTTGGATCAATGGACACAAAGTGGGTTATAGTGAAAATTCCATGTCACCTGCCGGGTTTGAAATCAGCCAATATCTTCTGAAAGGCGAAAACAAACTGGCCGTTGAAGTTTACAAATGGTGTGACGGAAGTTATCTCGAAGATCAGGATATGTGGCGCCTGGCAGGTATCTTCAGGGATGTTGACTTATTGGTCCGGCCAAAAACATACCTTCAGGATTATTCTGTTGATGCCCAACCCAGCACTGATTATGGGAAAGCCCGAATCAATCTGAAAATCAATCTCGAAAACCGCTCCGGAATTAATTCAGGCGGTCTGACGGTTGAGACACATATTTCAGGGTTTTATGCATCAGGAAACCCGGTTGATATTCAGCTTTCAAAGAAGGATATTTCAATTAAAGCAAATTCATCACAAGGTTATAACTTAGCCTGTGAACTCATTGGCCCCCGCTTATGGTCGGCAGAAAAACCTGATTTATATGATCTTGTTTTAACCCTGAAAAATGAGAAAAACGAAATTCTGGAGAGTGCACATTGCCGTTTCGGCGTGCGAAAGATTGAAGTTCAGGGCGATGTTTTTACGATCAATGGTAAGGCGGTTAAGCTGAAAGGAGTGAACCGGCACGAACAGCATCCCCGAACCGGGAAACATGTTGACCGGCAAACTATGATTCGTGATCTGGACCTGATGAAACAGGCCAACATCAACATGATCCGCACCTGCCATTACCCCGATCAGCCTTTGTTTTACGAACTCTGCGATCAATATGGCTTTTACGTAATGGACGAAGCCAACCAGGAATCGCATGGATTCGGGATTGGAAATTCAATTATGGGTGATGACCCGGTGTGGAAAAAGTCGCATGTTGATCGGGCGGTAGCTTTGGTTCAACGCGATAAGAACCATGCCTGTGTCATTTTCTGGTCCCTTGGGAATGAAGGGGGTAAAGGCCGAAACCTCATCGCCATGGCCGATACCATCAAGAAACTCGATCCTTCCCGGCTTATTTATTCTGATACCCAGCGTGATGTTTCAGCCATTTACGACGAAGGTTACCTGCATCCGGATACGCTGAAAAAACTGGGAGAACGAATTACGAATAAACCAGTTTTTCTGCGTGAATATGCGCATGTGATGGGTAATTCGGGTGGAAATCTCCAGGAATACTGGGATGTGATGAATGCCGACCCGAGTTTGGCCGGAGCAGCGATCTGGGAATGGGTCGATCAGGGACTGGCCCGAAAAAAAGACGGATCCCCGTTGAAATATGGCGATAATCCGGCCAGTCTTCAGCTTCAGGATGATGAATACTGGGCATATGGCGGCGATTTTGGTGATCAGCCCAACGATGGAAATTTCTGCATTAAAGGATTGGTTGGTTCAGATCGGGTGCCGTATCCACATTATTACGAAGTGCAAAAAGTCTATCAACCAGTAGAATTTCAACTTGTTGATGCCAGTCTGCCAAAAGTGAAAGTTATCAACCGTTACGACTTTACCTCGCTCGGTCAGCTGGACCTGGTTTACGAATACTTGTCGAACGGGAAATCCTTTCAAACCGGCATAGTTGATGGAAGTTCCATCCTTCCGGGTCAAACGGGTGAAATCAGGATTCCGGTGCTAAAATCAACTGATCCTTTAAATCCGGAGATTTGCCTCAACTTGTACGCCAGATTGAAAAAGGCGACCATCTGGTGTGCCGGGGGATTTTGCGTTGCCCGGGAACAGTTTGTCCTAAAATCATTTGCTTATTCGAATACCCTTGCTTCAGAAAACGACTTACAAACCAAAGAATCGGATACCGAAGTTGTGGTTCAGAACGAAAGTTTCAGGGCAGGTTTCAGCAAAAATACCGGAGCCTTATTGAACTGGATGGTTCAACAAAAAGAGGTGTTGAGCGGTTCGCTAGAACCCTATTTCTGGAAACCAGCCAACGACAACCAGAAGATGAGTGGCTTTGAGCGCGAACAGGGAAAATGGAAAACTGCCGGGGATAAACGGATCGTCGAAAAGATGGTAATTACTAAAAAAGAGGGCATCGTCTTCATTCAGTTTGAAATGAAGCTGCCGACTATTGGCGCCGCTTATCAACTCATTTACAAGCTGAATGGTGCGGGAAAGATAGAGGTAAGTGCTGCATATCAGCCCTCCTGCGATACCATTCCATTGATACCCAAATTTGGAATGCGACTAAAAATAGCATCCGGTTTCAACCACATTAATTGGTATGGTCGCGGACCATGGGAAAACTATCCCGACCGGAAATCAGGTTCACTGATTGGAATCTACGAATCGAAACTTGAAAATTTTATCACAAATTATCCCGCTCCGCAAGACAATGCGAATCGCTGCGATGTACGCTGGTTCTCGTTTTCAGAACAAAATGGCCACAGCTTCAAAGTAACAGGATTACAGCCACTTTGTTTTCATGCCTGGTCCTACACTGAAGAGGATCTTGAAAAAGCCAAACATCCCTTTAATTTGCCAAAGTGCGATTTCATCAATCTGAACATCGATTTGAATATTCATGGCGTGGGAGGAAACGATACATGGGGCGCTAAAACGATGGAGAAATATACAATTCCGGGAAATAACCCATATAGCTATGGATTTATTATGGAAGTTCAGTAAAGGAAAAGTATAAACCGGGAATACAACAGTAAATAAAATAATTCTAAACCAGGGAAAATGAATGTAAATAAAATCAAGTTGGCTTTATATTTAGTCTTATCGGTTCAATTTCAAGGTGTTGCCCAACATGTTGAAAGTGTCAAGGCTTTACCAGCTCTACTTAAGGATATAAAAATAAGTTACCCCAATAGTAATCCTTTTAAAAAAGCGCTTCATCCTGTTCCTGAAACTGCAATATTCAAAATGGAAGGTTATTACCTCTGGGATCCTTCAGTGATTAAAGTGGGCGATACCTAGTCAGGTGATCCGGGCAACCTCCAAATCACTTTTTGGCCCATACCATTTTCAGGGAGTTGCCTTAGATCCATCCAGGCATCCCTGGGCAACTCAGGCAATCCATAATCCCAAAATCACCAAAGTTGGAAATAAATACCTGATATACCACCTGGGTATTCCTCAATGGAAAACCGGTTTTGCTTTAGCCGATTCCATCGAAGGACCCTGGACTCCTGTTCCTTATCCTGTCATCAGCACCAACAACCCGGCTTTGCTTATTCGTCCGGATGGAAGTGCTTATGCTGTTGGGAAGTTCAAGCCCAAAGTGCCCCGCGATGGCAAATGGGATGCAAATATGCAAGCCTTCGAAGCTTCTAATTTTATGGGACCATATAAATTAGTTCACGATACATTGAACCGCTTGCCCGGTAATTTCGAATTGGAAGACCCAACTATTTGGTGGGCCAATAATCAGTACAATGTAATTTGTACCGACTGGGAAGCCAAGGTTACCGGGGTTCAAAAATCAGTTGTATATTACACTTCGAAAGATGGAGTCAACTACCAGCTATTTTCACAAATAGCAATATGGTCGCAATCTGACCCGGTACCGATGCAAAATGGGGAAACGATTCAGGTAAAAGGAATTGAACGACCGCAGGTTTTTACCAACGAAAAAGGTGAAGTGGCCGCATTATTGGTATCTGTTCATCCGGCTGAAGATATTCCCACTTATATTATCATCCGGCCGGTTAAAGATTTTGTTCCTAAAAACAAATAATTTTCGTATGAAATCGCCATGGTTAAGAATCACCAACCGAAATGAATCCGCCTGGCGGATGGCGATTCCATGAAGCCTTAAAGAAACAAATTATATACACATGAAAAGAATACTTCTTTCATTTATATCTGTTTTATTGTGTGTCTGGCTGGCAAATGCCCAAAAAAATGACTGGGAAAACGAACAGGTATTTGGTATTAATAAATTGCCAGCCCGTACAATGATATGGCCATCACCAACGCTTGACGATGCCAGACATTCTGATTACGATAACTCCCTTTGGGTAAAATCGCTGAACGGAACGTGGAGCTTTCACTGGTCGCCAGATCCCCAATCACGACCAGTTGATTTT
>JAPLDE010000112.1 GCA_026391855.1 Bacteroidota bacterium | reverse complement strand
ATATTATTAGAATAAAGTGCAGCGATATTGTCAGAAATATAATTTGAAGAATATTCAGCATGAGCACCGGCTATAATAATTGCTTTGCCTTTTGAATTCTTATAAGCCAGATTACCACTGAGATTGGAACAACTTTCAACGGTAATGCCGCCATTTATAAAGTCTCCCTGGATAATAATGTTATCGATATCAGTATATTGGCATGATCCAGGAGTTGTTATATCCCATTCCAGGGAGCTTGTTCCCGGTAATCCGGAAAATTTGATTTCAAGCAGTGTTCCGTTTTCGATAGTAACTGGCGTTAAACTGTACCAACCGATCTGAACCTTGCTGTTCTGTGCATCTACAGCAAGTATCCCGGAAGACAGGTCCGGGTGGGTATTCTGATAGCCCGTGTATGTCAGCAGGGATGCATTATATGAAAACCTTAATGAGACCGAAGCAACTCCTAAAAAGTCCTGTACAGAAACCGGGACTACAATATCACCCGGACAGGCTGTAAGAATTGGCAGTAAGGTAGTTACAGCAGCACTTTCCTGAACAAAAACGGTGACCTCATCATAACTGCTACAGAAATTCTGATTGGTGATGGTAATATAGTATGTAGTTGTCTGAGAGGGAGTTACAGTTGTTGAAGATGTTGTCGCCCCATTACTCCATAAGTATTGAAAATCGTCCCCTCCTGTAGCAGTGGCATTGAGTATAGCAGAAGCAGAAGGAGTAATTGTTTGGTCAGGGCCGGCATCGACCGTTGGTATAGAACTCACATTAATTGTCAAGAAGGTAAGCGGTCCGTCCCCGCACTCATTGTGGCCTCTTACAGTGATATTGCCGGATTGGGCCTGGCCTCCGAAACTAACAATGATGCTGCTGGAATCACTTTCACCGGTAACACCCTCTGGTAAGGTCCAGCTAAAGGAGGTGGCATCGGGGATTTCAGGCACCGAATAAATTACATTATTCTGGCCCTGACAAACAGCTGAAAGACCTGAAATATATGAAGTTACGTTAGAGCCATCCATCGTGAATCTGATAATACGGTTCAGGTCAGGCTCAGTTCTGCTACCGGCAACCTCTGAACAGTAAAGATCATAAAAACCAGATGCTGACAACTTGAAAGCGAGATCATTAAATTCAAAATTCTGAGGAATATTATTGATGATTTCTGTTACCTCGTTGAACCCGCTGATCCTGAAAATGGCATTCTTGGTGGAATCCGAAATTGACCTGGCCGAAACATATAATTGTTGATCAGGCCCAATGGTACCGGCCCAAACAGAATAGTTTTCCAACAGGCTTACCCAATCTTCTTTAAGTCCCGTTTGAGTGTTAAAGCGAAACATTGTATAATTATCCCAGGCAAAGAGGTACTGGCCGTCATTTGATAATTGGCAACCAATATATGAGCCCGGGTCAAATAATGAATAAGAACCATCAGAAAGTGTCTTATAAATACCTTTATTATCCCAGTGTGAAACAGTAAATATGGTAATCTCATTTCCTTCCTGATGAAGAGTGATTGGTCCCGGAACATGAGGTAATGCAGTGAACGTTGTAACGCTACCGGAAGGATCCACTTTAAAGACCTCATTGGAAAAGTTGTTCCTTGTAAAATAAAGATTTTGCTGGTTGTCAATGGTTAAACCACTGGGTATATCCCATCCGTCTGCAAAAACTGACTTATTACCGTCCGCGTCAATCCTGGCAATCTTTCCTGAATAGGGTCCATCATAACTGGCAAAACTATGATTGGCTACATAAAGATAACCTGCTGTATCAAAAGTAATCTGGTTGGGCACATTAAGCCCAGTGGTAAATATAGTGTGGGTTTCATAATTGATTGGTCCTGAGGCTTGTCCGGGCAACGGTTTCACGTTTACATTAATCTGAAGAGCAGGCCCTTCCCCGCACTCATTCATACCTTTTACACTGATGATTCCAGAGGAAGCCAGGTTAGTGGCATTTAAAACAATTGAATTTGTCGTACTGCTGCCGGAAAATCCAGAAGGGAAAGACCATTGGTATGAATCCGCATTCACCAGAGAAGGCACTGAATAAACCAGGTTATCTTCTCCCTGGCAAACCTCAGAAGGTCCTGAAATAGAAACGATGGCAGGTTGCAGTTTGAGAACACAGATCGAATCCAGGGCTCCGGAGGAAGTTAAAATCTCAGCAGCGATCAGGGTTTCTTCATTGGTTTTAAATAATTGAATTGTCCGGTACGGTGTATCATATAATACCGTTTCGGTGGAAGAAAATGAGCCCTCTCCATTGTTGATCAGTGCAAGGGTGGTAAACCTGGCAGGATTGGAACTGTTTTTATACCTGAAGATCAGATCATCAATGCCATCCTGGTTATAATCAAAGCTTTGGATCAAAGCTGGTTCTGTATAACTTCCCACCTGGAAGTCGTAAAAACCAAAATTGTTCAGGTCTGATTTCCATTCTCCAACATAAATTCTATTACCACCGCTTCCATCATTTGAGCAGGTAAAAATAACATCAGGGATATTGTTTATCAAGGGATTAGCCTGCATATTGATGCAATTATCCATGGGTCTTTGTTCGGTATAATAGGCTTGGGTGGAACTGTTAAAATTCCCGTTTCCAAGTCCCTGGTTAAACCTGAACCCCCACTGCCCGTCAGCCCAACCGTTTTTAGTGTACACAAGATCCTGTAAACCATCCCCATTATAGTCATCGAAATTCACACCTATATCGCGACCAGTATTGAAGGTAGGAACTGAAGTAAAAATCCTGTTACCGTTATTTTGGAACATTGAATTACCCGTAACACTTCTGAGAAAAACATCTTTCAACCCATCGTTATTAAAATCAACGGCAAAAGCCCCCACACAATACAGGTCTGAACTGGGAATCACAGTGTATTGGTTATCATCGAAATAGGGGAAAGTGGCATTTCCCCAATAGATTTTTACACTGTTATTGTAACAATTACCATGGTTGGCGCAATACACCAGTAAATCTTTGTTACCATCATTGTCAAGATCGCAGTAATAATTAAAGGTCCGGTTTGATAACATTGAATTAAGAAAATCAGGAAATAAATAGGGATCTGTAGTCAGTGTATCGGTGATTTGAAACACCTGTTCATTATTCATGTAAAAATACATTTTCCCTGCAGTATGAGACCGGGTTGAAATATCCAAAACTCCATCCCCGTTAAAGTCATCGATGAGGGCAAAGCGTTCATCATCCAATGCCTTTTTCTTCATTATTTCCAATACCTCCGGCTGGTTTACAGGAGATAGTGTAGTAATACCGGGTAATGCATTTACTGTGACGGGCTGAATGGCTGAGCCTGTATTTCCCTGATCGTCAGTAAAGGTATAGGTGATTATATGTTCACCGGTTCCTGCCTGGGAAGGATCGAACTGGCCATTGCTTACACCCGGACCGCTGTAGGTACCTCCTTCTGGTAAACCTCCTGTCAATTCGATGGATCCCGTATTTTCACAGAGGTTGGTAAAGGGATTGGGCCATATCACGGCAAATTCAAGCTGTACGTCAACACTGTTCGCCATAAAGGAACTGCAACCCCACATGGGTGAGGTGGCTTCCACCGTATACCGGCCTTCCATCGTTTGCGGTCCAAAGGTAATGGACGCTCCTGTACCAGATAATATCAATCCTGTGGGAAAATCATTAAAAAAAAGCTGATAATTTATTCCCACCTCTGAACCATCCAATCCTATCCAGACTCCCGGTTCCCAGGAATAATAAGACCCTCCTCCGACAACGTTAAAAACGACAGGAGTCGGAAGAAGGGTAATTATTGCGGAACCAGACATTTCAACTGAATAATTTTCATTTTCAGCCATGACGATATATATTCCTGCACTTGCCATTATGTTGAAATTCAGCGCCGTACCTGTTCCACCCAAGGAATCACCTGTAAAAGAACCATTAAAGAATAACTTATAAGTAATGTCAGTTTGCGAACCTGATAACCCGATATTAACCATGTTGTCCTCAGTACAGAAGGTACCCCCTCCAGATACTTCAAATATTTCGGGGACAACGTTCCCTTCACCGAAAAACTCGTAAGCACCAATATCGATCCTGTTATTCACGATTCTCAGGTTACCGGCTAAGTCAAATCCCGGTAGAAACAAACCACTTGCATCCGGTGTACCTTTATCAATACAAGGGGAATTTGGTAAGATTGAATAGTTCCCGTTACCATAAAACTGAGGGTTGGATGAAAAATTGGTTGTATCCCAATCCATGTTATCAGGTGAATAGGATCCAATGGCCTCGGTTCCCCCTTCAACATCCGTATAACGCACTAATATGCTGTTAAAATTATTGTGCGGTACATACGGGCTTAAAATGATCTGCCCAGCTGTATTACCCCATATTAAACAATTTTTTATAGTGGCCTGACATTCAGTAAAGGATACTGCGTAGCCCCCCCAATATATCAAAGCTGAATTACCAACAATCGTTGAATTCACGATAAGGGGGTTTGAACCATACCATGCATCAATTGCAGCACCAGTATTGGTAGCCACATTACCGGCAATCAGACAGTTAATAATTTTCGGGCTTGAGCCATCCCATAAGGCGATTCCTCCACCCATACCATTTCCCTGTACAAGAATATTGTCAAGTATTTTAACATTTTCCAATAAGGGGCTACTGCCGGTGCAACCAATCCCTGCACCAAAAGGGCCCCAAACACCATCGCACAGATTATGTGAAATAACAGAATTCTTAATAATAATACTTGAATTCTGAAGGAAAATTCCTCCTCCGCCGTAATTTGCCAGATTATTGGTTATTATCGAATTGGAAATTAACACTTTGTTAAAACTTTGAACCAGCAATGCACCCCCAATCTGTTCACCATATGACGTACCGAGCATCTTACTATATTCGATCCTGCAGTAGACGAATTTTGAAGTATCATTGGTTGAAGCTGTACCCGGAAATTTTATTCCATGCCAGCCACCGCCGGTTGTTGAAGGGTTATCATGATCAGTATGATCATTCACAGTAAAAATGATAGAATCATCGGGTAAACCCTCGGCTAGTATCCTACCCTGGACCTCCATTTTGTAATAACCCGTAAAAACCACCTGCACTCCGGGTTCAATAATCAATGTTTGGTTGTTATCAATACTAACGTTCCCATTCACAAAATAGGGCGAGTTCATTTTAACCCAGGTACCGTCGACAGACCCTGCCGGAATATTTGTTTGTGCCTTCAAAATACAGCTTATGCTGATTAATACCGTGCTAATGGCTAATAACTTTTTCATCTTGATATTTTATTTTAATTAAAATTCTTTATATTATCTGTATGTGTATTAATGATTTTTCCGGTTAATTTTATTTTATCAATATCGACTTCCGGTAATTATTCAGAGAATTGCCCGTATTTACCTCAACATCAACATAATAGAACCCAGGACTGAAGCCTGCGATTGAAATTTTTCCGGAGTTCATACCTTTCAGACCTTGGGAGTTACTGATCAGTTTCCATTCCTGACCCAGGAGATTAACCAGTTTAACCGTATAATTTCCATCCGATGGCAAGTTGAACTGTAGGTTCAGGAATTCGTCAGCCGGGGATGGCCAGACAGCAAATGATTCTTCAGTTTTTAATAAAGAAGGATAGGTCAACGTCTGGAAGGGTAAATCATTACCATATTCATCCGATAGCAGCGAAGATGGATTCAACTCCAGTACGACCGGAGGTTGCGGTTCTTTAACCAGGTGGGCTCTCAGGCTAAAAAGGGGCTCCCCGGCATTCACCTCCAGGGGATCCATTGAATACCAGGCAATTCTAAGCT
>JAPLDE010000126.1 GCA_026391855.1 Bacteroidota bacterium | reverse complement strand
GTATCCATATATGAACAAGGCAATAAAAAACAGTAACAAAGCCGAACTTCGGGGAGGTTTTAACAACTTTGTAGGCTTTGCTCCCGGACTTTTTATGAACGGAGGTGCAAAACCAAATAAAGAATCCAGAATGTACAAAGATTTTGGACTTATGTTCGAGGCTATCCGCATGGACGATATGGCAAAACTGAACGAAGCACTGAAAAACGGAGATCTCGATTTTATCTTTACTACTACCGATATTTCACCCATTGGGATGGACCGCACCAGCGATCTTGCCAAAATGTCGGTTGCCCAGTTCCTTAAAATTGATGATTCCCGGGGGGCTGACGTTTTTATTGTCGATGAATCAATAAAATCAGTCGAAGACCTGAAAGGGAAAAAAATAGCCTGTGCACTGGGGTGGCCAAGTAATACTTTACTTCATGCCACCCTGGAAGCAGGAAACCTCACCGAAAAGGACGTCATCATTCTTCCTATGGCCGATCCCTTTGCAGCTAAAACTGCCTTTACTTCAGGGAATGCAGATGCAACAGTTGTCTGGTCCCCCGATGATGAAGAATGCCTGAAATCAAGGGCAGCCAGAATACTAACCAGCACTGAAATGCTTCCCAACATCATTATGGACGGCTTTATTGCCCGGAAAGACGTATTGGAGAAAAAACGAGACCTCTTTGTAAAACTCGCAAAAGCCTGGCTTACTGCAAATTCTGAAATGAAAGATGAAAGCACTATGCAAAAGGCTGCCATGATTTATAAAACTGCCTTCGAAGTCCCCGATGATGTAAAAGTCATTTTTGACGGTATGAAGAAAATTCATTTTGCTACTTATGGCGATAATATTAACTTTTTTGGTCTAAGTACTGAATTTACAGGGATCTCCGGTCAACAACTATATACCAAAATGGCCCGGATTTATAAAAATGGATATGGAAACAAACTCACCAATATCGTTCCATGGACCGAAGCCTCATACCCCTCTATAATACAGTCGATTACCGACCTGACCGGACCGGCGCATGTTGCCGAAGGTCAGATCAAATTTTCCCCTCCTTCAGCAAAAGATCAAAAGGCACAGGCGGTGGCAACAAAACCCATTATCATCAACTTCAGTTCTGGTTCATGGACATTGACAAACGAAATGAAAGAAATCATTGAAAATCAACTGGGCCAGATCTCTGTTGAATTTGCCGGCATGAAGGTGCGTATTGAAGGTAACACCGATAATACCGGTAGTGCTGAACTAAACCGTAAATTATCGTTCAAGCGGGCTAAAGCCGTTGGTGATTACCTTGTAAAGACTTATAAATTTGACCCTAACCGCTTTGTTATTGTTGGTAACGGGCCCGATAAACCAGTTTCTGATAATAATACTGAAGCTGGAAAGGCAGCGAATCGCAGAACTGAATTTCAGCTTTTAGGCAAGTAATTAAAAATCCCGGACGCTGAATCAGATGCAAAGGAGGATAGGCCATCCTCCTTTATTATATCAGGATTGATGTTTTTAACATATCATTTTTATGGAATCGTTAAAAGAACTTTTTAAATTTGGTGGAGAAGTCAGGAAACAAACGGCAATTACCCTGAACATAATGGGGTGGATACTTTTTTTGTTTCTCTGGTGGCTGATCCCGACCATGGGCTGGATACAGGAAACTATACTTCCTTCTCCTGTTAAAGTGTTGGCATGCTTTAAAACCCTGTTTATTGAACGTAATCTTCTGTACAATACAGGATACTCAATTGTGATAAATCTTGGAGGTTATCTTCAGGCCTTGCTTATTGCAGTTCCTCTGGGATTTATGGTAGGCATGACTCCATTTTTCAATCACCTGGTAAGCAAGCAAATTGAAGCTATCCGGTTTACTCCCCTACCGGCAACTACAGGGATTTTTATGGCCATGTTCGGCCTGGGGTTCGGAGTAAAGATCGAGTTTCTTGCCTTTGGTATCTTTGTTTACCTGTTACCTGCAGTAAATCAACGTATTAAAGATATTGAAACCGATGACCATCTGAAAGCACTCAAACAAACAATCTGGACCCTGAATGCAAGTCCGTGGCAATCCTTAAAACATTTCTACATACCTTCAGTGTTGAGCCGGTTTTCAATGGATGTTATTAATCTTGTTGCAGTTAGCTGGACCTATATCGTAATTGCTGAAATGATCAATGCTCAGGGAGGTATGGGGTACATGATCTATATGGCTACATCGCGAGGCTCGCATGTAGATCAGCTTTATGCCGTCTTACTCCTGATTATTTTTATAGGCTTCGTTCAGGATAAACTGTTGAAACTCCTGGATAAGAAGTTGTTTAAATTCAAATATGCATAAAGAATGAAAAAAAATATATTTCAAAAGGAGGAGGAATTACCGGAACTAGCTGACCAGGCAGATTCCGTTACCGGCGAAACCGGGAACTCAGCTCAACAACGGCCCGTCGGAACTGATTCCTCCGGAGTAGACATTATAAACCTCAGAGGTATTAACCAGGTATATTTAGAAACTAACCCGCCAAATGTTGTTTTTAAAGATTTTGACCTTGATATTAAGGACCTTCCGAAACAAGGTCAGTTTATTACGCTGATGGGCAAATCTGGCTGCGGAAAATCAACACTCTTACGTTATATTTCAGGCTTACAGGAACCTACAAGCGGTGATGTTTTTATATATGGCAAAAAAAGGTCCGATAAAGACCGTATCCCGATGGTTTTTCAGCAATATACCTCTTTCGAATGGAAAACTGTCCTTGATAATGTAGCGCTTCCTTTGATTATTCAAGGAGTGCCAAAGAATGAAGCCCGTGAAAAGGCGATGGAAATGATTAAAATTGTCGGCCTTGAAGGACACGAAAAAAAATGGGCAAAATATCCTGTTCTGTCAGGCGGACAGTTGCAAAGAGTAGCTATTGCGCGTAACCTCGTGGTCAACCCTCAGATTCTGCTCATGGACGAACCTTTTGGCGCCCTGGATACAATTACCCGCAAACAGATGCAGATCTTTCTCCGGACTATCTTTGAAAACGCAAAACTCGACCCTACGGTTATATTTGTCACACACTCAGAAAGCGAAGCCGTATTCCTTTCGACAGACATATATATTTTAGGCTCCACACCAGCAACTGTTAAACACCATTTGCAGATTAACCTGCCCGGGAAACGGGATAATTCACTACGCTATACTACAGCTTTCACTGAGTATGTGAACAAGTTGGGAACCATGTTGGAGGAGCTGAAAAATAAATAAAATATCCGGTAATCGAAAATCAATTTTAGGGATATAAACTCCTTATAAAATAGCTCCGGCTATAACAAAAGCGAGGCAGTGATCAGCAATAACCCAAATAGTGGAATGGCCAGGATAAAATAAAGAAAAACCACCTCTGTCATCTTTTTCAACGCCGTCTTCCACTTCTTGTCATACACTCTTTGCATGGCTATCAGCAGGTAAGCCAGAATGATGACCGCATAAAACCAAACAGGAATATTGAAGAGGAAAAAGCTGATCAGGTCCATAACGAGAAGGAACAGGAATACAAAAGCATGAAAATGAAGGGAAAAGACAATATGATCATAATACACCCTTTTCCTCCTGAAATAAATGAGTTTCAGTAACAAACCCATAAATGGGATAAGAAGAAAGATCACCTTTGAAGCGGTATGCAGCATTTTCTCTGTCAGAAAATCAGACCCTTGCAAGGTGTTAACCATGATATTGCGCGCAATGGCCTTTTCATACCAGGCAGCGCCGGGATCGAGCGAATCAATCAGGTGGTTCAGTCCCTTTTCTTTGATCAGCATTCTTGCAGAATCGACTGAAAGGGTCTTTCCCAAAAAACTGACAGAAGCCCTGAGATTGGTTGGGCCTTTTATGGCATCCCCGGATGTATCACCGGTAAGGACGATATTATTACCGGTTCCGGGAGAAATATTTACTTCTGTTTTTGATGTCAGGTTGATGGTAATAAAATACAACACACTGATAAACAGGAACATTTTAAATGGAGGAAGGAATCTTTCTCTTTTCCCCTGAAGAAAATCACGGGTAATTTCCCCCGGTTTCAGGATCAATGGATAAATGCTGTGTATAAACTTCCCGTCCACATGAAAATAATCTCCCAGCGAATCCCAGAAGAAATGCCGGAAACTGAATTCAGATTCTTCCAGCCATTTCTGCCCGCATTTCGGACAATAACGGAAATTTAACTGAGAATTGAACTGGCAGTTTGGACAGATTTTTTCCGTGGTTCCTGTTGCCATATTAAGTCCCCTTTAGTTTGTCGATAAGTCGTCGGCTCTTTTTGGTTGGCCTGCCTGCACCCCTGTCCCATCGCTCATAGTTCAGCTCCTTCATCATCTGCAGCTTTTCAAACTCTTCAACAGGTGTCAGGTCTTCCAGGTAATCCGGTACCAGCTTGGCTGACACCCTGTTGTGAAGTAACGAAATGACTTTAACGGTCCTGATAACCGGTCCGTTGTTCACCCTGTAAAGGTCACCGGGCTGAACAACCCTGGAAGGTTTAACGGCATGATCATTCCATTTCACCTTGCCGGCACGGCAGGCTTCTGTAGCCTGGTTGCGGGTCTTGTACAAACGGACCGACCACAACCATTTGTCGATGCGAACTGATTCCTCCAATTCTATTTCTTTCTGAAAAATATTGAGATCGGAACCCCATGAAAATCATAGATTTCCCTGATTTTATTCTCAACAAACCTCTTGTAGCTCTCTTTTATATATTGAGGAAGATTGCAAAAGAAAACAAAAGCCGGATAATGCATAGGCAATTGCGTTATGTATTTAACCTTCACGCTCTTCCCTTTTGAAACAGGAGGCGGCGAGGCAGAAAGAATAGGCAGCAGGGTCTCATTAAGCTTTGAAGTGGGTATCTTCTTCTTCCTTGCCTCGTAAACATCCCTGGCCAGTTCAAGTGCCTTGATTACACGTTGCTTCTTTGTTACCGAAGTAAAGATGATAGGATAGTCAACAAAAGGTGCCGTCTTCTCCCTGATAAGCTGTTCATAATCTTTGTGCGTATTGGTCTCTTTCTCCACCAGGTCCCATTTATTAACCACCATGACCACTCCTTTGTGGTTTCTCTCGCATAGATGTAGAATATTAACATCCTGGGATTCAATGCCTTCCTTTGCATCCAGCATCAACAGGCATACATCACTGTTCTCTATGGCCCGGATCGACCGCATCACAGAATAAAACTCCAGGTTTTCGCTCACCTTGCTTTTCTTTCTTAACCCTGCCGTATCTACCAGCAGAAATTCCATCTCAAACCCTTTATAAAGCGTAAAGATGGAATCCCTGGTTGTCCCGGCCACAGGGGTAACAATATGCCGCTCCTGCCCGAGTATGGCATTGATCAGCGAAGACTTCCCCACATTCGGTCGTCCTATCACCGCAAGTCGCGGAATATCAGGTATTTCCTCATCCTCAATCTTGTGAAAATTCTTCACCACTTCATCAAGCAATTCACCGGTTCCGCTACCGTTCATTGAAGAAATGGAGTACAACTCCCCCAACCCAAGCGAATAAAACTCCGCGGCGATATCCAACCGCATGTTGTGGTCTACCTTGTTCACAACCAGGTAACTCGTCTTGCCCGACCGCCTGAGCAGGTCGGCTACATCCTCGTCCATAGAGGTAACCCCTTCGGTCACATCCACCATAAACAGAATCACATCAGCCTCTTCAATGGCCAGTTCAACCTGTTTCTGTATTTCCTTCTCAAAAACATCCCCCGACTCGAGAACGTACCCGCCGGTATCAATAACAGAAAAGGGAATGCCATTCCAGTCGGAAGTTCCGTAGTTCCGGTCGCGGGTAACCCCGCTCGTGGGGTCAACGATTGCCTCACGTTCACCGGTTAAGCGGTTGAAAAACGTCGATTTGCCGACGTTAGGCCTGCCAACAATGGCGAGTATGTTTGACATCTGTATTTAATTAAATCTGGTAACCGAATCTTTTAAGTTGAAGCTTGTCATCCCGCCAGTCCTTGCTGACCTTGACAAACAATTCCAGGAAGACGTGAATTCCGAAAAACGTTTCCAGTTCCTTCCTCGACATGATACCCAGCCGTTTGATAGCCTTACCCCCCTCCCCTATCAGGATTACCTTTTGGGATTCCCTGGTCACATAGATGATAGCCCTTATCCTCAGCAGCTCTTCCTCCTGAACAAATGAATCCACCACTACTTCAACACTGTATGGTACTTCCTTCTTGTATAATTCAAGGGCGCATCCCCTGATCATTTCCGACACCAGGTAACGTTCCGGTTTATCGGTAAGGTCCTCTTTATCAAAATAAGGCGGATGTTCGGGCAACTTCTCCAGGATACCGGTGATAACCGCCTCTGTATTAAACCCATGCAAAGCCGAAATAGGGATTATTCCAGCCGCTGGTATCCTTTCTTTCCATTCCTCTATCTTCTTCATCACCGTTTCCTGGTCTGAAAGATCGATCTTATTCAGCAGAATAAATACAGGAACACCTGATTTTTCTATCTTTCCGATCACATCAGGATGGTTGAAGGTCTCCGGTATTTCAGTCACCAGCAGGAAAACATCCGCATCTTCCAGGGCCGATTCCACCTCATTCATCATCGATTGCTGGAGGGCATACTTTGGGTCCAGTATCCCCGGTGTATCGGAGAAGACAACCTGATAGTCCTCCGTATTAAGCATTCCCAGTATCCGGCGCCGGGTTGTCTGGGCTTTGTTGGTGATCACCGACAGCTTCTCACCCACCAGCGCATTCATCAGGGTCGATTTCCCTACGTTAGGATTACCGATAATGTTAACAAATCCGGCTTTATGCGACATATTAATATGGTATAAAAAAAGCCGCTCTTCGAAGCGGCTTTGTAAAGTAGCGGGGAGAGGATTCGAACCTCTGACCTTTGGGTTATGAGCCCAACGAGCTGCCACTGCTCCACCCCGCAATATATTTTAGTACTCTGTATTTCAAATCAGGGTGCAAAGATAGTTTATTTTTGTTAACTCAGCAAAAAAAATGAAGTACCTCAATAAAGTTAATAAAAGATCAATTATTATGAAAATCATCTTTCCCAGAAAAGGTTTCGACAGTCGCTATGGTGGTTCACCCAGTCCAATACTTCCCGATGGGAGATTGCTTTCTATCCCTATATATAAGAATAAATTCTTTTAATAAAATTCTCATAAACAATTAGATACACAAATCCAGCGATTAAGCTTTCAATAATTCCAATAATAAAATTCATTATTTCAGGTTTTAAAATTGCACAATTGGCTGAATCAACTTTACCACATTCCCCCTACCCAATAGGATGAAAATCAATATTATCCCTTATCATCTCTGCACATTTCTCCATTGTTAATCCGCTTCCCATCATGAACCATGACCCAGTGTGTCGCATATACGATAGTTCAAATTGATTTTCTCCGGTATACTTCATGCGGACAAATTTTTGATCGAATTCATCTTTTATCCGGTTTTGATCCTCGGATTTATACCTCTCAATCAAATAAAAACTGCTACCAATCCCCATAGAAAAAATGTCCACCAAAAAATTTTATTCTTTATTGGGGTTTCTCCAAGTCAAGGTAGTGAGAGCTTTTAATTCAACGTTGATTTTCCCAAAGCAGATCAAGTCGGCAATATACCTTTTATCCAAAGATGCATTTTTATATTGAATTTTAATGGTTTTCTCTTTTTCATATGGAATCTTCCTTCCCATGAATTCAATAGTCAATGCTTCGCTATATACAGCTTCCGGAAAACCATTCCCTAACTGTTTATGCACCTCATAACAAGCCCCAATAATTTGATACGTTTCATCCCTAAAAAGCAATTCCATATCTCAAATAAATTAATCCGCGATAATCCGTGTAATCCGCGGACTGTAATTTGTGGACTTACAGCGACCCCCACGTCCCTTTATCCAAACTCCTGTAATGAATCGCTTCCGCCAGATGTTCTACTTTAATATCGGCGCTGGCTTCAAGGTCGGCTATAGTCCTGGAAACCTTGAGGATACGATCGTACTCAAGGGCTGAAAGGTTCAGTCGTTCCATGGCATTCTTTAACAGATTGTTCCCCTCTTCTCCCAGTTAGCATATTTTCCTGATTTAAATTCATTATCTTTATGCAGAATCTCAAATGCACCAGTAGAAAATTGCTAAGAACTATGAACAAACAGAACTTTATTATATTCCTATTCACCTTTATTAGCAGTATGGTTTATTCCCAGTCCCCCACCTGGCAGTGGGTCAGGGGAGGTGGCAGCCAGGGTTCTCCTGTTAGCAGCAACCTGGATGAAGATTGCCATTGGCTGGGCACGGACCAATCAGGGAACATATATGGAATGAGTATGATATTTTATTCCGACATACAGATTGACACCTCCCACATGGCCCATGGATTTGGTTTTGATGATTTTGCTGTTTTTAGTTACCGCTGCGATGGTAATTTCCGTTGGGCAAGATATTTTGGCGGAGCTGTACTTGATGTGGCCTGGTGTATGTGTACTGATAAAGATGGGAACACTTACGTTGTAGGGGGAGTAGCTCCTTACATGAATTCACCTACTCATTACGGAGATAGTACCTGCCCGGCAGGAACCCCTGGGGTGGAACCAATATTTATTGTAAAAATTGATTCTACCGGGCATACCGTTTGGATACATTTTGTTCCTTCAACAGCGCCTTTGAGTCTTGGATTTTTTGATGCCAGGCAGGACAGCGAGGGGAATATCTGTATTCTTGCTGGAACTAATCATATCGGCACCTGGGGTTCTTTTACCTTTTCGGGAAGAGGATACTATGTGGCCAAATTAAATAAAGATACCGGGAATATCATTGGACTGACAAAACTTGAACTGGTTGGAAGAATTCATGGGCCGGTATTTTCGCTGGATGAAGAAAACAGTTATTACATCAGCTGGGCCATGGGGGACGATGATACTATTGCTGTTGGGAATGATACACTCGCTCCTGCATATAATGTTAACCTTGGCGGCCTGGCCAAATTCGACTCCGCTGGTATAGCTTTATGGTTGCAGTCTGCCGGTGGAAATTATTGGATTTTTCAGGGCAAATACATGTATGGACGGCCTGCTTTGAAGGGGGGGAATGTGTACCTTTTCGGAGAGGCCCAGAGGGATGTGGACTTTTTGGGTACAGTGGTGAATAACCCTAATGATACCAGCCATGGGATTCCAATCCCCCTGGTAGTAAGTTTCAGGCAGGATAACGGTCACTTTATCAGGCTAAAACAACTTTATCCACACCATCTAACTGTATTTGATGCCCTTACTACTACCTCTTCAGGGATAGCCCTGGGTGGATGGACAGGTATAGGCCCTACAATTTATAACCAGTCAGATACCTTAAAACCCATGTCAACATTTAATACTGCTTATCCTTTTTTAATGGAGATTGATACCGGGCTTACCTGGTTTTCCTGGGCCCTGGCCACAAGGGCCAACAATGCCAGTACCCGCATACAGAGCATGATCACCGATATCAACGGAAATATATATGCAGGAGGCTTGATGGGGGATAGCCTCTATCCCACTACAGGTCAGGGCATTAGAAAGCATGGGGGGCCCAATGATTTCTTTTTGGCCAAGATATCC
The DNA here is from genome assembly GCA_026391855.1 of Bacteroidota bacterium. Taxonomy (GTDB): domain Bacteria; phylum Bacteroidota; class Bacteroidia; order Bacteroidales; family CAIXZF01; genus JAKLIX01. Next base: position 4,338 of record JAPLDE010000126.1, on the reverse strand, counting down.
GGCAATCCGGATTGTGGCTGTGTGCTGGCTACTCCAAAACCACAATTGCAGGGAATGGATGGATTTACTGTCAGTATGACGGGTACGGCCACCGGTCAGTTGGACAGCCTTTACTGGGATTGGGGGGATGGAACGGTCACCCATTACCTGAACCAGAACACGGTGATTACTCATACTTATGCCTCAGGCGGAACATACAGCCTGTGTTTGAAAGCATATAACTACTGTGGGATACGGGATAGCTGCCTGAGTATTAACGGACTTGGGATCAATAACCCGGAACTCCCCCTCATCAGAATTTATCCAAATCCTTCAACTGATAGAATTAATGTCGATAATCCATACTCCGGCAGGATGCAGTTAACCCTCTACAATATAATCGGGGAGAAACAATATTATAATTCCTTCGAAAACCACAGAGGGGAAATCGATTTAGGGTACTTACCAAAAGGTATTTATGTGCTGGAAGTTTTGCTCCAGGATGGAAGGAAAACTGAATGGAAAATTGTGAAAGAATAAATATTTATAACAACATTGTTGATCGGTATCTTGCCACAAGAATGTATTTTTAAATCAAGAATTATTTAAATTTGTAATTCAAAACTTTGTAAGCATGAAATTCCCATGAGTTTGCACTCACCAACAGAGATGATAACAACCACATGGGTATTCCATCTGACCATTAAAATCAAAATTATTAAAAGATGAAAACCCAGTTTATCACTGACGATAAAGGTAAAAAGGTTTCAGTAATCCTGTCCATCAAGAAATATGATAGGATACTTGAGGATTTGGAAGAGCTTGAAGATATCCGGGCTTACGATAAGGTTAAAAATAAATCAGGCGAAGCGAATGAACCACTGGAGGACTATCTGAGGAAGCGAAATAATCGTAAGAAGAATGCCAAAATATAATATTTTTCTTAGCAAAACAGCTCAACGTCAGTTAGATAGGTTTAAAGATAAGATTGCCTGTAAACTTATTGCCACAATTCAGTTGTTATCTGATAATCCCAGACCTCATGGATATATAAAACTAAAAGACCGGGAGGCTTATCGTATTAGGCAAGGTGATTATCGAATAATCTACGAAATTTTTGACAACCATCTTGTTATCAATGTAATTGCCCTGGGACATAGAAAGGATGTTTATGATTAGGCATAATCATTATTCATAAACTCCACAAAATCAACGATTTTGATCAAATCTTTCAATAGATTGAAGTTAGAACTTTCATCAGTGTCCGCTACACCAGAAGGCAAGAATGCCAGATTTCAGAAGGCGGCAATGTTAATTCATTCTGGCCTTCTTGCATTCTGGCATTTTACTCATTCTTGCATTAAAAAGCTACCTACAGGACAAGTAGCAATTCAATAACAGGGGTTCGGTTCAATACAGATCTGCCATCAGATGGCATATTCAATACAATAGTCCGCTCAGGCCGGAGAAGTGGGGAAATTTCTATACGCCTGATTTCTTTGCCTTTATATATGGTTCACCAGTTACCAAGATTGCTACATAGCGAAAGTAATTCAAAATTATTATCAAAGGAATGAGAGAACCACTCCTGACAACAGCTATCTCTGTACGATAAACTTCCTTATATACAGCCTGTTCTTATTGCTGAACCTGAAAAAATACAAGCCACTGGAAAGAGAAGCGGTATTGATGATAACCGGATTGTCCGCTCGTGAAGTATTCGTTTCTGCCAGAAGGATCTTCCCTGCTACATCAGTAACAGTCCAGTTTTCAATATCCTGTGAACCAGACCGTTGGCTCAGAAAAAGTCTGTCACTGGCAGGATTGGGATAGATTCGTATTTCCTGTATTTCTTCGTCACCGATACCGGAACACAATGAAACATATATATATTGAGAAGCCGAATTAATGCAGCTGTTGGAATCGGCAAAGGTATATGTCACCTGGTGGTTGCCCACTCCGGCAAAGCCGGCATAGAAAAAATTATTATTAATACCTGTTCCGGAATAGGTTCCGCCTGATGGAGTCCCACCTGTCATTTCAAAAGGTGGCCAGTTAATACAGGCAGGGTCGGGGTCAGGCAGATTTACCGTGGGTAAAGGTGTAATAAGGGTCGTGGAAGCTTGTGATGACATCCCGATCCCGCATGAGTTTATTCCCGCGACACTGACATAGGCGTTCCCGCTGAAATCCTGGTTCCAGTTAATAATCGCAAAGGGACCTGTACCTGCCAGTGAACCAGCGGCACCAGGAGACATAGTCCAGGCATAACCGGTTACTCCCGGTACATCTGAAGTTTGAAACAGAGAGGTAGCTGCCCCCTGGCATAGTTTGGCCGGACCTGAAGGCATAACCGGCGTATCCGGGAGCGAATGCACCGTAATATACGGATCCTGCAGGCTGGACACGGCAGGCACACCACCCGGAAATTCCCAGTACCATGAAGCAACAGCCCCATGTGACTGATCGGAGAAATTCACGCTGCTGTTCTGGCAGACCGATGTATTCAGGACCTCAAAACCGGCAATAACGGGAGCTGTGGTCGAAAGATTTATATCGTTGATATAGAGGTTATTGCCATAACCGTTGATGAGAAGGAAAACGATATTGACCGTCATCCCGTTGTATGGGCTGAGATCAATGCTATCTGTCCTCCAGTCTTCGGGAGAAGAAGGAGCAAACCAGCCTCCCAGGGGTGGTCCTGTCGCCAGAATACTGTCCGACTTGGTATATGGGTTTCCAAGGAAATGATGACCACATTCATCAAAAATTAGTATCTGCAGGGTATCTCTATAATCAGGCGCGTATTCACGGTAGGCTATGTTAAAACTGAGTTTGGCAGTTCCCTGAGCAGGGATATGTATACCTCTGGATATCAGCGAATCACGTTGACCGGTCGAGGTATAATCATAGCAATCGATCACGGTGCACAAACTATCGGCAGGGGTTTTCCCGGAAACATGGCCTACTGTCCAGGTAAAGGAATTATCGGGGTTAGCCACTTTCCAATACTGGGTTGCGAAAGTCCCGGAACTGAAACCTTCATGAAAAGGAGCAGAAACTTCACCGGCTATGTGTATATAATCTGTTTTGGTTTTGCTGTATGCCCCGCTGGAGTTGCTGGCGATGAGTGTAACAGAGTAAACTCCCCCACTCAGGAATTCAACCTGGGGATTTGAACTGTTCTGGGAGGTACCATTCACGAAAATGACATTATCAGGGGTGAATATCCAGTTCCAGCTGGTTGGGTTTCCGGTTGAAAGATCATGAAACCTAACTGTTTCATAAGTACAGGTGGTGGTTGGTGACACAGCACTGAACATTGCTACGTTACCTGCCATCACATCGAATGAAATTGTAGCTCCGGAAGATGTAATATTTCCTATAAGCAGGTCCCCAAGCGATTGGTCGGTAAAGAAATCATAGGGATCGCTGGCATTGTTGAACTCAGTTCTTCCCACATCGGAGCTGAAGTTGGCAAGCGAAATGTTCCCGTTTGTTGTGGGGCTTCCTCCGGGCCTGTATGCATAAATTTCATCGGGAGGTCCTCCGGCATTGCCGTTCAGATCGGAATTAATGCGGTAGATGATCAGTCCGCTGCCGGGAAGACTGTTTTCAAAGGTTCCTTCTTTTTTCCTGTACTCGAAGACAAAATATTCCTGGTCCGAATTCGGGGATTTGAGCTTGTAGGCGTTATTGGTTGGCGAGGTAAGCGGGTGCAGGGTATAAGTACCCGGTTGAGTGATCTCTGGTATGCTGTCGATGAAATGAAGATATTTGAATTTCATATGGGCATCAGAATGTTGTGGAGGATTGGCATTGGCTTCCATAACATCCCATCCGCCAACGGTTGAATTACCGTCATAATTATAATGATATAGGTCAGGGCAGCCAAGAGAATGGCTCATTTCATGGCAGAGAACTCCATTACCCGAGCCAGCCAGAAAATCATCGATCTGGAAGTTGTAGGTCCAGATTTTCTTATTGTTCAGGAAGACATCGTAATTAAACAACACCCACATATGTGGCCATAAAAGAGTGGCCCATGCTGTGGACCCACCCCGAACTATAAAACAGACATTGTCAACATATCCGTCATTATTGTAATCCAGGTTGAGGTCGGGCGGAACTTGAGAAGCAATGGAAGCAACCGCGTTTTTTAGTAACGTATGCTCCCTCATATCGCCGTCGTTTGTGTATCCGTCCGGGTTTGTAGCACTGTCGAAGGGCATGTAATAACTGCGGGGAAGTGTATCCTGGTATGATAAAATAACGGAACCTGATGGTGACGGATACAGGTGAGAGTTAATGTTAAGGGTCTGGTAGGAAGATTCCATGAAATAATTGTGCATGGAATTT
>JAPLDE010000044.1:404-25112 GCA_026391855.1 Bacteroidota bacterium | reverse complement strand
ATAATTCCTGGTGATCCATTGGGCAAGGGAATCCTGTTCAAGATGAGCGGTAAGAGCCATATAGTACCGTGGCATTGCCCATCCAAGCATGGGGCAGTCGGCAAAATTGGCAAGCAGGTAGCGGCCGCCGGGGATCATTTCACCCTGTACCATACTGGCCAGTTCATATTCCGGTGACCGTTGTAACCACAAGGTATTGTTTACAGGTGTATTTCCGGTTGCCCTTATCCGGGCAGCCATCCATTTGGCGAGGTTCTGAAACCCATAGGCATGGTAACCGGGGCCTTCGTGACTGCCCCCATCCACTGGCAAAGCGTCAGCGATCTGTTGAAGGTTAAACTGAGTAATCTCCAACCAATGATCAGTTTCAGCAGATGGTATCTCATTTTTTAACAGCCTCCCTGCGATCTCAATGGCAGCGTTATTGGTCCAGTAATGATTATTTGTAAGGCTGGAACGGGTCGACCAGTCAATGACCGGGTATTGCTGCATATACCAGCTTCCATAGGAAGAATTGGTCCAGTCATTGGCCTCTTTACGGATAAATTCCCTTAACTGTCTGCGTTCTGCCTGAGTCCAGTGTTCATATAACCAATCATAGGCACAGGAAAGTCCCATCAGAAAATGACTGTGTGTCAGGTCCAGGTTGTTGAACGGAAGAGGATAATCGCCTTCCTCATAGCCCCATTCGGGATAACTCATCATCGTAAAAACATACGAGCGAAGAATTTGCCAATCGGTACTATCCCATTGAACAAGGAGTCGAAAAGCCAGGGTTTGTATCCTGTCCTCATACCCACGGATATCCTTGCTGTTGGCCCCGGTTTGAACAGGTTCGCTGCCATGGCTGTAATAATAGCGAATGCTGTTAATCTCCTGGAGCAAGCCTGTCCAGAGAGTTTGATAAAACCCTGAGGTATGAACCTGCCTGAAACGGTTAACATCCGCAGTATCAAAGAATACCGAAGGATGAATAACATTTCTGATGATGATTGATGATTCACGAACGGCAGTATCAATCCATACCCGGATTGTCCATAGGCCTGTATCTGCCGGCTGGGGTATTAAAAAGGGTATTGTTTTCCAGTACCTGTATTGTTGGGATGGAATGGCTGAAAGCAGGTAATCCTGATTTGACGGACTGACAAGATGAATATTCATATCAGGAATATGCAGACTGTCAGCAGCAGGAGTGCTGACTATCACCACAATAGAATCATCAGCAGGTAAAATTTCCTGATTTTTCGGGAAGAGAATATTACCATCACGGTTATCTGTCCCGAGTTGTTTGTGGAACAGGGAAGCGGCTTTAAACAATCGGATCAATGTATCTGCCTGACCGGCTCCATACACATTTCGTAAAGAAAGACCATCAGCATGATATCCGTAAGAATCAAACAAATCAAAATAACCGGTTGAAGGCCGGTAAATTCTAATGACCCCTTTATTATGAAGGAGCGACCCAACACTATGGTTGTGAAGACTATCGGTCATAATGAAGTACCGCATATCTGTATTCCATCTTTGCCAGAGTGTATCCCAGCCATAGGAATCTGAATACATCTGTTTGTACCAGGAAGAAGGAGAATAAAATGACCTTTCAGCCCAGTAAACAGGACAGTCATTTGGAATGAAATAGCTGATATCACTGGTATCAGGAATAGAAAAAATGCTTTGTTGTATAAAAGGAAGCCCCCGGTAGAGTATGTATCTCAAATAAACTGTAAAAGGGATACCAGGCTGGTGGGCAAATTTCAGTGTAATTTCTGCGGCAGCGGATGATTTCCTTACAGTTTTCTGCAAAACAGACTGGTTCAGCTGGATACTGTAATCGGTCCAGGTATTTCTTTTCCTGATGGTCATGCTGGTACCGGTCGTATTGAGTCCTGAACAATAGTTATTGGGATCTCCCTGTTTTTTCAGCCGGTTTTTCCCCGGTTGTATTCCAATGTATAGTTTCTGCTGGGTTTCGTTAATAGTTCTTCTAAGGCTTATCACATTGTTATTCAGCAATATGGCATCCTGCAGACCATTAAAATTGGTGTCAAGAACAGCTGCCGTTGCCCACATCGTATCTCCCTGAAGATTTAATGAATCACATTGATCGCCGGTTAAGAGATAAATGAACAGGGTATCGGGAGTGTCCGGAATTGCAGGAGGAAGAATGGAAATCAACTGGAAACCTTCCAGCCCCAGTTTACTGATATCTGTTCCCACTTCCAGCCCTGTTGACATGAAAACACTGCAGCAACCCGGTTCAAAACCGGAAGGAAGGTTACTGAGAAGAGTAGTCACTGCTCTTGGACTGATGGAATCATCGCTGGCAGAAATGGCCAGGATAACCCTCCAATTCGCAGCGGGAACCTGCCAGGATGGGATACCGGACTGTGAAACGGCAGCGAAATCAAACCATCCGATGATAAAAACCAAGTAAAGCAGCCTGTTCATCTGTTTAAAATTTTGATTTTATTGGTCAGAAAGCTCGTCACGTTTGTCAACTGACTTATCCATTAGCCGGTATGACTATTTGCAGTTCAAATCGACGATATCATAAATCCCGACTGAGCCCGACTTAATGGCTTCCCTGTTTTTGCCGCTTGAATACAGGTAAATGCTCATACTGATCTTTGAGGCTGGTATGCCAATAGTCCCGGTTAAAAGGCAAAATATCTCTTCCAGTCTTCTTTTTGCTACAAAAACATTGACCACATTGGTATCCTCAATTGGAATGTATGCAATAATTTCCCTGGTGCATGTATCCCTGGCCGTCACATCAGCAAATTTGAAAACTTCTTTCAGAAGCGAAGTGGTCAGCTGGATCAGTTCAGGATTAAAGAACAGGCGATGGTTACTGTTGGCAGGTATTTTTTCCAGATCAACAGTCTTAACAGATATCTCAGGAAGGTTTATAAATGGCAGGGGAAGGCTGATGACCGGAGATTTGATATCAGATGCAGTTCGATACCCTGTCTCCATTTTTTTCACCTGTTCCGAGATTTTTCTCAGTTCATTACGCATGGCTCTTCCTCCCGCTTGCCTGGAGAAAGTCCGCTGAACGGGGCCAAACCTGTAAGTCAATCCAACGCTGAAATAGCTGTAGGAGTCTCTGCCGCTTTTTATCGGGCTGAGCTCAGCATCAAGCTTATCCGTTCCGGGGGTATGAACGCAAAAGGAGGCAGTAGCATACCATTTCCCTGAGAAGCTCTTTTTGGCCCTGTTGAACTGATTCAGGTTCACCTTGATGCCCAAACCTACAGGAATCATGAATTCCGTCGTTTTCTTTTTCGCTTTCATGCCGATCATCTCATACCCCTGAACATTGATCACAGAGTCGGTCAGCAAATCCTTCTGAACAGACCTGAAATAGAGGAAGCCGGCACCCAGCATGGCATACACTTCAACTTTCTCCCGGTTCATATTGAATATCAAATCATTGAGAGTGAGTATACCCTGCAGGGAAACATCCTGAATATCAGCAGTAAAATATCGGTTTACCCTTGTGTTTACCCCACATAACCTTCCGGAGAGATACTGGGTTCCCAGTGAAAAAAAATCATTGAACCGGTATGCTAAAACAGTGGAAAAGCCATAACACAATTCATTTTTAGGTCTGGAAACGGGTATAAAATCCTTCTCCTTAATATCTCCGTAGAAGATCAACACTCCATAATTCAGGTCCAGTGTCCAGTTCGTTGATATCCTGTTGAAAAATCCCTTATTAGTAATTACCTGAGAATGAAGGCTGCCGGTCAGCAAAAAAAACTCCATCCCCAAAAGAATAATAAATCGTAGATCATTTAATCGTTTTAAAGGAAATATCATGACAGGAATAAGGTGGTAATGATTACCAAATGTATGAAAATATTAGTTCTTCTCAAATAGAAATTAACCGGGAATGATACTTTTATCAACCCGGATAAAAAATATTCAAATCAGGTTATAGTTTATTCAAAATATAGTTTTTATATTAGCCTGATTAATATCAACACTCGGTATTATCCTTATTATCACCACTTTAGTAATATTTTCAGACATAAATCTCAAGTAATTTTAACGTGAGTGCAGCAGAACATATTAAATTTTATACTATCCAATTTTAAAACACATTTTATGAAAGTTAGAATCTTTACGATGGCTTTAGTATTGCCAATGGTTTTATGGATGACACAAATGGCAACTGGCCAGGTTATTACAACCGCTCCCACCCTGACAGCCTGCCCGGGAACAACCATAAGTGTGCCCGTTACCGTCCAGAATTTCAACAGTATAGCATCGGTATCACTTTCTCTTGGTTATGATCCGACTGTGATGACCTATACCAGTTATACCATTAATCCTGCGCTGGCAGGCGGGTTCACTGTGGTGAACAGCCCGACCCCTTTTAACAAGGTATTACTGGCCTGGTTTGCGCTTACTCCGGTTACCTTACCAGCAGGAGCCGTGTTAGTAACATTTAATTATAATTACACAGGAGGGAACTCAAACCTTAACTGGGACCTGAGTAGTACCGCATGCCAGTACAGCGATCTGATGGGTGATCCTGTAAGCGCCGATTGGGTGAATGGATCGGTTTCATCTTCTACTCCCTCAATCGTCACTCAACCTGTAAGTGTAAATGCTTCGGCAGGTTCAACGGCTGATTTTACCGTAACAGCCAATAATGCTTCAACCTATCAATGGCAGGAAAGTACTAACGGCAGCACCTGGAATAACCTCAATAATGGGGGAAATTATTCAGGTGTTAATACCAATCACCTGACAATTAGCAATGTAACGACAGCCATGAATGGTTATCAATATCGCTGTATTGTTGGTGAAACGGTATGTAACCAGAGTGTTACCTCTAATCCGGCTATGCTTATGGTCAGTTCACCCAGTACCACGACTACCCTTCCCAACCTGACAGCCTGCCCTGGAACACCGGTCAGCCTGCCGGTCATCGTTGACAATTTTACGGGAATTGCCTCTATATCAATGACTGTCAACTTAAATCCGTTAGTATTAACCTATACCGGTTATACGCTTAACCCTTCTTTAACAGGAGGAACGGCAGTAGTGAACTGCCCTCCTCCATACAACCAGTTAATTCTTGCCTGGTTTTCCCTGAGCCCGGCTACCCTGGCCTCAGGGAGTGTGCTGGTGACTTTTAATTTTTCATATTCAGGAGGGACAATGCCCCTGACCTTTGACCTGGCTAACAATGGAGCCTGTTTGTATAGTAACATCACCGGGGAAATCCTTCCGTCCGTCTGGAACAACGGATCGGTCAGTCCTTCAGCACCCCTGCCAACAGTTACCTCACAACCTGCAGATGTTTCTGCAAATTCAGGTACTTCTGCCAATTTTATCATTACTTCCACGAATGCTACGACTTATCAATGGCAGGAAAATACCAACGGCAGTACCTGGAACAATATCAACAATAGCAGCAATTACTCTGGTACTACAAGCAATCACCTGATAATCAGCAATATATCGATTATAATGAATGGATACCAATACAGGTGCCAGCTTGGGGAAACGGTTTGTAACCAGTCGGTATTCTCAAACCCGGCCAGTCTCACTGTGACTTCATCCGATGTTATTGTCACCCTGCCGTCTATTAATAGCTGTCCCGGTACCATCAACGTCCCGATAACGGCAGACAATTTTACGAACGTTGCCTCCTTGTCAATCACCATCATTATTGATCCGGTTGTTCTGACCTTAACCGGTTATGATCTGAACCCTTCATTTGCCGGCGGTTATTTCGGCATTAACAGTCCATCCCCTTATACCCAGGTCCTGGCCAGCTGGTTTTCGCTGACTCCTGTTTCCTTAGCAAACGGATCTACGATGCTGACACTCATTTTTTCCTATTCCGGAGGGACATCCCCCCTTTCCTTTAACCTGATTCCGGAAGGGACCTGTATGATTACAGATATGAGTGCCTCTCCCATGCCCACTGAATGGGTGAACGGTTCCATCAGTCCAACCGCTGCAGCACCCACGGTGAGTATGCAACCGGTGAATGCCAATGCGGAAAATGGGGCAACAGCCAGTTTCACCTGTATTGCCGTTAACGCTTCTGCTTACCAATGGCAGGAAAGTGCGAACGGTACAAGCTGGAGTAATATCACAAATGCCGGCGATTATTCAGGAGCCACTACCGATCTCCTGGTAATCAGCAATGTAAGTGCTGGAATAAACGGTTATTTATACAGATGCCGGATCACAGAAGATGTCTGCAACCAGGCCGTCCTTACAGATCCGGCTACATTAACAGTAGTCTCTTCCGGCATTATTATCACTATACCCAACATCAGTTCCTGCCCCGGAACCGCTGTCAGCTTTCCACTGACCGTTCAGAATTTCACCGATGTGGCTTCCTTTTCCATAACAACGAATTTCAACCCGGCTGTTCTTACTTATACCGGATATTCACTAAACCCGGCTCTTTCCGGTGGTTTTACAGTTGTTAACTGTCCCGGGCCTGACTTTAACCAGGTAAAAGCAGCCTGGTTTTCATTAAGTGCAGTCAACTTACCCCCCGGAGCCACCCTGATCACCTTCAATTTTAATTATTCAGGCGGTTCTTCTTTTGTCAGTTTCGATCTTGTGACCGAAGGGAACTGTGCTTTCAGCAATATCCTCGGTGATCTGTTACCAGCCGGCTGGATTAATGGTTTTATGGGCCCCACTGTCCCTTTAATCAACATAAATGTTATGCCGACCGGTATATCTGCCCTTGCGGGCCATGCTGTTTTTTTCGACTGCCTCGCGACTTATGCCACCGCTTTTCAATGGCAGGAAAGAATACTACTCACCTGATAATCAGCAATGTATCATTGGATATGAATGGTTATAAATACAGGTGCCTGGTTAGCGAGCCGGTTTGTAATCAGGAAGCAACCTCTGTCGCGGCTTCCCTGGTGGTAACTTCACAAAATATCACTGTCACTCTCCCTGCTGTAAATGCCTGTCCCGGGACAGATATAAGCATTCCTGTTCTTGTCGACAATTTTGCCAATGTGGCTTCGGTATCATTGGTCTTTAGTATTGATCCTGCCGTACTTACTTATACCGGTTATACTCTGAATCCTGCCATGACTACCGGTTTATCCAATGCCAACAGTCCGGCACCCTATACCCAGGTGATCTTAGGGTGGTATTCGTTAAACCCGGTTACGCTGGACGCAGGGTCAGTAATGGTAACCTTTCACTTTTCTTATGCCGGTGGCAACGCTGCCCTTACATTCAACAATGTACCGGTCGGCAATTGCTCAATGACAGACTATATTGCAGTATCACTGCCTGCCGAATGGATCAATGGCTCTGTCAATCAGGCTGCAGAGACACTTGTAATTAATACACAGCCATCAAACACCAGTGTGAATGCAGGTTCTTCGGCCAGTTTCACATGTTCGTCCTTTAATGCAACTAACTACGAATGGCAGGAAAGCGCCAACGGAATCGACTGGAATAACCTCATTGATGGTGGAATTTACTTAGGAACAGGCACCGATCACCTGACAATCAGCAATGTAACCTTAGGTATGAATGGATATCAATACAGGTGTCTGGTAAGCGGCCTTTGCGGAAACCAGTTTTCAGAATCAGCCAGCTTAACCGTGATAAACAATATCCCAATCAATGTATCTCTCCCTCAGCTTACCCATTGTGCAGGCGAGTTAATCGTACCGGTAACCGTAAGTGATTTTGAGAATGCCGGTTCTTTCCACCTTCAGTTAATTTTAGATAACAGCCTAATATTCAATGGGATACAAGACATTGCCCCCATGGGACCAGGATTTGGCAATTCCTTAGTCGGCAATGTCCTTACCATTTTTTATACATCCGCTGTACCCTTCAGTATTCCGAATGGGGTCATTTTTGCCCTGAACTTCACGGCAACCGCCGGGACACCATCTCTTGTGTGGGATATGAGCCCCGGAGCCTGTTATATTCAGTCAGTCGGGGGGACTACACTACCATCTTCTTTCAACAACGGCAGTATCACAATTAATCCATTGCCCGTTGTTACCTGGTCCGACCCTCTTGTCAATCAGCCGTTCTTTTCAACCACCTACCTGCTAACCGGGGCAACCCCACCGGGAGGTACATACAGCGGAGCGGGTGTAAGCGGTTCCAACTTCAATGCTTCCCTTGCAGGCGTCGGGACTCATATTCTTACTTATACTTACACTGATGTATATGGTTGTACAGGGGTAGCCACCAACACGATCCTTGTTGAGATTCTTCCGGAGGTAACGTGGGATAATCCACTGGAAGCGCAGTGTGAAAATTCAACGACCTATTTATTATCCCAGGGAATACCTGAAGGAGGAACCTATAGCGGCCCGGGAGTTTCGGGTAATAACTTCAATGCCTCCCTGGTGGGTCCGGGAGTATATGAGCTGACGTATAGTTACACCTTTCCAGGCGGTTATACGTTCATTACCCATAATTCTATAACTGTAAATCCTCTGCCGGAAGTAAACTGGAGTCCTGATCTTCCGGGAATTTGCTATTATTCGCCGGCCTTCAGTCGGAGTAACCGCCGGCAGTTTTAATCCTTTGGAAACCGGCCCCGGAACCTATACCTTAACATACGCCTATACTGATAATAACGGATGTGTAAATCAGCATACCAATACAATTACTGTATTTGCCATGCCTGTGATTACATGGTATACTGTTATTCCTATTCAATGTATCAACTCAACGGTTTATCCTTTAACCGGAGCACAACCTTTGGGTGGTACCTATAATGGACTGGGCGTTTCGGATGGTAACTTTAACGCTTCTGTTGCCGGTATCGGAACCCATACATTAACTTACAGTTATACAGATGTCAATGGCTGTTCAAATTGGTGTTCCAATGTTATTACCGTTAATTCATTACCTGAAGTAACTTTCGGCGGCAGCCTTTCTACGCTTTGTACAAGTAGTACAGTTTACCCGCTGGAAGGCGGACAACCAGCCGGGGGCACCTATTCCGGCCCTGGTGTTGAGGGTGACAATTTCAATGCTTCCATTGCCGGACCAGGTATACATACCATTATATATAGCTACACTGACGTCAACGGATGCACGGGAACAGCCACCAATACCATCACAGTGACTACGGGTCCCACCCTGGAAATTTCCCAGCAAGCTGTTTCTCAAACAGTTAATGCTTCTGAAAACGCTTCCTTCAATGTCTCAGTTACCAATGCTACCACTTTTATATGGCAAGTCAGTACTGATGATGGCAATAACTGGAACGGTCTGATGGATGGGACCAACTATACAGGGACAACGACAGCTAACTTACAGATTATCAATACACCTTTAAGTTTTAACGGGTATCTGTACCGTTGTGTTGCAGGGGCTCAGCCCTGTGATGTCACCCTTACTTCCGACGCTGCAATGCTTACGGTAACAGAACCAGGGTCGACCATTAACGGTACCGTTAAATACGACAATACTGCCGGTACACCGATGTGGAACACCACCGTGGAACTGAAGCAGGGAACAAACGTGGTTATGTCTGCAATAACTGACATCAGCGGATTTTATGAGTTTACCAATGTTCCGGCCGGCGCTTTTATTCTTAACGTAACCCCAGCTCACCCGTGGGGAGGGGTAAACAATACCGATGCGCTTATCATTCTTCGTAAATACATGGGACTGGTCACACTGACAGGGTTAAAGCTCAAAGTCGGTGATGTTAACGGAAACGGGTATATCAATACCACCGATGCGCTTATCACCCAGTTAAGGTTTATGGGAACCAGTAACCTGATGTATGCCGACTGGTATTTTGAATCGCCCCAGGTGACAGTCAGCTCTCCATCGACTCAGACCTTCAACATCAGGGGTTTGTGTATAGGTGATGTGAATGCCAGTTACGAGCCTGCCGTTCAGGGCTTTACCAATTGCGGGGATCAGCTTACCGACATCAGGGACGGAAAGAAATATAATACCATACAGATAGGTAACCAGTGCTGGATGAGGCAAAACCTTAATGTGGGCACCCTGATCAACGGAAATTCCAATGCTTCAAATAACGGAGTGATTGAAAAGTATTGCTATAACAACCTTCAGACCAATTGTAACATCTATGGTGCCCTTTACCAGTGGGATGAGATGATGCAATACAGTACAACACCCGGAATCAAGGGTATTTGCCCGACCGGATGGCATGTACCGGCTGATGGAGAATGGACAACGCTTACTGATTATCTTGGAGGTTTGGACGTAGCAGGAGGAAAGATGAAGGAAGCAGGTATAGCCCATTGGAATTCCCCTAACTCCGGTGCTTCCAACGAAAGTGGTTTTACAGCCCTTGCCGGTGGCCGACGTAACGGGGAGAGTGCTACTTTCAACGACTTAGGCGGAAGCGCTAGTTTTTGGTCGTCTTCAGCGTTTTCCTCAACAAGTGCATGGTATCGTATGCTGCATTCATCTGATGCGATCGTCAATCAATACAACTCCAACGAATTACAGGACGGATTTTCAGTGCGTTGTGTGAAGGACTGATTGACCAATTGTCTTCTTTATTTTGTAAACAAAAACGACCCATAGCGCTCTTGGGTCGTTTTTGTTTAAATCGACACATCCAACATCTATCGAATGGCATAGACCGGACTTCGGTATAAAGAATGATTGAAAATATTTATGTAGGATGATAAGGTTTTTCAATAATAGTTTCTATATTAGCTTACTAAATATTTGATAACATATCGTTCTGTTTATCAATGCATTATGCTTTTTGTGACTTATTTAAGATAGAAACTCAGTTCCGGAATTGAAAAAAATAATCAAGTTATCTCATTCATCTCCAATTCATTATTTATGAAGGCAAGAATCATTACGATGTCATTGGTATTCACCATGATCATAGCTGTAACCCAAACAGCTGCAGGACAAATAATTACGACTGCACCCAACCTTACGGCCTGCCCGGGGACCACGATCAGTGTCCCGGTCACGGTGATCAACTTTACCGGAGTCGCCTCCATTTCAATAACACTTGGCATTAACCCGGCTTCACTCAGCTATACCGGATATACCCTAAACTCAGGGCTGGCCGGTGGTTTTCCGGTGATCAATTGTCCATATCCATATACCAAGGTGATCTTTGCCTGGTTCTCCTTGTCTACTGCCAGTTTAGCAAACGGTTCAACATTGATGACGCTGAATTTCAACTATTCAGGCGGTAACTGCCCGCTTGAATTTGATCTTATAAACAACGGAGCCTGTTTGTACAGTAACATCAATGGTGATGTCATGCCGGCCTCCTGGATTAACGGCTCAGTCACTCAGGGTCTTTCACCAGTGATCGCTTCACAACCCTTACCAGCTAACGTTTATGCAGGCAACAACGCCGGTTTTACCGTTTCTGCCACAAATGCAACTTCTTACCAGTGGCAGGAAAGTACCAACGGAAGCAACTGGAATAGCATTAATAACGGGGGAATTTACGCCGGTGCCAATACGAATAACCTGGTAATCAGTAATGTAACCCTTGGAATGAATGGTTATCAGTATCGTTGTTTCCTTGGTGGCACGGTTTGTAGTCCAGGCATAACATCTGACCCGGCAACCCTGAATGTGGCCGCACCCCTGACAACGACCAATATCCCTGACGTGACTGCCTGCGCGGGATCCACGCTAAGCCTGCCCATCACCGTTGACTATTTTAATGACATTGCCTCCATATCATTGACGGTAAATCTTGATCCTGCTATATTAACGTATACCGGCTATACCCTTAACCCGGCACTGACAGGAGGTTTTACAGTAGTAAACAGTCCTGCTCCCTATACCCAGGTGATCCTGGCCTGGTTTTCGCTTCTTCCGGCCACGCTGCCCCAGGGAAGTGTTTTGGTTACATTTAATTTTACTTATACGGGGGGCTCAATGCCGCTTACTTTTGACCAGGTTTCAGCCGGAGCTTGTTTGTATAGTAATATATATGGTGAGATTCTTCCCGCCGTTTGGAATAACGGTTCAATAAGTCCCTCTGCATCAGCACCTTCCATTTCAACACATCCTTCCGATGCAGCCGTTAGTGCAGGTTTATCTGCCAGCTTCTCTTGTACAGCCAATAATGCCACTTCTTACCAATGGCAGGAAAGTACCGACGGAAACTCCTGGACGATACTCAATGACGGGGGTATTTATTCGGGTGTTAGCACCAATCATTTGGTAATCAGCACTGTAAATATTGGTATGAACAATTATAGATACCGTTGCCGGGTAAGCGAGACCCTTTGCAACCAAATGGCTCTTTCAAATCCTGCCACTTTATCGGTGACCACACCCGACATCATCGTAACCGCGCCGGATATTACTGCTTGCCTGGGCTCAACATTAAGTGTTCCAATAATTGTTGACAATTTTACAGGAGTTGGCAGCATTAGCCTTACTTTGAACTTTGATCCTGCAGTAATGACTTTCACCAGCTTTTCCTTAAACTCAGGATTGTCAGGTGGTTTTTTTGTTATAAACAGTCCTTCCCCATTCTCTCAGGTGCTTTTTACCTGGTATTCCTTTTCTGCAGTTACATTACCCAGCAACTCCACTTTGATGACCATTAATTTCAACTATACAGGCGGAAGTTGTCCTCTTGTATTCGATAATGCTGAAGGTAACTGTATGTTCTACGATGTTAACACCTATCCTTTCCCCTCTACCTGGAACAATGGTTCTGTCAGCCAGGGTCTTTCACCGTTGATCAATACCCAACCCTCACCGGTTATGGTTTATACAGGCGGCAATGCAAGTTTTTCGGTTTCAGTAGCCAATGCCTCAACATTCCAATGGCAGGAAAGTACTAATGGAAGCACATGGACCTATCTCACCAATAATTCCACATATTCCGGAACGACATCCAATAACTTGATAATCAACAATATAACCCTCGGTGTAAATGGTTACCAATACCGTTGCTTAGCCACAGGGACCGATTGTACCCAGGCAATCTTTTCCAATCCGGCAACACTGACTGTGGTCATTCCTTCGTCTGTCATACAAACCTATATTGAACCGGTAGCAGCCTGCGAACCGGGCCCGGTCAGCATCCCGGTAAAAGTGAACAATTTTCTGGGTGTTTCCTCTATTTCAATGACTTTGAACATTGATTCTGCCGTTCTCGTTTATACGGGTAACACACTGAACCCCGGATTAAGCGGTGGTTTTCCTGTGATTTACAGTCCCTACCCCTATACCCAGGTACTTTTTGCCTGGTTTTCATTGTCTACCGCCACGCTGGGACCCGGATCCACCTTGATCACGCTGAATTTCAACTATTCAGGCGGAAGTTGTCCGTTGGTTTTTGATACCATAACTAATGGTGCCAGTTTATATTCCAATATTAACGGTGATCCGATTCCAGGTTACTGGACAAATGGATCTATAAACCAAATCCCGGTCCCATTTATCACTGACCAGCCTCAGTCTGCAAACGTTGATGAAGGCAGTAATACCGGTTTCACTGTTTCGGCGACCAATGCCTCTGCTTACCAATGGCAGGTAAGCCCGGAGGGAAGTTACTGGAGCAACATCAATAATGGAGATATTTATTCGGGTACGAATACTAATAATCTGATAATCAACAATGTGCCATATGGGCTGAATGGTTTTCATTACCGATGCACAGCCATAGAAACCATTTGCAACAAGTTTACTCAATCCGATGCGGCGACCTTGACAGTTACCCCATTGTCTATCGAAATTACCACCACTATAGGATCGGTAACAACCTGTCCGAACCCTGATGGGAGCGTGGTTGTAACGATTCCGGTTAACGTAACCAATTTCTTCAATGTGGCTTCTGCAACATTCAAAATTTTGTATGATACACTCTCATTGGTGTACGATACGACTTCAAATTTCAATTCTTTTATCGATCCTATTCAGGGTAGCGGAATATTTTTTGCCGCTGCTAATAATGGTTCTTATGGGATGGCCTGGTTCAGCGTTACTCCGGCAAATATAGGTAATGGGAAACTCTTTGATATTCACTTTCATTATGTAGCTAACCATTCTTCATTGGTATTTGACACCTCCAATTTCACATCCAGTTATACTGATATTAATTTCTATAATCTGCCTGCAGTTTGGGTTAACGGATCGGTAAGCCTGCCGGGACCGGTAATTACCACCATGCCTGTCAACCAGATTGCGATTGAAGGAACCAGTGCCGTCTTTACCCTGAATGGAAACAACATTGATTCCTACCAATGGCAACGGCTGGTTGGAGGGAATTGGACTGATCTCTCAGATGGCAGTGGGTATACAGGCGTTAATACCGGCTCTTTGACCGTCATCAGCGTTACACCCGGTATGGACCAGTCTTCATTCCGATGTATGGTTAACGGAGTCTGCGGGCCTCAATATTCACATACTGCTGTTCTGACAGTTCTTAACTCCCCTGTTAGTGTTTCCTTACCTTCAATAACCCAATGCCAGGGACCCATTGTTATCCCGGTTTCAGTAGCCAACTTCACCCAGGCAGGTTCTTTCAACCTGGTTTTCAATACCACAGGTAACACATTGGTTTACAATGGTTTTCAGAATATTAACCCGGACCTCACAGGAATGACTATTACCCAATCGAACAATTCGGTCATCTTAAGCTTCACTTCAATCATTCCGGTAACCATATCAGATGGTGTTATTGTTGAACTAAAATTTAATACCAATCCCGGATTTACTATTCTTACCTGGAATCCTGAACCCGGGGTGAACTTCTTTAAGTCGGTCACAGGCAATATGTTATCTTCTACCTTTAACTCAGGTTATGTAATAATTAATCCCTATCCCGGTCCCCCTGTACCTATCCAGGGTTCGTCCAGTGTATGCCAGGATGTTGTCTCTTCTTCTTACACCACTGCAGGTGCTTCCAATGCGAGCTCCTATCTCTGGGGTTTGATTCCTTCAATTGCGGGCACTATCACCGGAACAGGTGTAACAGCCGCAATTTACTGGGATCCCACCTGGAGCGGCCTTGCAACGGTAACTGTAAAAGGTGTTAATTCATGCGGAAACGGGCCTGTTATGTCAAAAGCCGTTATGGTAAATGATCTACCTGCTGTCACCTGGTCGGATGTTCTTCCGGTCCAGTGTAATTATTCAGCCGGATTAGCACTTACCGGAGGATTGCCTGCAGGCGGAACCTACAGCGGGACCGGGGTGAATTCTTCAACAGGATTTTTTACACCTGATTTAGCTCCAGATGTATATATACTGTATTATACCTACCAGCAACCAACAAATGGCTGCTTTGGAACCGCGACCAACACCATCACTGTTCTGGCCAGCCCAGTTCTGGAGATTACCCAGCAAGCTGTTTCACAGACAGTTGATGTAGGAACGAATGCCTCTTTCACTGTAGCCGTCACCAATGCCACTACTTTTATATGGCAAGTGAGTATCGATGGCGGTAATACCTGGTCTGATCTGACGGATGGACCCAACTATTCAGGGACAACGACAGCTAACTTACAGATTATCAATACATCATTAAGTTATACCGGGTATCAATATCGTTGTATTGCGGGGGCCCAGCCCTGCGGTGCCGGCATCACTTCCGATGCTGCACTTCTTACTGTAACAGGACCCGGCTCCACTATTAACGGAACGGTGAAATATGATAATACAGCCGGTACTCCGATGTGGAATGCCACGGTAGAACTGAAGCAGGGAACTACTGTGGTCATGTCCGACATCACCGACAATGGCGGGTTTTATGAATTTGCCAATGTTCCGGCAGGCACTTACATGCTAAAAGTAACCCCATTCCATCCATGGGGTGGAGTGAATAACACCGATGCGCTAATCATCCTGCGGAAGTACATGGGAGTTGTCACCCTCACCGGGTTGAAGCTAAAAGTGGGTGATGTTAACGGAAACGGGTATATCAACACTACCGATGCGTTGATCACCCAGTTGAGGTTTATGGGGACCAGTAACCTGATGTATGCCGACTGGTATTTTGAATCACCCCAGGTGACTGTCGGCAATCCATCAACCCAGACTTTTAATATCAGGGGTTTGTGTATTGGCGATGTGAATGCCAGTTATGATCCTGCCGTTCAGGGCTTTACCAATTGCGGGGATCAGCTTACCGACATCAGGGACGGGAAGAAATACAATACCGTACAGATAGGTTGGGATGAGATGATGCAATACAGTCAAACTCCGGGAATCAAGGGCATTTGCCCTACCAATTGGCATGTTCCGACAAACCAGGAATGGACAACGCTGACTGATTATCTTGGAGGTTTGGACCTGGCAGGAGGAAAGATGAAGGAAGCAGGTATAGCCCATTGGAATTCCCCTAATTCCGGTGCTTCCAACGAAAGTGGTTTTACAGCCCTTGCCGGTGGCCGCCGTAACGGGGAGAGTGCTACTTTCAACGACTTTGGCGGCAGCGCCAGCTTTTGGTCGTCTTCAGCGTTTTCCTCAGCAAGTGCATGGTATCGTATGCTACATTCATCTGATGCGATAGTCAATCAATTCAATTCCAATGAATTACAGGACGGATTTTCAGTGCGTTGCGTGAAAAACTGTTCCACTCTTACTACTTCTGATGCAGGACCGGACCAGCCGGATGTGACTGGTACTACTGCCACCCTCGTCGGCAATACTCCAGCCCAGGGTGAATCGGGAAAATGGAGTATTATTAGTGGTGATGCAGGCAGTTTGGATGATTCCAATAACCCAACTTCTTCGTTTACAGGTATTTCAGGGAGCAGCTATACCTTACAATGGACCATCAGTAACGGTTGCGGCAGCAGTTCTTCCGATGAAGTAATTATTTCCTTCCAGGCCGCAGTCAGTAACCCATGTCCCGGTATCCCCAGTTTTGATTACGGTGGACAGACATACAACACCGTTCAGATCGGACCCCAATGCTGGATGAAGGACAACCTGAATATCGGGACAATGATCGATGGCAGTGTAAGCCAAGTCAACAACGGAATCATTGAAAAGTATTGTTTAAACAACGATCCTGCGAACTGCCTGATCTATGGCGGGTATTATCAATGGAACGAGATGATGAAGTATTCCACCGCCCCCGGGTTACAAGGTATTTGTCCTTCAGGATGGCATCTTCCAACGGATGCTGAGTGGTGTATGTTATCGCAGTATATTGATCCTTTGGTTAATTGCACTGCCTGGGGTTATTCCGGAATTGATGCAGCGGGAAAGATGAAAGAGCCAGGATATACCCATTGGCTGAGCCCGAACACGGGAGCCACCAATTCAAGTGGATTTACGATATTGGGTGCAGGCAGCCATTACAACGGCGGCTATAACGATTTCAAGGAGGATGCTCATTTCTGGACTTCAACCGCCTACACTTCAGATTCAGCGTATCAGCGCAGATTCGACAACACCCACAGCAGTATTTACCGTTTTGCCTATGCTAAAACTGACGGATTTACAGTACGCTGCCTGAAAGACACCTGTAACCAATCTCCAACTACTTCCAATGCCGGGCCTGATCAGACCATAACCGGTACTTCTGCCATCCTGGCAGCCAATACGCCTCAATCAGGATTGGGTTTATGGAGTATTCTTTCAGGGGAAGGCAGGTCAATAACCCAAAGCGGCAACCCTGTCTCCGTTTTTACTGGCAATGCCGGAACAACCTATTTTCTGACCTGGACGATCAGCACCGCGTGCGCCGGTTCAACTGATACAGTGAGTATTACCTTTAATTATCTTCCTTTGGGATCTCCCTGTCCGGGCAATTCTTCCTTTGTATATGGTGGCCAAACTTATCATGCTGTTCAAATCGGTCCACAATGCTGGATGAAGGAAAATCTGAATATCGGCACGATGATCCAGGCAAACCAAAATCAAACCGATAACGGAACAAAGGAGAAATACTGCTATAATAATAATCCGGCCAATTGCTTGGTTTATGGAGGCCTTTATCAATGGGAGGAGATGATGCAATATTCCATAACAGCAGGCGCCCAGGGTATTTGTCCGGTCGGCTGGCATCTGCCCACCGATGCCGAATGGTGCACATTAACCACTTTTCTTGATCTCACCGTTGACTGTAATGTGTGGAATTGGAGTGGAATAAATGCCGCGAATATGTTGAAAGAAACCGGTACCGCTCATTGGAATTCATCCATTTCCGCAACCAACGAAAGTGGTTTCACAGCCCTTGGGGGTGGTATTACCGAAAATGGCGGATACTTTTACAGCATTGGTGATTACGCGATCTTCTGGTCCTCCTCCGACTACCATGAGTCAAGCTGGGACTATGGGATCTACTGGGAAGTGATGGCTTACAGTCCTAATGTTGGCAGGGGAGTCAACCACATAATGGCTGGGAGTTCGGTTCGTTGCATTAGAAATCCATAATAAAATCCTTCCGGAATTGGCAGCTGAAAGGTTGTTTCTACAGGCAAAGTGCGGGTAATGGCCTGGTATTGAGTTCCAATGTTCTCAAGTGGATTGGATGTCATCCGGAAAGAGAGATTGAGATGTCATCTGGTAGATGTCATCCGGATCGGCTGGTTGAGATGTCATCTGATAGATGTCATCCGGATCGGCTGGTTGAGATGTCATCTGGTAGATGTCATCCGGATTGGCTGATTGAGATGTCATCTGGTAGATGTCATCCGGATTGGCTGATTGAGATGTCATCTAATAGATGACATCCGGATCGACTGATTGAGATGTCATCTGGTAGATGTCATCCGGGAGGCGGTTTTTGGATGACATCCCATACCGGTTTACAAATACCTTCAAGAGTCAACAAACCAATGAAAAAAACAAAATGTCTCTTCTCCTGTAAATCATTCCCGGCAAACCATCTTCTTTACCAAACAACCATAAAAACGCTCACCTCTCAGTTCCAGACGATAGGTATACAACCCTTTACCCAGAATATTGCCGGGGATCTCAACCTGGTACGAACCCGCATGTCTATCTTCATCCACCAGCGTAAGCACCTCTCTGCCAAGTAAATCCATTACTTTCAGACATACCCTGCCTTCAACCGGAAGGATAAAAGGGATGACCGTTTGATGATTGAATGGATTCGGCTGGTTTTGACCTAAATAGAAATTACCATCCCCAATAAAAAGAGCTGGATACTCCAATTGGATGTCATCTAAAGAAATAGCCAGATTATCAGTTAATTGACTTTCATTTTCCAGGAAAAGAAAGGTTTGTTCCTCAATACCATTATTTATTAAAGAGGGATCTGTTTTTACAAAGAGTGACAGTAAGCGATCTCCTGATTCTAACTGCATGGGGATCAGACTATACCAGGCCATCCGTAATTCATTACCCACCTGGTGATAAACCAGGTTTCCCTCCTGAGAAAATTCAACATTTTGAACTTCAGAGAGGGCGGGATCGAGTGTAAACACCAGCGAAGCCGAAGCCACTTCAGCAGGTTTGTTAATATAAACAGGAATCTCAACCAGGCCGATGTTTTCAGCATATAGTTGTCCTTCAGCTTTTAATGAAACTGAAGGTTCCAGTTTGGCTTGAGGGACATTGGATCCATCCACATCACCAAAACAAAGCCCCTGGAAATCATGAGTAATGGTAGTATCACCAGTAAGCTGAACTGTATCTGTACTAAACAGCCAGTCCCCGGCAGGGAAAGAAGTGATCATCCCTACAAACCGCCTGGCAATCATCAGGGCATCGGCTGCATTGGCCGACCCTGAAGCATCCACATTGGCTGCAGTTTTTCGAAGACCTGTAAGGTAAAACATTCCTGCAAAATGTTGAATAACCTTGAGTGCATCATTGGCATTAACCCCATTCCAGGATTTGGTGGAAGTGCCAGTCAATTGATAGTTTCCACTGTTCAATCCACTGAATTCATAAAACCCGGTACTATCCGTAACTACCTGACTAACAATTTCATTACTCTGTTTAAGGAAAACGGTCGTATTGGTTAAAGGAGTTGATAAACTGTTATTATAGCTCAAAACCCCTTGCAGCCCGGAACATCCGGAAATAGCCGGGAAACCCACCTTAACCAGATCAAGAAAAATGGCCGCTCCAAAATCAGTGTTGTCTGAGACCTTCTCCTGAAAGGCAAAATACAGGTTTTGGCCTGCAAAACTATCCAGGTTATATGTATGATATACCCAGCCCGTATCCGCTGTCGACGATGTCCATCCCAGACTTATCAATGTGTTTGTAAAGGAAGGGATGGAGGGGTCGGAAACCGAAATTTTAACAAGTAATGTATCTGCGAAATTTCCAAATTTCCTTGTCCAGAACATGAGTTTATACCCTGATGACAAATGCACGTATGGGGTTACCAGCCATTGATCATTGGCATTGGCGCCTCCATCTGTATAGGTTACAAATGCCATTTTCGTCCCACCCTGTCCATCGGGGGTTGGTGTTACAACTCCCCCACCCCAGTTAGGTATAGGGGTGGTACCAACAAGCTGTTGATTCCATCCGGTGCCGCCAATCGGGCTAATTTGCGTCCATCCCCCGGGAGGAAAATCTTCTTCAAAACTCTCATTGATCGAATAAAGTACGCTCATATGAGCAACCGTCTTATTCATCGTGTCATTCTGGTGATGCATATCATTATCCAAACCGGAAAAAACCGTTAAATAATAGGTTCCTAAAGCAGAAAGATCGAGGGTATGAAAAAATGTATAAGTTATTGATTCATTGGGTAGTAATAAGGAATTGATTGTTTCTGTTATCCCGGGTCCGTTGTTTAATCTGTAACTGACCGGAATACTGGAAACAGCCAGAGACCCGAAATTTTTTACCTTAATGGTAACCAATTCGTTGGATGAAAGAAAAGGGCCGGTAACCGGGGAAATAATTTCCGTTACACCCAAATCCATATTCCCTGAAGTCGTATATCCATAAAGCCGGAAGGGTAATCCCTGCGGGGTTATTAATCCACCATCGGTAAGTACTCCCCAGGTCGTTCCATTAAATTGTATTGCATTACCGGTTGTAGTTTGTCCGTTAATCGTTATTGGAGGTATCCATGGGCCGGAACTTCCTGTGCCACCGGTTTGCCAGTCGATCCAATAGGTACCGGACCCCAGGGTTAAGGCAGGAATGTTGCATTTGTCCACCATCACCGGTCTGTTGGAATTCCCATAATTTCCATCTGAAATTCGGTATATACCCGAGAACAAAGAACTGCTGAGCCGGTTGGTCGTGTTGTCACCAAAGATCAAACTTCCTGTTCCGGGTTCTCCATTCCATATTCTGAAATTCACATTATTTATTGTGGAGGTTATCCCCGAACCTGTTTGATAAGCATAAAAGCTTATACTGGTGATCGTCCAGGTGTCTTGCTCAGGGATGGTAAATTCCTCTGCAACCCTGTATCCTGAAGAAATTGCATGGCCAAATCCAAAAGTGGTCATTCCCAGGTTTCCCTGCAGAACACTCTCGTCTGCTCCTCCATAACCTGTCCCCGGACTGTTCATTAAGGGACCATTGTCATAAATAAGGGTACCGCCGGAATAACATTCAACAATTCCTGAAATAGTGTCATTCGCGGGAACCTGATCGGTGGCTAAGGAGGTATAAACCTTAATATGATGCACACCAGTTGCAGAAACATTTACAGTTCCTGAAAATGTAAAGGTTAGGGTGTCGCCGGCTGCCAAAAGCCCTGTAACAACTTCATTTACAGGAGCTCCGTTGTTGAAGATGTAAGAGATGGGTATGTTGGAATGGGTAATTAAACCTGCATTAATGATCCTGGCTTTAACTTGTGCATTGATGGGGAGACCGATTCCGGAAACCGGGCTGACCAATTCAACAACACCTATATCATCCAGAATCTGCGCTCCGTTAATACTAATTGTATAGTCTTCTGTTTCACCGTATTGAGTAGTTCCGCAAGGATCAGGAATTGTTCCATAACTGAGCCTTATCCTCATCCTGACATCACCAGGGTAAGCATAACCCGGTACTGTAAAATTAGATGTAAAAATAGATGGTCCTCCGGTTACCATAATCAATTCGTTGCTGCTGAAAGCGAAATTATGGTCCCAGTCGATCCAGATACCCAATTGATCACCACTAAATGAGGAACCAATGGTAACGCTGATAGTGACATTTTGCCCGATGGTCATAGGTACACTCATTCCGGAATAGTCGGAATAGCCTCCCGGAGAGCAGTTACTGGCATTGTTCAGCGTCAACAGGTTGACATTACTGATATATTCTTCGCAGGTATCGCTAACTGCCGTGCAATAGATACCATTTGTATTTTGAATGGTGGCTGAAAGGGTATCGTTATTATGATCCTGGTCACTGCAAAGTCCTGTATAGACGACCATGTTATACAGGGTACCGTGACTGCTCAGATCAACCGTGTTACTAAAGCTATAAGTTGCTGATTCATCGGGTGTTAGCGTTTGAGTAAAAATTTCAGTGACTGGTGGAAGACCATTTACCCGGTAAGAAACAGGGAAATTGGATTCCGGACTCCATCCTACATTTTGAAGAGTGACGGTCAATGGTTCCGTGGAAGAAAGAAAAGGTCCTGATACAGGGGAAACGATGGAATTTATTCTCACATCATGATCCAGGCTATTGAAAGCTTGGTTTGGAATGGCAAATCCTGTCACTTCCATTCCTCCGGGAAAGGAACCAATGAGGGTTGTGGCACCGGTTGTCCTGTCGATCGTTCTGAGCTGACCCCCATCATCTGTATGATAAGCAGCATAATATAAGGTATTGTCTGAGTTATCAAATTCAATGTTTTGAGCATAGTTGGCATTGAAACCAATAGGACCGACAATGGTGGTGGCGCCGTTTGTTTTATTAACCGTGAGTAATTGGTCGGTACTAAGCGATACGGTATATAAAACTCCGCTTCCGTCACAGGCAAGGCCCATTAATAATACACTGCCACAGCTTCCCACCTGGGTAGTGGCTCCGGTAGAAATATCTACTGTATATAAATAAGATTTGGAGGAAGCTGAGCTATACGTCATAGCAAACATGATTCCGGTCGTCCAGTCATAAGCAAGATCGGTAACAATCACACCCATAGGACCAATGGTCGTTCTGGCCCCTGTTACCGTGTTAATGGTAATGAATTGGGACCCGGTTGAGGAATAGGTTGCACCATACCAAACACCATCTTTCCAGGTACCTCCGCTGATAAAGTCAATGCCTGTGTATGAAGAGATTGAGACAGCCGAGGACGGATCATTGAGAACAAAGTGAATAGGACCAACCGGCAACGTTCCGGTACCTGAATAGGCATTATCAGCATAGGCAATATCTGATGGTAATTTGAGCCCATTTTTAACCGGTGTACAAACGTAGGGGTGACCTGCCGGTGCTAACCCGGCTGATAAAGCCTCAGAAAGGACGCTCCTTTCCGTTACTTTCTTTTTTGAAGGAAGGATGAGTTCATCATTTTGACCGACAACCATAGTAGTAGTAATCAAAAATGCCAGTAAAAAGTTGCAAATCCGGGTAAATTGATTCATGTTTTCCGAGCTAAGAATGTTAAGTTGCTTTACAAGACCCAAGTGCTTCATTATTAGTAAATAGTCCTGATTTCATTGATTCAGGTCAAGAACTGACCAACCAGGATCAACATACCTGTTGAGGTAAAAATAACCATTTTCCTGATATTTACCGGACTCATTTGAAGAAAATAAACAAAAGGAGAAATGACCTATTCTTTCACTTCATCAAAAACAGCCTTCGATATTTCGCTGATGGTTTCAGCCTGTTCTTTGGCGTTGTTTCCATGGGTCATTATGGTAAGCAGATACGTATTGCTGCCTTTGTAAACAATACCTGTCTCAGAAAATTCAGGTTGTTCTGTGTTACCAGCCTCTCCAAATTTGTGAGCCACCTTAATGTTTTTTGGTAAATTTTTTACCATCCCATCAATAAAACTGCAATTTGTCAGCATTTCCAGGGCAAATTGTGAATGCTCTTCACTGAGGTAGGATGAATTATACAGAACCCTCAGGAACCTGGAACATTCACTGGCCGAAATGGCGTAATCGAAACTGTGAGGTTCGGGAGGAGTTAACCCTAATTCTCGGAAAATTTCTTCAAATTTGGAATAATCTTTTAAATGCACCAGCAATAAAGTGGTAGCGATGTTGTCAGAATTCACAATCATCTCCCTAAGGAGATCCTTCACTTTGTATGACTGACCAAGCACCAGGCTGCCCTTGCGGTACGTTTCATTTTTGGGGTTGTCGATCGGTTGGTTATAGGGCCAGCTCACATTCAATAATCCGGGTTCCTTTTCTGCCAATTTGAGGTAATAAATTAAAATCGGGATCTTATTGATAGACCCGGGCCGGTACTTTTCCTGATCATTGACACTGCACCAGCTTCCGTCGTTCATCTTTTTAAAATACACGGAAGCGTTGATGATCTCCCCGCTTTTCTTCTTGCTGTCGATAATGGATGCCACTGTTTCCTTCAGATTCCATAATAATGGCGATTCTTTCTCGATATCAACCACCCTCAATGGCTTTGTAAGGGAATAATCGTTACATCTTATCAATCGTAAATTTTCCGGGCCCGAATTATCCTTTGACGAAATTGAGGTGATCTCTTTCCTTGCATTGACCAGGCTGTTGAATTGCCAGATAATCACTCCGATAAGAACAATATTAAAAGGAATAATAACCCTGATCAGGATGTGTTTAAACTTTTGGTCAAGGGTTGGTTCCGGTTTATTCCTGGCTTTCATAAAAATGTTGTAAATAGCTG